>JBGTBE010000100.1:0-18330 GCA_041749535.1 Cryomorpha sp. | reverse complement strand
TTTTGGAATATCTGGGCAAATAACGTGATCTTCATACCGGAGTTGGCTGTTTTTTGTTCGCACTTTAAACATACCGGATTTTTCCGGGCCAACTCCATTTTTTTATCTCAGACTATTAAACGTCTTGGACAGATGTGATTTGGTGAATATAAGAAAACGGCGTGAGACAGTATTATATTATTTACTTTTTGCTCTTCTCAGGGTTGTCCTTATTGACTGAAATGTCATGGGCACAGTGCGGAACTGTAATACCTAAAAACATGATAAAGAACCCTCCAGTGATGCCTTCACAAGGGAAAAGCCTAATAGAATACAATTTAAACAAAACGCTTTCGGTCAATATTTACATTGTGGCAAATGCCTTCAATTCTTACGATTTTGGTGCGGCAGGCTACATGCCAAATTGGGAATTCCTGAACCAACTTTTTGAACCCATCAACTTGCAATTTGAAATTTGTAGTGAAACGCTTATTCCTAATTACAACTGGAATATGTTCAACAACATTCCTGAACCTGGAACAGATTTGACCGAAGAGGATGAAATGGTAAACCAATTTTACATCCCGAATACAATCAATGTGTATTATGTAGAGGAGATCACCAACAATCCTCCTGCAGCGGGTTATGCGTATTTTCCAGGGGGAATAGATGTGATTCTTCTGGAGAAAAGCTCCAGCGAATTGGTTCTTGCGCACGAGATGGGTCATTTTTTTGGGTTGTATCACACGTTTGAAACAGATTTGGGAACTGAATTTGTGAATAGTTCTAATTGTGCAGTTGCCGGCGATTTGGTATGCGACACGCCAGCCGATAACAATGGGCCTACAGACAATTGTCAGTACGATGCCTACATCGAAGATGCCAATGGCGACCCTTATATTCCATTGATCAATAACATCATGTCCTATTATCCTGACGACTGTGTATGTAAATTTACTGCGCAGCAATACAACCGTATGGCCTGGCAATACCTCACCCTTCGGAATTATTTGTGGTAGGATATCGAAATTCCCAAACCCGGGCTGAGCTCCGTTTTATTTGCGAATAAAACATTGAAATCCAACATGAGCGCATCAAATACTGCTTTCCAAAAGGAGAACAATGTTTATTTGAAATTAGCGCAATGCCTCGGAACAAATTGTCGCAAATAAACTAAAAGGCTGTTTCCAGGACCAAATCTAAATTGCTCATCGAAGAGAATGGTTCTATCCCTGGCGCTCGCTATGCCTGACCAGGTTACTCGTACCTCAAAGCATCAATAGGGTCTAGTGCTGCGGCCTTTTTGGCAGGATAATACCCGCTTACCACGCCCACTACAAAACAGAGTGCGACACCACCAAAGATCCACCTCCAGGGTATGATAAAACTGCTTTCAATCAGCATGGCAATGAGGTTGCCGCAGCCTATGCCAAGGATAATGCCCAGGATTCCGCCGAGCTGCCCTATCACAATGGCTTCCACAAGAAACTGGTTTCTCACCATTCCTGAACTGGCCCCTATGGCCTTGCGCACCCCAATTTCGCGGGTGCGTTCTGTGACCGAAACGAGCATAATATTCATAAGTCCAATGGCTGCCCCGAACAAGGTGATGCCGCCAATAATGGTTGCAATGATGGTGATGGTACTGATTTGCTCAAGGAGCATATTGGCCAGGCTGTCGCTTTGGGTAATGCCAAAAGTATCAGGCTCGCCGGGCCTGTCGCCCCGCACATTTCTCATTGTTCCGGTGGCGGCAATGCGCGCACCTTCCATCTCTACGGCTTTGGACGTTTGCACATTGATGGTGTATGAACTGTTGGACCCCAGCAAGTTAAGCCGGGCATTTCTGATGGGCAGTATGGCCTGATTGTCACCACTGAAGCCTATGCTGTTGCCCTTGCTCTCCAGCACACCCACTATGGTGTAGCGGTGGCTCCCAATGAATACATGCTTGCCAACCGCGCTTTCATTCCCCACACCAAAGAGCTTTTCCTGAACATCGGTGCCAATTATTACCACGGGAAGCCCCTGGGAATGCTCTTCAGCTGAGAAACTGCGACCAGCACCCACCTTGTAGCCAGAAGTGAGCAGGTAATTGTCGCTGCCGGCAATCACTTGCACATTGGGGTTTGTTTTCGAAGACTGATGCCGGAGCGTGGCCATAAAGCTCACCATTGCTGAAACCGATACAGAAGCTGGATAGTCATACCTTTCCAGAAATGCCTCAGCTTCCCTGTAGCTTATAGGTTGGTTTACATTTGTGCGCTCTCCTGCCCTGCCCCCACCTAAATTGCCAGAATTGCTGCGTATGTTGAAGGTGTTGGACCCCATACGGCTGAAGTCACTTTCTATTTTTCCCTGAAGTGCGTCAATGGCCGTGAGAATACCTACCAGGGCCATAATGCCCACTGCGATAATCATTACCGTAAGGATGGTTCTCAAAGCCTGTCCGCGTATGCTGCGAAGGGCTACTTTCAGGTTTTCGAGATATAAAGTTTTCAATAAATGGAGCTATAATCTGAATAGATGCGCTAAAATTACACAAGTAAGGCGGTACCCTTTGAACCGCTCATCATAATTTGGTACTTTCGCGGCGCCTGTAAAAATTCAAAACCCAGACCTATGATCTTTGATTTAGATATGATCAAAGCCGTATACGCGGCATTTCCATCACGCATAGCAGCAGCGCGCAAAGTGCTCAACAAACCGCTCACCCTTACTGAAAAAATTCTCTACGCACACCTCGCTCAAGGCAATGCCACTGAAGCCTATGGCCGTGGCAAGAGCTATGTGGACTTCGCACCTGACAGGGTGGCTATGCAGGATGCAACTGCCCAAATGGCTTTGCTGCAGTTCATGCAAGCTGGTAAAAAAACCACTGCCGTACCCAGCACTGTACACTGCGACCACCTGATACTCGCCCAGCATGGAGCCGCACAAGATTTGAAAGATTCCATGAACAGCAGTTCAGAAGTATTCAACTTTCTGGAAACGGTATCGAGCAAGTACGGCATAGGATTTTGGAAGCCAGGAGCCGGTATCATCCATCAGGTGGTGCTCGAAAACTATGCATTTCCCGGAGGGTTGATGATAGGAACCGACTCGCATACCGTCAATGCCGGAGGCCTTGGCATGGTGGCAGTGGGTGTGGGTGGAGCCGACGCGGTAGATGTGATGGCGGGTATGCCCTGGGAGCTTAAATTTCCAAAACTCATCGGGGTGAAACTCACCGGCCGACTCAATGGCTGGACGAGCGCCAAAGACGTAATTCTTAAAGTTGCCGGCATCCTTACGGTAAAAGGCGGTACCGGAGCCATTGTAGAGTATTTTGGAGATGGAGCCATTGGCCTTTCGTGCACTGGCAAAGGAACCATCTGCAACATGGGCGCAGAAATTGGCGCCACCACATCCACCTTCGGGTATGATGAGAAGATGGCCATTTACCTGCGTGGCACAGGCCGCGCTGACGTGGCTGCCCTGGCCGACACGGTGGCCGAACACCTCACCGGTGACCCGGAAGTGTATGCCAATCCCGACAAGTATTTCGATCAGGTAATTGAAATAAACCTATCGGAGCTCGAGCCCCACATCAATGGACCTTTCACGCCCGACTTAGCCACACCCATTTCACAATTTGCCGATAGGGTGCGCAAAGAAGGTTGGCCACAAACCTTAGAAGTAGGACTCATAGGTTCATGTACCAACTCATCGTACGAGGACATCTCCCGCGCTGCATCACTGGCGAAGCAAGCGATTGACAAAAACCTGAAAACCAAAGCTGAGTTCACCATCACACCCGGCTCAGAGCAAGTGCGTTACACTGTGGAGCGAGATGGGTTCCTGGGTACTTTTGACAAAATAGGCGGCGTAGTGCTCGCCAACGCCTGCGGACCGTGCATTGGGCAATGGGCGCGTCACAGCAAGGATCCGAACCGAAAAAATTCCATCATCACTTCCTTCAACCGAAACTTTGCCAAGCGAAACGATGGCAACCCGAATACCCACTCCTTTGTGGCATCGCCGGAGATTGTAACGGCAATGGCCATAGCGGGAGACCTCACCTTCAATCCTTTGAAGGACAAACTCATCAATGAAAATGGCGTGGCCGTAATGCTCGACGAGCCCACAGGAATGGAAATGCCCGAACGCGGCTTTGCAGTGGAAGATGCCGGATATCTGGCCCCTGCCGCCGACGGCAGCAATGTAGCTGTGGCAGTAGCAGAAGATTCAAAACGACTTCAACTGCTGGCGCCTTTTACCCCTTGGAATGGACACAATATATTGGGCATGAAGCTGCTCATAAAAGCTTTCGGCAAATGCACCACCGACCACATTTCCATGGCTGGCCCCTGGCTGCGTTTCCGCGGACACCTTGACAACATCTCTGATAACACCCTTACCGGTGCAGTGAATGCTTTCAATAAGGAAACCGACAAAGTAAAAAACCAGCTCACAGGCGTGTATGGCACCGTGCCCGGTACACAGCGGGCTTACAAAGCAGCCGGAATACCTACCATCGTAGTCGGAGACCACAATTACGGGGAAGGATCATCGCGTGAACACGCTGCCATGCAACCTCGCTTCCTCGGCGTAAAAGCAGTTCTTGTAAAGTCTTTTGCGAGAATTCATGAAACCAACCTGAAAAAGCAAGGCATGCTCGCCATTACTTTCTCCAATGAAACGGATTACGATAAGATACAGGAAGATGACACCTTTGATCTTACCGACCTGGAAGATTTTGCGCCCGAAAAGCAACTGACCATGGTATTGCATCACGCCAATGGCAGCAGCGATACCATCAAGGTGAACCATACCTACAATGCGGGGCAGATTGAATGGTTCAGGGCAGGTTCTGCTTTGAACCTGATCAAATTGCAGCAGAAGGCCTGAGACTTAGGTTCTTTTATCAGTAGGTCATAGTTAGAAGTGCACGTGCGCTGTGCCTGTGATCCAATTTCTATAGCAAGTTTTCTGCTGGGTAGTCTTTTCCAGATGAATGTGGGTATGTATGTTCTTGGTAGGTATGGCCCACAATGAGAATCCAATGAGTAATCTTGTATTTTTTATTTGAATGTCGCAGCCAATGCCATTGCCGTATTTGTACTTTCGCACAAGCAACAGTCCAGCAATTCTGCATCAAAGACAACCTGCAATACGCGTCAATTAAAACGATTTCTACTATGAACCATTTGAGAAATGCATTGATTTTACTGAGCCTAACAACATTTTCATCCAATGTAAGCGGTCAGGAAATGTTTGGCAATGTAGGCTTCGAATTGGCCATGCCAATGGGCGACTGGTCAAAGGACGTACTCACTGTAGGTGTTGGTGGCAGCGGGGGCGCTGAACTCACGTTGTTGAACAGGTTGGGCATCACCGGCAACCTGGGTCTCATCATCTTCGGGCTCAATGCCGACTACAAAAATGTGGCAAAAAGCTACACAGCTATACCCCTTCAATTTGGCGCCAAATACTACTTTGCCGAGCACCGCAAAGGACTGTATGTGCACGGAGAAATGGGCGTGCACTTTATATCCGTTGAATCGAAGGACATCAATTTTGGAGGAAACAGTGAAGAAGGAGAGCGCAATACGGAGCGTTACTTTAGCATTGCGCCGCAGATTGGGTATTTTTTCAGTGAAAGTATTTCGGCTTCTATTCGTTATCAGCTTTTTTATATTACCGAAGATGAAGAACTTCTCAGGGAGAAGACTACAGCATCGATGCTTGGATTAAAGCTGGCCTACAATTTCTAAGGGAGGAGAAATTGGGTCCTCAGCGTGCAGCACTCCTATATTGATCCCAATTTTCTGTGCTTTCAGGGCATTATTCTCTTATTTTTGGCATCCGATATAATTTAGTCTGATTGGCACAACTACTCAACGATCTCATCATAAGGGCAGCAAAAGGCGAAAGCACAGCGCGCACACCTGTGTGGCTCATGCGGCAGGCTGGGCGCATACTCCCGGAGTACAGGGCGGTACGGGCTAAACTTTCCGGATTTAAGGAATTGGTGGAAACCCCTGAACTTGCTGCTGAGGTAACCCTTCAGCCTGTAGATCTGCTTGGGGTGGATGCCGCAATCATCTTTTCCGACATCCTTGTGATACCAGAGGCCATGGGGCTGCGCTACGAAATGCTGGAAAATAAAGGCCCCTGGTTTGAAAAAACAATCGCCACTGAAGCAGACTTTAACCGAATACACATCGCTGAAGCAGGTGCACTGCAGTACGTCTACGATGCCATAAAACACACCCTGAATGGGCTAAACGGACGGGTACCCCTCATTGGGTTTGCCGGTGCCCCGTTCACCATACTCTGCTACATGGTGGAAGGCAAGGGATCAAAGACTTTTTCCATAGCGCGCAAAATGCTGGTGCAGCGCCCCGACCTGGCCCACAGACTGCTCGACATGATTACTTCATCGACGATAAATTATCTGAAAGCCCAGGTGGAAGCTGGTGTACACCTGTTACAAATTTTCGATTCCTGGGCTGGTATTCTGAACAGGGAAGACTATGCTACCTTCTCCTTGCCCTACTTGAAAAAGATATGCGAAGCACTGTCCGACACCGTGCCCATCACTCTTTTTGCGAAAGGAGCTCACTTTTCTATAGACCAGCTTGCCACACTGCCCTGCAATACCATAGGCATAGATTGGAACACGCCCGTAGCCTACGCAAGAGAAAAAACCAAATTTGATAAAACCCTTCAGGGAAACCTGGACCCTGCCGCACTTTACAGCGATGGCAAGGATATTGTTAGAATGACCCGAAATATGCTCAAGGAGTTTGGAGCGCACCGCCACATTGCCAACCTTGGCCATGGCGTGTACCCCGATACCCATCCCGATGCTGTTAAAACCTTTGTAGAAACCGTAAAATCTTACCAACATGATCAAAACTGACAAACGACTTGCCCTTATCGCCACCTGCCTGATGGCAACATTTGCTGTGAGCGAAAGCCATGGGCAGTTTGACGATAAAAACCTGGTGGCCAACCCCAGCTTCGAAGAATTGGAGCCCGGACTGCGCCGCAATGAGCAGTTCGATCTTACTGTGGGATGGAGCAACCCTACAGCCACCGTGTCGGATATATTTTCTGCCAACGCAAAGAGCAAAACCGTGGCGCTCCCCAACAATATGTATGGCGTGCAGGACCCCTTTGATGGCTCCAACTTTGCCGGAATCGTGGTGTACAGCCCCCGAGGAAAAATATCCAGAACCTACATCAGCGTTCCCCTTACCAAGAAACTCACAGCCAGAGGCTTGTACTGCATACGTTACAAAGCTTCGCTGGCTGAGTGCTCAAGGTTTGCATCCAACAACCTGGGTGTGCTACTTTCGAAATCTGAAATCAAAGAAAAAACACTCACTTCACTCAGCAAGCCGGAAGCCATCTACACCGACCTGAACGAAGTTGCTACTGACCGGGACGGATGGATGGAATTCTGCCAGATGTACGCCGCAAACGGCACCGAAACTTATCTTACCATAGGCAATTTCCACAGCGACGACCGCACCCAATCTGAAGCCATGGAAGTAGCCGCGGAGTTCGAAACCCTGGGAGGTATTCAGGCTGCTTACTACTACATAGATATGGTGCAGGTAGAACCCATAAGCATTGGTGAGAGTTGCAATTGCGCCGGATCGAGAATTCCGGAAAGCAAAATAATCTTCAGTGGTTCGGTAGAGCTAACCGATGAGATGACTCCCGGCCAAAAATTGGAAGCCATAGACGCGTATTTCTATCAGTATAAGCCCGAGCTTGTAAGCGCTGCCCAGCGTTCTGTAGACAAGGTGGTGGACCTGCTCGTGGCCAACCCAACGCTGAAATGTGTGATTACAGGCCACAGCGACAATGAAGAAGTGGCCCTGGCAGAAAAGGAATCGGCGGTGAAAAACCTGGCCGAGAAACGCGCCAAGGCCACCAAGGACTATATGGAAGCCCAAGGCATTGACAGCTCAAGGTTGTCCGTAGAATGGTCGGACAACAAGAAGCCCGTTTCTACATCTACTACTCCACTTTCACTGGCCAAAAACAGGAGGGTGGAATTTGCCATCAAACCATAAGCCTGAACGGATGAACCACTCAATCCACAGCATTTCGATACTGCGATTGTCGCTGATCGCATTGCTGTGGCTTGCATTCTCTCAGCAACATTCCGCGCAGGTATCATTTTCAGTGAGTGATACCCTTGCCTTTATCAATAAAACCACCATTACTCCTGCAGCCTACGCCCATATAGACCTTTATAACACAACCGAGGCGCCTTTGCAGATGCGCTGGGTAAAACGGTACGATACATCATTTCCCGAAGGGTGGAGCAAATACTTGCAAGACCCCGACACCTGGCACAACCCGTTTGACAATGTGGACAGCGCCGATTTCAATCTGAGTGTTGACACACAGTACAACAACATGATGATCTTTCAGGTGGTAAACAATGGTTACACAGGCGCGGGCAACATCAGCTTTTTGCTTTTTCCAATTGACAACCGCGCCGATTCGGTGAGAATCACATTCAGGACCATTATCACCCCAGCAGTGCTAGGCATTGAAGACCTTGAACATTCCAACAGGCAGGTGGTGCACCCACAGCCAAACAATGGGAAATTCTGCATCCTCGAAAGTGATGAATCACATGCTGAGGTTTACACAACCGAGGGGCGCTTTGTGAGAAAGTATGAAGGTGTAGAAGGTTGTTTCGATATGCGCGGTTTGCCCCCTGCCATGTATTTTGTGTATGCCGGTGATGGCCGCAGTCAGCCCCGAAGGCTGCGACTTATTATAGCCCAATAAAGCCTCACATGCCTGCGCGACGCACCTGGGTTTTGTGGTTTCTTTTTTTGCAAGCATCTGTGCAAATGTTCTCCCAAAATCTGATTCCCAACCCTGGCTTCGAAGAGCTCTTTACCCAAACAGAATTCCAGTGGGTACAGCCACAGGGGCCCTACTACCACTACGAACGCTGCGACAGCGCCACACATGCTCCGGCCCACACCGGCCACTACATAAATGGCATATGCATGTATCCCAATGAGCCGAACGAGTACCTGCATGTGAAACTTCTGGAGCCACTCATGGCTGGCACTGCTTACCGCATAGAAGCCTGGGCACGTCTTAGCAGATTCAAAAACAACAATGCTGAAAAACAGACACAAATAGGCATTCACTTTGGCAAGAAAAGGCTGGATACGCACCTTCCCGGCGACCATAACCTGGAACCTCAGTGTGCATTTCATCTGCCCAAAGGCGACCGCTTCGAATGGTTTATGGTAGTGGATACATTTCTGGCTGCTGGAGGTGAGCAATACCTTACCATTGGCTACTTTGCTGCCACACAGCGCAATGAATATGTAAGTAGAAAGCAGGACGAATTTATGGAGCAGGTTGAAGAGCGGTATGATGCCAGTAAAAAGGAAGTGAATGAGGATATGAAATGGCTATATCTCCCGCCCGAGGAACAAAAAAAATACCTGAAACAGCATAAAAAGGCCAATAAAAAAGCCAATAAAAAAAGCGTTGTTCCTCCGAAAGGATCCCCACATCCCAACCTAGAGGACACTGGCGAAAACAACACAGACCTCACCGGTGTAAAGGACCTCAGTCCTACTTTTATGGTGCGTTACTACTTTGACGATTTCTGCCTTGCAGAAGTGATACCTGGTGAGACTACCGTTTGCAATAGCACCGGAATGGGTGAGGTGCTCGAAGTGGGAAGGAGCATAAGCCTTCAGAACGTATTCTTCGATACTGACAAGGCAGCCTTGCTTGAAGAATCGGTGGTGCAGCTCAGCGAATTACAACGCCTTCTGGAAAACCATCCTTCCATGCGCATAGAAATACGGGGGTACACCGACAATCGCGGCAGCGATGCCCACAACCTGGACCTCAGCAATCGCCGTGCAAAGGCAGTGGTGCAATGGCTCACATCGAACAATGTGGACGCCGGGCGACTCACCCACAGCGGCTTTGGCTCCGCAGACCCCATTGCCACCAACGACACCGAAGCCGGAAGGGCACTAAACAGAAGGGTGGTTTTTGTGATTCTTGCGATGTAGGGAAGTTTTAGAGCATGTTTTTAGATACTCGCTGGCATTAAAGCAGTGAAAATATTGCGCTCAAAGTTTCTAACCCTCTGAAATTATACTTCTATTAAGAATGCTATAAAGCGCTCCCTCCAAGCGTGCACGCTGTATAGCTCCACAATGCGCCGTCTTGAATCAGCGCCCATGGCCCCTCTTAATGTATGGTCAGAAAGCATGCGGGTGAGGGATTCTAGCCACAGGGCACCATCCTGAACCGGGAGTGATTCACACACAAATCCGTTTACTCCATGCTGCACAATTTCGGTATTCACGCCTACTGCCGAGACTACCGCAGGGATTCCCAGCCCCATATACTGCAATGCTTTGAACCCGCATTTGCCCCTTTCCCAGTCGGTATCGTACAGGGGCATAATTCCTACATCGATGCGCAACAGGTCCTCTATTTCAGTGTCCTTGTTCCACGGCACAAACATGGCGAAGGAAGGCATCACATCAGGGGCTTTGTCTGCGATAATCAGCAGGGTGAAAGCCTGTGTTTCACGAAGCTGTGCGAGCAAGGAAAAAAGGGGGGTAAGCTGCCTCAGCGTGCTGTGGGAACCTGTCCACCCAATAACCGGAAGCTGCGTGTGCTGATGAGACTTTACACGGTTGTGGACTAGGGTGGTGTCGATGGTAGTTGGCACTACCGTAACCCTATTGCACCAAGCCGAGGCATAGCTGGCCAGAAAGTCACTGCCAGCCAGCACCTTCTCGCTCCAGGAAATGATGCGGCGGGTTTTTCCATGGGTTTTTAATTTGCCCACCATCATCTCGTTCGCCTGGGAATTGTTTGGCAGCCATATGGCGTCATCAAAGTCAAAAATGATTCTCTTGCCCAGCCACTGTGATGCAATGTACTCCCACCAAGGGGGGCCAATGGGTGTGGCTTCACGGTGTATAAGAATCACATCGTACTTTCCAAGGGTAAACAGAAGCAACATCCGCTTTGCGAAGCCCTGCATTGTTGCAAAAACCTTCAGCGACAGTGCTCCCTTGCGGTATATGGCAGGCCAGTGTCTCGCCGACCAGAAAGAAGCCATTTCCCAAGCCACACCCGCTTCGTTGAGCGCGCCCAGGTATTGCTCAAAGCGGAAGCGCTGTGAGGGTGCTTTCCCATGTGGGTATGGAGCTACAATGAGAAGTTTTTTCATTCGCGGTGCCCAAAGATACAGCGCATCCATTGCCATGCAAGGCCTTTCGGCAAATGCCGTTGGTGTCTGCTTTGTTATTTTCTTGTTGGAAAAGGAGCTTGCCCAAAGGTTCAGCAAAACCCTGAACGCCCTACTTTAGTGGCATGGCATTGTTGTTACCATTCCACACCGAGGGCATTATGGAAGCAGGTTGCGACGAAGCAGGCAGAGGTTGCCTGTCGGGACCGGTGGTTGCCGCCGCTGTTATTTTGCCGGAAGGCTGGAACCACCCACTATTGAACGACTCCAAACAACTCACCCACAAACAGCGGGATTTGCTGCGTACGGTCATAGAAAATGAAGCTTTGCATTGGGCTGTAGGACTGGTTTCACCGGAGGAGATAGACCGCATCAACATACTCCGGGCTTCATTTCTTGCCATGCACCTTGCGCTGGATCAATTGAGCGTGCGGCCCCAAAGCATCCTGGTGGATGGAAACCGTTTCGTACCCTACCGGGACATTCCCCACCATTGTATCATAAAAGGTGACGGAAAATACAGAAATATAGCAGCGGCTTCCGTGCTTGCCAAAACCCACCGGGATGAAATGATGGAAAGCCTGCACCTGGCATTACCCCATTACGGCTGGAACCAAAACAAGGGATACCCCACCCCCGCGCACCGGAGGGCGATCGCTTTGCACGGGCCCTGCATACACCACCGAATGAGCTTTACCCTGCTGCCTGTAACAGCGACTGTTTTGGAAGAAGAGATTTAGTATGCATCTGTTTGGACAAAGTGAGCGGCGATTAATTCCATTAGATATGGCTGGCTGATGCAAAAGGCAAATGCCCGGCGCAGTTGGTACGCAATACACATGCATAGCGCTTACTATCGATCGAATTTGTATAAGTCGGCGTTGGGTGGGGTCGATCCTTTGATCATATCCCTGATAATTTCCGAGGCCAGGACTGAAAAGGTAATTCCATTGCCACCAAATCCCAAAGAGTAAAAGATGTTTGGCTCACCCCCAATTGTTCCTATGTACGGAAGTCCATCCCTTGTAGAACCAAAGGTTCCGGCCCATTTGAACTCAACGGTAACATTCAGGTTGGGGAACAACTTCACGAAATGCTTCTCCAGTTTTCGCACCTTACGGTCCAACAGTCTTTCCCGCCTTTTGGGGTCATTGCCTCTAATATCCTCACCGCCTACTATGATACCCCCGGCGCTTGTAGTGCGCAGGTAGTGGTATGGAGAGGCGGTATCCCAAATCAGGCTGTTGCGATACCAGGGTTCTTTGACTCCACAAGGCGTGGTGATGTAAGCGAAAGTGGTTTGAAGGTTCACGATATCCCGGTATAGTTTCTCGTCAATCTCGTAGCCTGTAGCATAGATCACTTTCGATGCTTTGATCTTGCTTGTATACTGGGTAATTGCTTCCACGCCCGTTTTGGTAGATTTCAATTTGAGAATTTCCGTGAACTGATACACGCGCGCACCGCGCTGGGTGCACCAATCCAAAAGGTGGTGCATAAAGGCATAGGCATCTGTTTCGGCGCTGTGGTTACTGAACAAACCCAATGGAGCTTCAAAGCCAAATTTGGATTTTATCTCTGATGCATCATACAGCTCCACGTTGAATCCGAGAGATTCATGCAATTTGTATTCAGATTCTATCAGCTTTGCGCCCCTCGAATCGGCTGCTTTGTACAGCGTGGGCCTAGGATGTATTCCTTCAAAACCAATATCTGCAGCTATTGCTTCAATCCTATCTACCGCGTATGCGCAATCTTTGTAAGCCTTGTTTGCATTCTCCACCCCTATCTTTTTCTGCAAGGTGGTGAGGGGCACATCTACCTGGTATTGGAGCAGGGCTGTGCTGGCGCACGTTGAGCCAGTGCCAAACCTTCGCTTATCCACCAAAACGGCATCTATACCCGCTCCTATCAACGAATAGAGCATGAGCGCCCCCGAAATGCCTCCACCAATGATAAGCACTTCGCAGCGGGTACTATCACGCAGGGCTTCATATTGGTTTCGGAAACCATTCTTTGCCAGCCAAAAAGGCTGTCCGGAGGTCAGGTCCATCAGTTGATTTTAACCATACAGAAAGACCCCGCAATTGACGGAGTCTTTCAAAAATGGGTATTTAAATTTCTTAAGCATGTTGCTCCTGATGTTTTCCTTCAGCGACTTCCTCGATGAGTTTGTCAATGAAAGCCGGAAGATCTTCAGGACTTCTAGAAGTTACAAGCCCTTCGTCCACCACTACTTCCTGGTCTTTGAAAATTGCTCCTGCATTTTCTAAATCAATACGGATTGATGGAAAAGAAGTCATTTTCCGGCCTTCAACAACTTCAGCGCTAATAAGCACTTGCGGGCCGTGGCATATGGAAGCAACGGGCTTCTTTTGCTCAAAGAAATCTTTGGTGAAACGCAGGGCACCTGCATTGTTTCTAAGCTTGTCGGGGTTTATCACCCCACCGGGAATCACCAATGCATTGTAATCACTGGCATTTGCCTCATCAACAATACGGTCAACCGCAATGGCTTTTCCCCATTCTCCGCCATGAAATGCACGGATATTTCCGGATTTCAGACTTACAATATGGCAGGTTGCTCCCTGCCCTTGCAAGGCTTCCAATGGTTTGAAAAGTTCGTTTGGCTCAAAGCCATCCGTTGCCAGGAAGGCAACTTTTTTATCTTTTAAATTCTCTTTCTGTTGGGTGCTCATAATGTGTGTTTTTAAGGATTTAAGTAGCACAAAATCATACAACGTATGTATTATGCACGCTTATGGTAGTACAGTAAGTATTCCAAATTTACAGAACAGCCCTTTGAACCGTATAGTACTGATTACAGGCAAAATAACACGCGCCTTCCCAGAGCCAAATAATTGCCTTGTAGAGCGCAGTAAGCGGATTGGGGAAATTGTTGCATTGTTCCGGGCAGAAATGCGATTTAACGAACAAGGTAGATTGGTATCATTTTAACAGCTTCATTTTCTCACAACAATCACATGATTTACATATCCCTTTACACTGGTATCACTAAGGGTGTTGTTGTATAGATGGGCTTCAGGTTTTCACTCCAATTTTACTTTAACGGTTTGGCTATGCGTAGTGGGGGACTAAAATGAACTTCACTTTCAGCTTAGCAATATGTTTGATAATATTCATCTACTTACAATTTAGCATCAAAACCCGCATTACGTATAGCTGTTGTTGCCATTTCGTTGTTTTTATTCGTCTTTGTCTTTTTTATTTCGTTCAAATATCACCGTCCCAATTAGTGCTACTCCAATAAAAACTCCACTCAAAGAGTCCATCAATTCTCCACTACGAACTGCCCCATAAATACCAGCGAGTATAGAGGCTATTCCAATTCCAATTATTAACGAGGCTGTTTGTTTTTTCATTTCTTTAATTTTTAAAGGTCAGTTAGTATTCTGTTTCTGGCGTTGATTTCAGTCGTTTTACTTTCACTTCTGATCCTGATATTTTAAAAACTTCTGTTCTGTTTACCAGTCATATTTTGAGTGCATTTTTGTTTTGTGTATTTCCTTGTTCCATCTGTCCATAATCAGCCTTTCAGATTTTAATTTACTATTTCTTAGTTCCCTTCTCCAACGAATGGCAACATCCGTATATACGCCACCCTCCTCTCCCTATTGCGCATATATTCCTTATGTGCGAAGTGCGTGGCATCCAAATATAGCAGAAAAATTACCCCAAGCATACGGGGGTAAGAAGTCAACAACGCACTGCACCGGCCATTAACTATACCGCATGATAGCCAGGCATTTCTTTCAATTCATAATTTGTGCTTCGTCCACCGCTTGCTTCTTTTTGTAAAATATCTTTCTTAATCAAATCTTGAATATCGCGAAGAGCTGTATCCTGTGAGCACTTATTAATTTTTCCCCATTTCGAGGATGTTAACTTTCCGTCGAATCCATCAAGCAATCTGTTTATTATATTTTGCTGTCTGTCATTGAGAATGGTAGTGGAATGTATTTTCCAAAATTCTGCTTTATGAAGAATTTTCGATAAAGTCTCATCTGTGGAGTCGATAGCATTTATTAAACACTGTAAAAACCACAAAATCCACTCTGTTATATCCGAATTTCCCTTTTGTGTTTTTTCAAGTTTTTCATAATACTGATTCCTTTCAACCCTAATTTGTGCTGACATACTATAGAACCGCATAATACTATTGTCAGAACGTGCCAATGTCATATCTGTAATAGAGCTTGTAATTCGTCCATTTCCATCGTCAAAGGGGTGAATAGTCACGAACCATAAATGAGCAATCGCCGCTTTAAGAACCATATCTATTTCATGCTCGTTTTCAAACCAGTCCAGGAATCTTATCATTTCATGTTCAATCCTCTCAGAACCCGGTGCTTGATAGTGAACTTTTTCTTTTTCCATCGGCCCTGACACAACCTGCATAGGACCAGTTGTGTCTTTTCTCCAATCTGCAACAGTAATTTTATAAAGATTACTCCAACC
Source organism: Cryomorpha sp. (assembly GCA_041749535.1). GTDB lineage: Bacteria > Bacteroidota > Bacteroidia > Flavobacteriales_D > Cryomorphaceae > JBBQZU01. The sequence goes on along the minus strand of JBGTBE010000100.1, from coordinate 2,612 downwards.
TGAAGGAAACAGAGCTGCATGCCATCCAAACAATCTATCTTTTGTTAAGGGCAGGCTATACCTTTGTGTAGCGTCAAGCATCATTTCAACTATTCCTTCAACATGGCGCTCCGATTCTACTGCACCTGCAATGTCAATTCCTAATCTTCGGGCGATTGAAGAACGTACTTGCTCTATTTCCAGAAACTCGCCTTCAATTTCTGATGATTTTATTACATCTAAAGTAAGCGTGTTCAATACTGCTTCATTTTGCAAATCAAAGCCAAGTGATTCCATTTTTCCAAGAAGTCTGCCCTGACGATTTCTAGCTTCACCCAGTTTCATCATCACCTTCTTATTGTCCCAGGTGAAGTCAGTCCAGTTTTCCTTTTCGTGTATATAGATTTTCATTCTCCGCATTATATGCGGCAAATATACTGCTTATTCTCCGCAAACGATCCTTACTCCGCAAAATATGCCTGGATTAATCAGGTTAATCTCCACATTCCACGTTCTATATTACATGGCGATCACATCAGTCTGTCTGAAAACCCAAAAGTGGTCGCCGAGCGCCCATTGCGAAACCTGCCTAATGCCAAACTGCAATGCAATGCCAAATGCACAATGAAATGCATATATCATCTCATGATCAACCATGAAAATACATGATCCATTCGACCACCACAAGGCTTATGGCATTCACAGTGTTGGGATGATGGAACTTGTAATTGGGACTCAAAAACAAATTTATACACAATCATACCGAGGAAGGCAATCACCAAGCGACGGGAGTCAAGCGGTAGCAGGGATCTTATCCACAAAACTTGATTTGAAAAACCAATGTTTGATTAATCACAAAACTGTCTTTGGAACACGAAACACCGCCTTTTGGGTAGGTGCAGTTAGCAGTTCGGCTTTCTTTGTCATTTTTAGTCAAATAGTCAACTTGTCTTAAAATATTCTTTGTACCACTCAATTTCGTGATGGTCAAGTTTTGCTGTGTCAATTTGGTAACTTGGGTCAATTTTGGAGTACAAAATTTCAAGCGAACCGTAATCTCTTTGACTTATAACTTTAAATCCGTTTCTTATTAATTGAGCTGCGGCAACACCTGCTCCAATTTGATACATTTTGTTTTCAGAGAACCTATTGCCATCATAAATTACTTGACTACCACAAGCTGCACTAACGTCCATTAGCACCGCTAATTCTATTTTTTCTTGTTTTGCAATGTCAAGCATTTTTTCAGAAGCTTTTATTATACCTTCCGTCCAATCTTGTCCACTTTCAGTTAAAAGCTTTGCTTTTCCGTCTAACACGTCAAAACCTGTCCCACCGTGAATGTCGCACATTTCTCTGGGAGACCCGAAGGAAAATTCTTCAGGACAAAACTTCACAATTTTTACGGTGTCATATTTTAGAATTTTTAATGCTGTTGGATATTCACCATTTGCTGTCCCGTCATAGCCACAAGTAATTCCAGACAAACAAGCACTCATTAAAATTCTGATAGGATCGTCTTTCGTTGCAATTCTGAGTTGTTTTAAATATTCTCTATCTGTCATTGTTATTAGGTTTTGTTTTTTAGCTGACTGCCAACATCCGCATATACGCCACCATCCTCTCCCTACTGCATATATATCGCTAATATGCGAAGTGCGTAGCATCCAAATATAGCAGAAAAATTGCCCCATGCATATGGGCGTAAGAAGTCAACAAAGCCTGCCATCCGATCCGCTGCATTTGCAATGCTGCGGAATAATTCTGACGAACATTACTGGCGTGTTCATTTTGGTTTTACTTTGCTACGCCCAATGTAAGATATAATACTTCGAAAATATTTCAAATGCAGTTGAGCCATTGGTTACTAATGAAAAAGAGTTAGAAAGGACAGGGTAGATTAATATGCCGCAGCATTGCAAATGCAGCGGAGCTGGGATTTCAAAAATTCGTTCAGTAGAATTTGGAAATTAACACAGAATCTTAGTTGTTGGTGGCAGTTTCTTTATTTCATCGAATCAGGAATAAGTAATTGTGGTGTCACAATTCTTGGATGTCGATTCAGTTCAGTATCAAAATCTGTTGAGTCACCTTTTAAATATCGCCAATAGCAGTTTAGAATGATACTGGACATATCATCTGGATGTGTAGTACCTAAATTCGTGAAGTACTTTTGGAGTCTAGATCCTTGCCACAGACCCCAGTTGTTTCGGAGGTAAAGACCTAAACTCTTGTGGTATTTCATAGGAATAGAGCTCATAAATTTTTTCTTCTCTTCTTTCTTCAGCAAAGTGTCTAATTCCGTCATACATTCATCAATGTTCTTAGGGATATAGAATCCATTAAGTGAATCCTGCTTCATTATCCATTGCAGTTCTTGCTGCTCAAGGTCTTTTTTATCTGACTGAGCAGCACCATTGAAATTTTCCGTTGCTGTTTGCGCGATGAGCTCCTGACCCGTCAGAATCATAATGAACTTTACTAATATGAGGATGATGCGTCTCATTTTAATTCTGACTAACGTCTGTTCATGTGCCATGATTTCAGGTAATTGCGATCCCGATGTCTTCATTAGTCAAGCCGAATTTATCGATTTGTTTTTTAATTCGCTTCACCATGCCCAACCTTCTTTT
>JBGTBE010000099.1:0-97412 GCA_041749535.1 Cryomorpha sp. | reverse complement strand
CCTCCATTGAGAATTGGAATAAATGCAATTACAAAATAGCATCCTACTGCTAAAAAACCTATATAAATAGACCGTTTGGACATAAGGCTATTGTTTTGACTTCCCGCAAATTTATTATTTGCAGAAACATATCTAAGGTAATATTCATCAATGCCAATATGAAGACCCGTAAAAATATGTTGTAAACCGTGCAGATGCCGCAAGGTGACTGGCTTGAAAATATAGTTTTGAACAGCTGCCCTGCGCGGTATATAGCCAAACCAACTTCGGTCATAAATACATACCACCGCTTGTAACAATTCTTAGCACCGTTCAACAAATAGCTGCCAAATTTGCCCGGCATCTAAAGAATGTCACATTACCCCATTTGAATTCAGACAACCATTGAGACGATGAACAGAGTTCTTGCCCTGCTTTTTGCAATTGGCCCCCTTCTACTTTTTGCCCAAAACAAATACACCTTGAGTGGCTACCTCCGCGATGCAAGCAATGGTGAAGGCCTCATTGGCGCCACCATATATGTGGACGAAATAAAGGGTGGCACTGTAACCAATGTGTATGGTTACTACTCACTCTCCCTGCCTGCCGGTACGTACAATATCACCTACAACTATCTCGGTTATATAGCAGTAAAGGAAGTGATGAGCCTGCAAGAAAATAAAACCTATACGCTCGAGATGAAGCCCGATGAACTGCTTTTGCAGGCGGTAGAAATTACTGCGGAACAGGTGAATAGAAATGTAACGAGTCTTGAAACAGGAATAAACAGGCTCGATTCAAAAACTGTAAAGAATGTGCCTCAGTTTATGGGCGAGGTTGACATTATTCGCACCATACAGCTATTGCCAGGTGTGACCACTGTGGGTGAAGGCGCCACCGGATTCAACGTGCGCGGTGGAAACATTGACCAGAACCTTATTTTGCTCGATGAGGCCACCGTCTTTAACTCTTCCCATCTATTCGGTTTTTTCTCCGTATTCAACGCTGATGCTGTTAAAGATCTTACGCTGTATCGAGGCGGAATTCCTGCCCGCTATGGTGGTCGCCTGAGTTCTGTGCTGGATGTGCGCCAAAAGGAAGGAAATACCAAGAAATTTGGTGGTGCTGCCGGCATAGGGCTTATAAGCAGCCGCTTGATGCTCGAAGGGCCTATTGTGAAAGACAAAGCTTCATTTATGGTCGCTGGCAGGCGCTCCTATGGTGATCTTTTCGCTCCCATTGTGAACCCCGACCTTAAGGGAAATCAGCTTTTCTTCTACGATGTAAATGCGAAGGTAAATTATGAGATCGATGATAAGAATCGTATTTACCTCGCCGGGTATTTAGGCCTCGACAAGTTTGTATTTGACGATCAGTTTTCCAGTTCATGGGGAAACAATACGGCTACCCTTCGCTGGAACCACCTTTTTAGCAACCGCATGTTCAGCAATTTCACCGCGGTGTACAGCGATTTCACATACTCGCTCGGAGTGCCGAGTGGTGCCAATGCCTTCGACTGGCGCGCAGGCATACGCAACTACACCCTCAAAGCCGATTTCAGCTACTTCCCGAATGTGAAGAACACCCTTGACTATGGCATGGAAGCCATTTACTACCGTTTCTCACCCGGAATTGCCAAAGGGGTGGGCGGTGAGTCTTTCTTCAATGAAATAGTGGTGCCCAAGGAGTTTGCCACCGAAATCGCGGTGTACATCAGCAACAAGCAAACCATCACTGAGCAACTCTCCGTGCAGTACGGACTTCGCTATAGCCACTTTCTGAATGTTGGCAAGCGCACCGTGTACCTGTATGAAAATGATACTCCTACAAGCGACGATGCCATCATCGGTACTGAAAATTACAACACTGGCGAAGTAATAGCCGATTACGGTGGGTTTGAACCAAGGTTGCTGGTAAACTACACCCTCGACCCAAGGCACTCTGTGAAGTTGGGCTACAACCGCATGAGGCAATACCTGCATTTGGTGAGCAATACCACCTCTGCAACACCACTCGATATCTGGACCCCTGCCGGTAAATACGTGAAACCGGCCATAGCAGACCAGGTTTCTCTCGGGTACTTTCGCAATTTCAAAGACAATACCTACGAGCTATCGGTAGAAGTCTACTATAAGAATTATCAAAACTTGCTCGATTACAAGGACAATGCACAATTGCTGCTCAACGACCACATAGAAACAGAGCTGCTCAGTGGCAAAGGCCGTGCTTACGGTTTTGAGATGCAGTTTCAAAAAGTAAAAGGCCGCCTTACTGGTTGGGTGAGTTATACCCTGGCCCGCACTGAAAGGCAGGTGGATGGCATCAATCTGGGGGATTATTATCCAGCCAACTACGACAAGACACACGACGTTTCTGTGGTTGGAATGTTTAAGCTCAATGAAAAGTGGCAGTTTGGGGGAACCTTCGCCTACATGACCGGTAGACCCATTACATACCCGGATTCAAGGTTTGTATATGAAAGCATCGTGGTACCTGTGTACAACAACCGCAATGGTGCCCGCACACCCGCCTACCACCGCCTGGACCTCTCTGCAACAGTGGTGAGCCAAAAAAACTCGGAGAAGGTATTCTTCTTTTTCGACCGGCCGGAAAAGTGGGAAAGCTCCTGGACTTTTTCGTTGTACAATGTTTACGCCCGTAGGAATCCATACAGTATCTTTTTCCGACAGGATGCTGACAACCCTCAGCAAACAGATGCTTACCGACTCAGCATCTTCGGGTCTATCATACCCGGAATTACCTGGAACCTTAATTTCTAGAAAGCTATGAAATCTTATACCTACCTATTTGGTTTGCTTCTCTCAATAGCTGCGCTTAGCACAGCCTGTCAGGACAAGATAGAGCTGGATTTGCCGGAAGGCGAAATCTTGCTTGTAACGCAGGGATGGCTTACCAATGAAGACCGCCCGCACCACTTTAGTATTACCACATCGCAGCCCTATTTTGATGATTCTACACCTCCCGCAGTTTCAGGAGCTGGGGTGTTGCTTCGCGATAGTGAAGGCACCGAAACCCCCATGACTGAAACATCTCAGGGTATTTACACTTACCCTACTGGCGGAGAAGTGGGGCACTCATACCAGCTGGACATTTCCCTGGCTGATGGTACGCATTACCTCAGTGCTTTCGAACTGCTTACTCCACCTGTGGAAATTGCAGAGATCAACTGGATCATTTCTGAGAGAGAGCCCAGCGAGTTACTCGATGAAGATCCTGAGCAGATATATTCTGTGACCATCAACACATTTGAACCGGCAGGATTTGGTGATTACTACCGCTGGCGACTAATTGTGAATGGTGATGAGAAAACCCTTCCCGAAAACCTGAACATCTCTTCCGACGAGTTTGTAGATGGCAATCCAATCATCAACTATGAACCATTCTTCGAGTTGTTTTTTCCGGGAGATACTGTGACAATAATCCAGGAGCGAATCAGTGAGGATGCCTACGCGTTTTTACTGCTTGTTCAGGCACAAACGGCTTTCGTTGGTGGCCCCTTTGATACACCTCCAGCACCCATTCCCGGCAATGTGCAAAATGTAGCTGATCCTTCCCGCAATTCCTTAGGCTTTGTGGGTACTGCGGCGAGAAGCACCGCTACAGTGGTCGTAGGTGAGGAATAATCGAAGTTCAGGAAGTCAGTTTTCTTCCTGCTCATCTTCGCCCATCAGGGCGTACTGCACAAGGTTGGCGCCCATCTGAAGGGCTTGCTGCCTTATTTCATCTGAATCCCGGTGCACGGCGGGGTCTTCCCACCCATCGCCAAGATCGCTCTCGAAGCTGTAAAAAATGACCATCCTGCCCTCGTGAAAAATACCATAACCTCTGGGAGGGGCTTCATCGTGGGCGTGTATTTTTGGGAGCCCTTTCGGGAAATTGTATTTCTGATGATATACTGCGTGTTCAAAAGGCACTTCAGTGAGTTCCTTTTCGGGAAACAACTGCTCTAGCTGAGGGCGAACAAATGGATCCATGCCATAGTTGTCGTCAATGTGCAAAAACCCACCACCCAGTAGGTAGGCGCGCAAGTTTTCCCGCTCTGAAGCATTAAATACCACGTTGCCATGACCCGTCATGTGTACAAATGGATAATTGAAAAGGTCGGGACTGCTCACATCTACAAACTGCGTTTCACCCAAACTCATACCTAGATTCGCGGTGCAGTATTCTGCCAGGTTGGGTACTGAAGTGGGATTGGCATACCAGTCGCCCCCGCCGCGGTATTGCAACACTGCGAGTGAAAATGAAGTGGCCTGCTGTGCTTGTAATGTAAGGCAGGGCAGTATCAATCCTAAAACTAATGCAAGTCTCATAGGTAATCGTTTATCTGTAAAATCCGGATAACAATGATACGCAAAATATGCCCGCTGTTTCCGTGCGCAGGCGGTTACTACCAAGGTCGCAGCCAGCAAATTCATTGCCCAGTGCCAATTCTATCTCTGCAGGTGTAAAATCTCCTTCGGGCCCAATGATGATGGTTATTGATTCGGGCGGTTTTGATGGAAGACATTCCCTCAGTGGCTTTCGCGAAAAATTGCTGTCGCAGTGGGCCATGATTTTCAGTTCTTGGGTGTCGCTTACCAGATCATTGAAATTGGTGAGCGGAGCGAGCAAGGGCATCCATGCGCGGTTGCTTTGTTTTGTGGCAGCGAGTATGAGCCTTTGCATTCTTTCAGCGTGCAATTTTGGGCGCTCCGTGCGGTGGGTGAGCATCGGTATGATGGTATCTGCACCTATTTCGGTGGCCTTCTCTACAAACCACTCAAGTCTGGAGGTGTTTTTTAAGGGTGCAATGCCAATGGCAATGGCAGGTTTAGCCGGGGGGACATTCCTTTCAGAAAGCAGGGAAAGTACCAGGTTCTTTTTGCCTTGGGTGGCGATACTACATTCGAAAAGCTGCCCCCTTCCATTGCCCACAAGTAGTTGGTCATTGACCGCAAGTCTCAGGGCGCGGGTGGCGTGGTGACTTTCTTCTTCGCAAAGAATTCCGGTAGTGGGGTCAAATGTGGGGTCGAGAAAATAATGCACAAGCAAATGTAGGGAGGAGTTTTTGGTTTGGGCGTGATTTAAGAAGGTTTCGTTTCCAACTTTTTAGAGAGGAGAGTGTACAGCAACCTAGAAACCAATAACAAAAAACCAACAACCCATCTAATAACCACCGAAATGGTTGAACCTTCATAGTTGCCAAGAGCCCCTGTAAGGGCTCGACCCTACCCTCACTTCCCTATATTCTGCCAATCCGGCTTCACATATTTCACACCTTTGCTTTTAGGCTTGGCCATCGGGAAAAAGTAGCGAATGTCAGCGCTGATATATGCTCCTGAGAGTGGTCCTCTTTGGCGGTAAGCTGGCGGAATCCCTTCCCGAAAGTAGTTTGATTCCGTAACCATGATGTCTGCAAGGGTTTGGTTTATTCCAAATCCGAAATAAAAATAACCATCTTTCTCGGTGCGGTATTCAGCCCCGATATTTCCGAGCACAGAACCTCGTATCCATGAGAGTTTGAATGCCTTGATGTTGTAAATCTGTTCTACCGAAATTACGTCGCTCGCGAAGAAATTGGCACCAACGCCTAAAGCTACGCTCATGTACACCTTTTCAGCCATGCGTATGTACACGAGGCCCTTCAGTGGTATTTCATAAGCCACCACCCTGAAGGTGGTTTCATCGCGGAAGTCTGTCTGCAGGTCCTGTATGCGGTAATTGTAGTTGCGGCGGGTGTAGTAAATTCCGGATTCCAGGTTTAGAAGCTTTGTGAGTTTCAACCGAATTACCCCGCCAAATCCATAGCCTCCGGAATAGTTGTAAACCCCTCGGAAGTTTTCGGCAGGGTCAATAAGCACCACACTGTCCACACCAAAAAAGGAAACATTGAGCAATGCCCGGAACTCAACTCCTGCCGTAATTTCTACCCCTTCATCGTCCTGTGCCGAAGCCCCAAGACTAAGAAATACACCAAGGAGAATGGATAAAAATCTGAATATGATCAGGCGCCCAGCCGCAATTTTTGGCCTACAGTAAGTGGTTCTGATTTGTGGATGCGGTTTATTTCGCAAAGTTTCTCTACAGTTGTGCCATTTTCCGTGGCTATTTTGTAAAGGTAGTCACCTTTTTGAACCTGATAAATTCGGGTGGTAATATTTAGGTTCTTCGGTTCGGGTTGCACCACTGCCAGAAAGGCTCCACTCTTGCGCAGACCTATCTTTTCGGTGCGCAGGGTTTTGTTTTTGAAATCTATGATGGCACTTGGTTTTATAGGCACTCCCTGAAAGCGCACCTCGAAATGTAAATGGCTCCCTGTGGAATTGCCGGAACTGCCACCAAGGCCTATTACTTCGCCCGCTTCTACTTCATCGCCTGTTTTGCATTTGAACCGGTGCAGATGTGCATACAGGGTCTCCAAACCATTGTAGTGCCTGATTACTACCACACGTCCGTACCCTTTGTAATTGCTCGCCACACGCACCACTCCGGGAAACACTGCCTTTACAGGATCCCACACTTGAAGGTCTATGTCGGTACCATTGTGGTTGCGACCGTACCTCCACCCAAAATGAGAAGTTACAATTCCCGGCGAAGGCATGTGAAACCCACAATTTTTCTCTTCGTCTACAAGCAATAGTGTGAGCAGCGTATCGAATTGTGTCAGGCTGTTGCGCTCGGGATAGGGTACCACGGTATTCCAGTGCTTGTAGAAATAGTTGGCAGGGTAGGCGCTGCCATCTGCAGGAATGAATGCTGCAAATCCCGTGGGTGCTTCCATGGCTCGTTGCATGGCGCCCATGTAAAGGTTTACAGCATTCAAAACAGGCTGTGGTACGGAAGGCAATTCAAAGAGGCTATCAATTACCTGACTGAGATCCGCAGAGGGTCGCTTGCTTAGGTGCAGGTACACGTTGAGCTGGTTTACCAACGATACAGGTACATTTTCCAACCGCACCAGCGAGTCGATCATCCCCGCATAATCTTCCGGGGTGTAAGCGGCTTCGGGAATAAAACGGGTATCAGCATTGTACACCACCACAGCACTTGAAGTATCGCGGGCAGTAGCAGGCTTGTTTTCATTGGGGCCACCGGCAAGCGCGAGGGTGGGCAGCAATAGCGAAAGGATGCGCAATGTAAAAGTGAGATGCATGTACAACTTAGTTTGGGGTAATAAGTGTACTTACTCTGAAAGAAATGGTTGCCTATTTGGATAAAAACCAGCCCGTAAGCGCGATGAGTGTAACCAGGATGGTGAAGATGAGCACTGCGGCCCTGAATTTATTGTCGCTCAGGAAAGGTTTTCTGTGTGTAGCACATACCTTGTCATTCAGCTCCTTAGCCACCTTTTCGTACTGCTCGTGCACACCGAACAAGTGCCTTCGAACCAGGTCCTGTGCTGCGCCCCGCTCAAATGGAATTTCACTTTCGGTGAGGGCACTTTCAAAATCATCTGCTGTGGCTTTTGCATAAAAGTAAAACACCAGATAGCGCCTCTGCTGCGGATGCAGTTCATAATTGTCGTAATGTATGGCCCGGCGGCTCATTCTTCCACCCAGGTAGTTACATACTCCAGCGGCTTGCGGTGTGCTTTGGGCCACTCTCCTGTGGGATAACCAAGGTAAATGAGGCCAAGCATCTTGTCGTTTTCTCCGTACCCGAAAGCTGTGGCAGATTCAGGCAAGTACAAAAACTTTGGCGATGACCAGAAAGCTCCCAAACCGTAAGCTGTGGCCGTGAGCAAAATATTTTGGGCAGCACAAGCCACTGCCTCCACCTCTTCTATTTCGGGTATGGGCAATTCTTCCGTACGCACCATGGCAAGTGATATCAACGCAGTGGTGCGTTCTATTCTAGATTTTAGGCGTGTTAATTTGCTGTCATTAATGGCTTCTGCACCGTTGGCAGCAAGAAAGAGTTGCTCTGTAATGGCTTTGAGTTTTTCCCTGCCGCTGCCGGTATACACAGTAAATTTCCAAGGCTGGGTTTTGCCATGGGTGGGTGCCCAGGTGCCGTTGGTCAGAATGTGCTGAATCATCTCTTTCTGCACCACCCTTTCGGTAAATTGTTCTGGGAATATGGTTCGGCGGTTGCGTATTACTTCAGTGATTTCGCTCAGATCGTACTTCATGTTTTCAATTATGGGTGCAAAGGTAGGCTTTCGCCAAAAGTTGTTTGTGTCTTTAAGCACATTTGTGCATCCTTTCATTTTTCCCGAAAGGTGTACATTCGGCACTCAAATACTGAGATGATTCTACTACGTACTTCCAAGAGATATATCCTTTGCTTTGTCTGTATTGTCTCTCTGACTTTCGTCAAACAGAGTTCTGCCCAAAGCGACAGCACCAGGCTCAATGCCATATACAATGAAGCCCTGGACAATGGACATGCCTATGAGAACCTGCGAAGTCTTTGTAAAGACGTGGGCCACAGGCTCAGCGGCTCGGAAGGTGCGCGCAAAGCAGTGATTTGGTCTGAGTCTTTGATGAATACCTATGGCTTCGACAAGGTATGGACAGAACCCATTATGGTACCCCATTGGGAGCGTGGTGCGCCCGAGCACGTGGCCATTGCCGGAAGGGATTCTGCCCTTGATGCACTCGCGCTTGGTGGCAGCGTAGCGAGCAATGGGATGATAGAAGCGCAGGTTGTAGAGTTTCGCACCATGCAGGCACTCAAAGATGCGGCTGAAGGTTCCCTGAATGGGAAGATTGCGTTTCTCAACCAACCTATGAATGCCAAGGTAATTGATGCCTTCAACGCGTACGGTACCTGCGCCGGTGGCAGGGTTTATGGTCCCACGGAGTCCGCCCGCAAAGGGGCAGTCGGTTTTGTAATGCGTTCAGCCGGCATGCGTGCCGATGATTTTCCGCACACAGGGGTGCTTGTATACGCGAAAGATGCTGACAGCATTCCCGCCCTGGCGCTGAGTACCAACGCAGCTTTTTACCTGTCCCAACAACTTGCCATAAACCCCAATATCAAACTTCAAATTCAGACCAACTGCCGCCAACTGCCCGATGCCCCTTCACACAACGTGCTGGCCCAAATAACGGGTACAGAGTTTCCTGATAAAGTCTTCACTATAGGCGGACACCTAGACAGCTGGGATGTGGGCGAAGGCGCACACGATGATGGTGCCGGAGTAATTCAAGCTCTGGAAGCACTCAGACTTTTCAAGGTGCTGGGCATAAAGCCGCGCCATACCATTCGCTGTGTGTTTTTTATGAACGAAGAAAATGGCAGCCGTGGTGCCAAGGCGTACGCGCAAATGTGTAAGGAAAGAGGCGAAACCCATCTCGCAGCAATGGAGAGCGATAGGGGAGGCTTTGCGCCACGCGGGTTTCATATTGATGCCACATCATTGCACGTGGAGTACCTGCAGCAGTGGTTGCCCCTATTCGAACCATACCTCGTGCACATAGTAAAGCCAGGCTACGGTGGTGTGGATATAAATCCGCTCAAAGAATTTGGAACCCCGCTTATAGGCGTAGTGCCCGATTCGCAGCGCTACTTCGATGTGCACCACACAGCCCATGACGTATTTGAGACGGTGAACCAGCGGGAGCTGGAGTTGGGAGCCGCCGGAATGGCATCGCTCGTATATATTATTGATAAGTACGGCTTTCCTGTGGTGCTCGACAAATAGTACCCAGTACTATCCCATTGGCCTAAAAATATATCTTTGCACCCCTATATGCGCATCGTTAAGGAGATACCACATCCACGGTTTAAAATCACAGTCTTTTCGTGGAACAGTAAGTACATCATCAAGATTGAAGATGGCCATCTGGAGCAAAGTTTTAAAATAGACGAGCAGCAAGTTGAAGGCCTCGCCGATATTGAGAACATGGTCTCTACTCCCTTTTTGCTTTCATGCCTGGAGCGATTTTCTTCCATGAGCCGTGATTTCAGTGAAGCCTGGCGCAACAGACACACCCTTATCAAACCAACTAAACAATGATGAATTCGAATGCTTTTCGCCTGCTTTGCATGGCTAGTATGCTTACAACTGTGGGTTGCAACCAAACTGCCGAAACCGAAACTACCGAAAAACCGGTTGCCAATATTGCAGCAGATACCACTGGAAGGGTGGGGCTTAAAATGGCCTTTATTTATGGTGACACCATCAACGAGAAATACAACTTTCTGATAGATGCAGAAGCGGAGCTTACCGAGGAGCGCAAACGCATTGAAGACCGCCTTCGCCGCAAACTTGAAATCGCGGAGAAACGCGCCCAGCAATTGCAACAGCAAGCTGCTACAATGACGCAGGCCCAGATGCAGGAAGCCCAGCTGGAATTGCAAAGTTTGGAGCTGGATATGCAGCAGTTTCAGGAAAAGCTGGGAGAAGAATTGCGCAAGAGAGAAATCGAATTGCAAAAAGATTACCTGAAAAGGGTGGAGGATTATTTAAATGAATTCAATAGTGAAATGGGCTACGATATGATTTTTAATTACCAGTATGGTGGCAACTTGCTGTGGGTAAACAAGGGATACGATGTAACCGATCAAATACTCATAGGACTGAATGAAGCCTACGCGGCTGAGTTGAGCAAGGCATCAGAATCAGCATCAGAGAAATAAGATATGCAGCACATCGCCGCGCAAAAAAAGCGGGAGAACATAGCCGAATACCTCATCTTTATGTGGCAGATGGAAGATCTGCTGAGGGGTGTTGACTTCAATGTGGAGAAGCTGAACGAATCTATTCTCACCTCTATTGAAGACGAGACCCAACGCGAGGAATCTCGTCGTTGGTTTGAAAAGCTGGCTGCGGAAATGCGCGATGACAAAGCCACCGTAAGCGGCCACCACCGTGATACCTATGAAGTGCTGGCAGAGTTGCACTTGCTGCACCACACCATGCTCACGGTTATTAACGATGAGCACTTTCGCAATGCGTACTTTGCAGCCAAACCCCTCTTGGAAGAGTTCAGGCTCAAGGCCGATAAAATTCCGAAAGGGGAAGTGGAGACAGCGCTCACCGCCACGTATGGTTTCCTAACGCTGAGACTTGCCGGCAAAAAGATTAGTGAGGAGACCAGTGCCGCTGTGCGCACCATAGCCGAGTACCTTGCCCAGCTTGCAGCAGCCTACCGCGACCTTCACGCGGGCAAGCTGCCGATGAATAATTGAGTGGTCTTCATACGCTTGGGGCCATTGAATCATTGTGGAATCATGGATAAGCTGAGACTATCTACTCACGTACACCCATCCGGATTTTTCTTGAATGCCAGGCTCGCATTCTCCCTGATATCGTACGATGTAGAAATAATTTCCATCAGTAATGGGTTCGTTAGAATCCGCGATAACGCCATTCCAGCCTCCATAAATATCACTTGTTTCGAAAAGGGTTTTGCCCCAGCGGTTGTACACCGATAGTGAATAATAGAGCAATTCCTCACCCAATGGTTGAAAGATATCATTTTGACCATCGGCGTTGGGGGTAAAAATATTGGGTATTTTTATTTGGGGATTGTCCGGAAGGGGGTTGAAAGTTATTTCACCAAATTGCCGGCATCCAAGGTGGTCGGTAAACTCGTAGGGATACACCGTGGCTTCTGTCACCATTCTGGGATTGGCCGTAGTTCCGTCCACCCAATACGGGTCTTCCACAACCGGAAAATCTATGGCTATTTCTACAGGAATGCCGTCGCAGGATTCGAAAGCATAGTCAGTAGGAATTTCCTGCCCTACTTTCAATTCAGTGGTAAGCACCTCCACACAATTGTTGTAGGTAATAGTGGCGGTGTAAATACCCGTTTGGCTCACCGTAATCTGCGGGGTTGATTCCCCACCCGGCGTCCAAATATATTCTGCTTCAGGGTAGATGGCACTCGCGTCTAGTTCAATGGACCCAACATTGTAGCACAGTATATTCGTAGGAGAGATACTGGCGCCTGTGCTGCGAATAAGTTCAAATGTATATGTAATGGTATCCTGATAGTTGCATACGCCTTCAGTAACGATAAGCGTGAGTTCGTAGACGCCTGCATCTTCAACATCTGCGCTGAGCGGGTTACCTTCATATTCTGCTCCATTGCTCAATCCCCATACGTATTCTATAATGGCGCCTGTGGAAAGCGACTGGGCACTGAACGCGAGTTCACTGCAGCTACCAGTCTGCACTACGTCAAATTCGGCCTGTACTTCTGGCTGTGGTGGAATTGTAACCTGAAAGGTAGTGGTGTCGCTGGTTTCGCAGGCAAACTCATTGAATACGTACAGGGTAACATCATATGTACCGGGCTCTGCGTAGGAATAAAGCGGTGAATTTTCAGTGCCCGTATTTCCATCACCAAAATGCCATTCAAAGCTATCCGCCCCACTACCTGTATAGTTAAATTGTACAGTAGCATCAATGCAAAAATCTACCGCTGCACCTACCCCCTGTGCGGTGATGAATTGGTATACAGGGACTGTAATACTGAGAGATTCTTCCTCGTTGCAGAGTGGATTTGAAACCGTAAGGGTGACCTCAAACATGCCCGTTTCTGAATACACGTGCGATGCATCATAGGTGTAATAACTCGTTCCATCGCCCATATCCCATTCGAATATAAGGGTATTTCCTCCGGTTTCGGTGCTGTTGATCAGCGTGATTTCCTGTGCTTCGCAATTGTACTCGTAAGTAAACTCTGGCTCGAGTTCAAATGGTTCGCCTATTTGGAGATTTATAAAAGTAGTATCAGCAATATTGCAGGAAGTGCTGTCTATGGCTATAAGCATTACCTGGTATTCGCCGGGTGTATCGTAGGTATGGGTAGGATCATTTAAATCGCTGGTAGGCGAGCCATCCCCAAAATCCCATAAAAAGGTATTGCCTGTGCTGAAGTTGTTGAATTGCACTTCGTGGGGCGCGCAACCATTTGGATTTGGTGTAGCACCTGCAGCGAGAGTGGTACTCAATCCAAAATCAATTTTAAAAACGCCTATGTCCCAACCCACTGACTGGTTTACAAACCAGGCCCCAGGAGTTCCGACGAAGGATCCTGATCCTGAGCAAACGCCTTGATAGATGATGCCTTTCGGATCGAACCTGCTTGTACCCCCATCCACATGTGAGCCTTGACCATAGGTTGCAAAAACGATGTCGCTCAGGTTCTCATCAAGTACAACAATGTAGAATCCACCCGTTAGATATACCGCATCGTCGGTGATGGTCAAACCTGCGCCGGCAGAGTACATACTCATATATGCACGCCCGCACAAATCCACCATAAATGCTACCAGTGAGCCACCTTGGCCTGCAATCCTTGCGCTTTCAGTCCGCATTGTAAGGTCGTTGGTATAGCGGGTTACAAAGGTTCGGCCACCTGAGTCGTAGGCACCGGCGGTCACAGGCCAGTCGCCAGTGCTGATGCCGTAAATAGAAATTCCGATATTGTTTATGTCTATAAAAAAGGCATAATCATTTGATGATGTTCCTGCAAAGGTTCCTCGTACAATGGTACTTCCATCTTCGCTTATTTCAGAGATGTATGCATCGTATCCAGTGTCCTTGACAGGTTGATGACCACCTGCGGGCATGGGGAAATTATCGCTGCTTGTAATACCTGCAACAACTGCATTGCCATTGGGCCTGATGCGCAGTCCGGAGGCTGTTTCTGATTCTGAACCACCGAGGAAAGTACTCCAGTATAGTGTACTTAGATTGGGAGAAAACTTTGCCACCATACCATCTGATGTCCCAGAAAGAGCAGGCTGCACACAGCCCGGTGTTACAGGGAAATCACTGCTTTGCGTTGCTGTGGCAATAAATGCGTTGCCGTTGTCATCGAGTACTATTTCTCCCCTAAAGCCATCGTGTCCAAAGCTGGAAGTATTGTTGCGGCCATCCGTGGCCGAGCCGCCTAAGTATGTACTGCCAATTAGCGCTGAGCCTGTATTGTTAAAATGCGTTACGTATATGTCTACGCCACCGGCGTTTTGGGTTTGGAATCCCCAAGGTGTTACAGGGAAATCATCAGAACTTGTTGTGCCATATACGAACAATTCACCCTGTGCATTGGTGATGATAGAGTGTGGATAATCACCACCAGTTCCACCCAGGTATGAAGCCCAGATTAAGTTTGTAGCATCTGGATTGAACTTGGTCAATACCGCAACAAGGCCATTCTTCACAGTTTGAAAGGCGCCGGTAGTAACAGGATAGTTGGCACCCTCAAATGAAATGGCGTGGGTGTAAATGTTCCCTTCAATATCGTATGTAGCGCCATGACCAAAATTCGAACCCCCGGAAGTTCCCGACAAAGTGGCACCCACAAGGACGGGATCAATAATAAGTGGGTATTGTTTGTTGTAGCCATCCGGAAATGCAAATCCTACGATACCGTCAGTGAGCGTATAGTTGCACTTAATGATCTCTGTTTTTCCGTTGACATCCTGCCAAACTACGGGTATGGTTTCTTGGAGCTCGCCCAGTGAGGTATGCAGTACCAGGTTGCCATTTACAATTTCCAGGTGATCTAGCCCTGTGTACTCCATTTTGATCTCATTGGGATTGGCGCCAGGCGCTACCACAAGGTCATACTTCATTGCGCCTTTGCGAACTTTTACATCCACATCAATTCCACTGTACACCGATTTGAGTTCTACACCACCATACAGCGGCACGTTGCCTTTCCACTTGCTCTGATCATTTCCTATAAAGTAGTTTTGATACTCATTGCGCTTACCACGGCCACTATGTGTTTCAGCTTTTCCATTTACGAAGCGCACGCTGAAGGCATGACGGTTTATTGGCAGATGCTCCAGTTCAAATGTGGGTGTTCCTGCAGCGTGCATTTCCGCAATATTTTGGAGATCGCTGAGCACATAAGTAAAACCTTCAGCTTCAATAAAAACATCGAGATTACCTGAGTTGTAATGATATAGTGAAGGGTCGTCCCATTGCCCGGCATTTGCAATAAAGGCAGGGTTCCGATGCGCTGTTTCGTGTTTTTTCGCTAATAAGTCAGGAGAATCCATCTGATTGGACTGTTGCGCGAAGGATACCAATGGCATCAGCGCTACTGGAATAAGGAGCCGCAGTAGTTTCATATTTGGTTCGATTGGCAAAGTTGAAACTCCGGATTCACTCCATTTTCCAACTACATTTACTTGACGTGAAAATAGCGCTCTGGTTGGCTGAAAAAGCATTATGTTGACTGATTTTTTTATGGCCAATCGCATATAGCATGTATCACAGAGGGTGCAATTTCTGGTTTTTTTTAAATTGGATTTCTTGGCTATGCTGCATTTGCAATGCGGCGGTATTTCATAGTTGTACTAATTTACTTCTCTGAATTATGTGCTCCAATGTTTGTTTGACCTATAGTATTTGCATTACTGTGGCATAAGTAGTGCGAGTGCCACAGGTTTTTCCATTTTTATAGATATGTTTAGTTTAGGATATGAATTTTGAATTTTTTACCGAAGCAAATACGGCTGCATTGCAAGGGCAGCGGGTTCCCAAAAACTGAACAATACCATAAGGAATTAACCCCGCTCCCGCGAAGCTCCAATGCGGTGGCAATTCGGCCATCAGTAAAACTACTTCATATACCTGAAATCCTCGCCGGCTTTCATGCTGAGCAGGCTTTCATAGATCAGTTTTATTACATTCTCCACATCCTCCTTGTGCACCATCTCCACGGTGGTGTGCATATAGCGCAGTGGCAGTGATATCAGCGCTGAGGCTATACCCGTTCCGGAGTAGGCGAATGATTCAGTATCAGTGCCTGTTGCCCTGCTGGCCGCAGCACGCTGAAACGGAATTTTTTTAGCCTGAGCTGTAGATATGATTTTCTTCAGCAGGTTGTTTTGCACCGCCGGTCCGTAAGTCAGTACAGGTCCTTTGCCGCTGTGCAGGTCGCCCTGTTCTATTTTGTCGATCATAGGGGTCTGTGTATCGTGGCATACATCGGTGATGATGGCTACATCGGGATTTATCGCACGGCTTATCATCTCAGCTCCGCGAAGGCCTATTTCTTCCTGCACCGAGTTTACAATGTACAGTGTGAAAGGAAGTTTTTTCTTGTTTTTATGAAGAAGCCTTGCCACTTCGGCAATCATAAAACCACCCATGCGGTTGTCGAGCGCCCTGCCCAGATAATACCGGTCATTGAGTGTCATAAATTCATCCTCGAAGGTGGCCACGCATCCCACATGTACACCCAGTGCCTCTACTTCGTCTTTGGTGACGCAGCCACAGTCGAGAAATATATTCTTCATGGTGGGCGCTTCATCCTTGCCCGCAGCTGTGTTGCGGGTGTGTATGGCAGGCCATCCAAATACTGCGCGTACCGGCCCTTTGTCTGTATGGATTACAACCCGCTTACTCGGAGCAATCATATGGTCGCTGCCTCCATTGCGGCGCAGGTATATAAAACCCTTGTCGGTGATGTAATGTACAAACCAGCTGATTTCATCAGCGTGGGCCTCTATGGCAACCTTGAATTTTTTGCCTGGATTAATCACCGCTGCCACAGAGCCATAAATATCCGTTTGGTACCCATCAATATACGGCTTCAGGTAATCAAGCCATACACGCTGGCCCGCAGTTTCAAAACCCGTAGGTGAGGCATTGTTGATGTATTCTTCAAGGAATGTATGCGATGCGGTTGTGAGTATGGATTTTTCAGCCATTTTATTTTTTTTGTTGCCAAAAATAAGTTTTTCCACGAGCGCTCCTTTATAAATAGAACATTACCAGCCACCATTTTTCACATTTACATCTACCTTTCGGGAAACATTGCAGTATGAACGCGCGCTATCAACTCCTGTTTCTGCTTCTATTGGCTTGTTCCTTTTCCGCCTCTGCCCAAGGTGATACGGTGAGGGTCGCCATTCCCACGGATACACTTTCCGCCGATCAGCAGGAGGGGGGCATCTCTGTGCAGGCACTTGCCCAATACAACAAAGCCATCAACCACATCAATAATAACCGACCTGACTCTGCCTTGGTCGCATTTGGCAAAGCCATAGATGCAGAACCCGCTTTTGCGAAAGCACTCTACAACCGGGGCGCTACCTACCTGCGGCTTCAACGCTACCCAAATGCTGTGATCGACTTTGATGCTTTTATTGCGCTCAGCGATACCGCCAGGCAGGTGCACTTTTACCGCGCCAGGGCGCTACATCTGCTAGGGGAGGAAGCGCAGGCGGTGGATGCCTACACCAAGGCAATTGAGCGAGATGCACACCTTGAAGAGTCTTACTTGTACCGCGCAGAACTTTATTACCGCGCTGGTGACCTTATAGAATGTGAGAGCGATTACTCTGCGGCGATTCGCCTTAACGGAAAAAATGCACAGGCCTGGCATGACCGGGGCACAGTGCGAAGGATGCAAAGCAGGTTTCAGCCGGCTGCCGATGATTACAATCAGGCCATAGACCTGGATCCAAAAATGGGAATTGCCTACAGCAACCTGGGCGCGGTGTACCGCAAAATGGAAAAATATGATGAAGCGCTTACAGAATACAACCAAGCCGTGCGCCTGGACCCCGGGAATGCGCTTGTGATCAACAACCGAGGCTATATTCATCAGCTTTTGGGCAATTATGAGAAAGCGGAAGCTGATTTCCGAAAGGCAATAGCACTGGATGCTACATATGCTTATGCGCACAATAACCTGGCTGGTGCCCTCATCAAGCAGAAGAAGTACCAGGATGCCATCGCTTGTGCTGCTGAAGCCATAAAGTTGGATCCGAATTATGGCTACGCTTATCTGAACCGCGGAATAGCACGAGAAATGGTACGTGATATACCTGGTGCCTGCGCCGATTGGGAAATGGCATCACAGATGAAAATACCAGGCGCAGACGCATATCGCTCTGGTCCATGCAAATACTGATGCCATGAAAAAACTACTAGTGCTACTCACTTTTGCTTTTGTGCTTCAGGCATCTGCCCAAAAGGATACTCCTTTCGAGAAGGAGTTTTTCCCAACCGATAAGGAAGGACTTAAAGTCGCCAAAGACAATATGAAGGCTGGAGATAAGGTCTTTGACCAGGGAAACAACGCCTACTTTAACCTGGCTCTTCCTTATTACAAGGCGGCCCAGGAGTTCAACCCCAACAATGCTGAGGTGAACTATAAGCTGGGGGTGTGCTACCTATACTCGCCGTACAAGCGCGAAAGCATTGCATTCCTGCAGCGCTCTTTCGAGCTAAATCCCAATTACGATACCTACAACATTCACTACTTGCTGGGGCGTGCCTTTCACCTGAATGAGGAGTGGGACAAAGCCGCCAAAGCATACCAACAGCAGCTGGAAGTGCTCAGGGCACAGCAAGGTCAAGAATCCGAATTCAAGATCGTGCGCAAACTTATCGCAGAAGTGGAAAACGGAAAACTCCTTGTGCAGCATCCGGAGCGGGTTTGGATAGACAACCTGGGTGAGCAAATTAACTCCAAAGCGCCAGAATACGCTCCCCTCATCTCCACGGACGAAAGCCTGCTCATCATCACAGCGCGCAGGGCCAATACCACTGGGGGGCACCTTGATGAAATGGACAATCTGCCCATTGAAGACCTTTACTATAGCCGAAACACGGGCGGAGTGTGGAGCCCACTCACCAATATGGGTGAAGGTGTGAACAGCACCGCACACGATGCCAGCAGCGGCCTATCGCCCGATGGAAAAACGCTGTTTGTATTCAAAGGAACCATAAAGGGTGGTGGTGATATTTATGTATCGAATTTGCAGGAAGGGTTTTGGAGCAAACCAAGGGCATTGGGTAAAAATGTGAATACGGATGCACATGAATCAGCAGCATCCCTCTCGTATGATGGTTCCTTGCTCTACTTTGTTTCTGAAAAGCCCGGGGGCATGGGAGGGCGAGATATATACGTTTCGACATGGGATGCTAAGAAAGAGGATTGGGGTGTGGCGCAGAATCTCGGGGGCGTCGTGAATTCTGAATATGATGAAGACGGGGTTTACATTCACCCCGATGGCAAGACCATCTACTTCTCATCCAAAGGCCACAACACCATGGGTGGGAACGATATATTTTACTCAGAAATGGTAGATGGCAAATGGTCAGCACCTGTGAATATAGGTTACCCCATCAATACCCCCGACGATGATGTGTTTTTTGTGGTGGCCGCCGATGGTCGCACAGCTTATTATTCTTCCATACGCGACGAAGGCCATGGCGAGAAGGATATTTACAGAATTACATTTTTAGGCCCTGAGAAGCAGCCTGTGCTCAATGTCGAAGAACAACTTTTTGCCGGAAGGCCTGAAAAAACACCTGAAGTAGTCATACAGCGTGAAGTAAAAATACGCACCAGCAAAATGACCCTGCTCAAGGGGATTGTTGTTGATGATGCAACCAATGAGCCTGTAGAAGCCAAAATAGATCTGACTGACAACCGCACTTCCGGCGTGCTGGCCACTTTTACCACTGAAAAATCATCGGGCGCCTACCTGGTGTCACTCCCCGCCGGCCGGAATTACGGAATCAATGTCAACGCAGATAAATACCTGTTTTACTCCATGAATTTCGATATTCCCGATACCGCCTATTTCAGAGAGTTTTACACTGTCATTCGCCTGAAGCGAATTAAAATTGGTGAGAGCATTGTCCTGCGCAATATATTCTTCGATTACAATGCCTTCACCATACGCGATGAGAGTGAAGCGGAACTTACCCGCCTTCGTGACCTGATCATGGAGAACCCACAAATAAAAGTGGAAATATCAGGACATACTGACAATGTAGGAGGTGATAAATACAACCAGGACCTTTCGGAAAATAGGGCGCGCGCAGTGGTGGAGTACCTTGTGGGCAAAGGCATTCCCAATGAAAGGCTCATTTACAAGGGCTACGGTAAGTCAGAACCAATTGCCACCAACGAGACGGACGAAGGCAGGCAAGAAAATCGCCGTACAGAATTTAAGATCATTGAATAAGGAGCAAACGTGAAGTCACGCTGCCATCCTGCGCAAATCTTACTGCGTATATACCCGGAGCCAATCCTGAAATATTAAATTCCATCATATGCTGCCCTTCAGTAAAATAGCCTTTGCTTATTTGCAAAACTTTCCTGCCAAGTGCATCCCGGAGATCAGCTTCAACCAAACCTCCTGTCTTTAGGTCTACAAGAAGCGTAGTATTTCCGCTGGAAGGGTTTGGGAAGAGGTTTATGGATGCATATTTTTGATCAGCATCCGATGTGCCTATGGTAATATCTGTGATGAGATTTATATCATCTACATATATGTTGTTGCCTTCATTGGAACGAAATTCTAACTGAAAGCGGAAATTTTCTGTGCGCTCTTCTGCAGGAATGTTGTCAACGGTGATCAGCTGCCAATTATCTGGCCCTTGGGGAACAAAGGATGATTCTTGTGGTGGTGCAGTTGGCAGGGATGAATTAGAGTTAACAGTTTTCTTAAAATCCCAGGTTTCTCCACAATCAGTGCTCGTAAAAATGCGCAATCTCTCGAGGGGTGAAGCGCCTCTACGCGCATAGGCTACCCGCATGGTAATCAATGCGGTATCGGCTGCACTAAGGTCAAATGACCTGCTATTGAGATAGTAATTGGTCAGGGGTGTAGCATTGTGGTTTTGCACCCAAACACACTGTTCGCTTAGATAGCCCGTCTCGCTGTTTATCATCCAATTTTGGTTTCCGCTTGAAGTGCGGTACCAACCGTACAGTTCGGTTGGTTCCGCTACATTTTCGAAATCTTCTTCGAAAGGAACAGCCCCACCGATTGTATCTACAACATGTATGTAGTTGGTGATGATAAGACTATCTGCACCCGCAGCATTTTCAACCCTTAGCTTCACTTCATAACTACCTTCATTCGGGTATACCACTGTAGGGTTCAGCTCATTGCTCGTTTCAGGCACCCCTCCTTCGAAGGTCCATACCAAGTTGTCACTTACATTTACCGATAGGTTTGTGAAGGTGGTCGCATCTCCTTTACAAAGCAGTTTTTCATCTGTAGAGAAGTCTGGAGTGGGCAATACCTCGGCTGCATTAAAATTGATGTTGCTCCATACACCACGGCCATAGGTGCCAAGCAAGACAGTGCCCGTGCCTGCATGAAACTTAATGTCGTTCACAATTACATTGGGAAGTCCTTCATTGTAAGCCACCCAGTTAAATAAACCTGCTTCTTTATAGAAAAGGCCTATGTCAGTGCCTATGTAAATTCCGTCATCGCTGCCGGGTCCGTATGCTATACAATTCACAGGTACATTGGGTAGGTTGTTGCTCTCGTTGGTCCAGCTCTCACCACCGTCTGGTGAGAAATAGACTTTTTGATTTTCAGAATAACCGGAGAAACTTACCCAAACCCTGTCGGCATTGGCAGGGTCGGTTTTTACACTTGTGATGAAGAGATTTGGAAGACCATCAGAAATGCTTGCCCAATCTTGTCCTCCGTTTGTGGTTCTATATAGCACAGAGCTTGTAGAAGTATAAATCACATCCGTATTGGCAGAAGCCACTTCGAGTGTACGCAGGGTACTTACCGTAGGCAGGTCGCTTATTGGTTCCCAGCCAGCGCCACCCGTGCGCTTCCAGACATTCTCGTACGCAGCAAAAAGAATGTCAGGATCGTTCGGATGAATTTCGAAGGGAGTAACCCAGGCTCCGGATTCTTCGATGCCGTCAACAAGTGATTCAAAGGATGTGCCCCCGTTCACTGAAATTTGAAATGATCCACCGGGGTAGGCGGAGTACATCACATCATGATTCGAATAGTCTATGGCCGCCATATTCCCATCGCCTCCCAGCAAGTGGAGGTAGGTGCCATCGCCTTGAAAAAGGTTTGTGCCATTGTCCTGAGCAGCAGTGAGAATTAGAGAAGGATCTGTAGAAGAAACTGCAATTTTATAATATTGGGAAATCTGCAAACCTTCTGTGAGATCAGTCCAGGCACTAAGGTTGCTGTTGGCCCTGAATATGCCTCCATCGCTCCCGCAGTAGAGCACCCCATTATATATTTCAAGGGTATGTATGTCTGCATGGGTGTAGCCAATATTGCTCGGCCATACCCAGTGAGAGCGAATGTCCCATGTGGTGCCACCATCGGTGCTTGCCCATACATTGATACCACCTACTAAAACAACTTCAGCATTGGTGTGAGATGCTGTAATGGCAAGATCGTACCAGCTTTGGCCACCATTCCCATCCCCATCGGCAGCGTAGGTGAGAATGTTGGGACTGTCGCTGCGCAATTCGAAACTTTGGCCACCATCTGTACTTCTGTAGAGCCCATAAAAGCCGCTATTCGATGCGGCACCCGCCACCATATACACATAGTTCGGGTTAGCAGGTGTGACTGCAATTTCAAGGCGGTTTACTTCCGAAGTGGTAGGAACTCCATTGGTAACAGCACTGAAACTTGCACCTGCATTTTCACTTCTGAACAGCCTGTCGCCCGAAGCATAAACAATGTCGGGGTTGGCTGGATTGAGTTCAATGTCTCTTATGCGGTCTGTTATCGGTCTGTCCCAGGTTTCGCCACCATTGTACGTAACATATAGACCGGCGCTCGTGCCTACCCAAAGTGTGTCATGGTATAATGGATGCATCATGATTTTGCTGCAAGTGATGTTTTCACTCACTTCGTGAATGAGTCCGGTACTCTGCCAGGTTGCTCCACCATCCACAGATTTAAGTACTCCTAGACTGTAGGTATCGCTAGCATTGCCATCGCCGGTGGAAATGTAAATTTCATTGCTGTTTTCAGGGTTTATAGCAATTCCTGATACACCCATCGACATGAAATGGTCTGTGAGCGGGGTCCAAGAACCACCATTGTCTATACTTCTCCAAAGCCCTCCGGCAGGTGTGCCCACATACAGTGTTTCACTGTTTTGGGGGTCTACAGCAATTACGGTCACACGACCTAAACCAGGATTCCAGGCCTGACTTTCCCAACTTGTCGGCCCAACAGCCTGCCATACAGAATTAGATTTGCTGCTGAGTTTTTTGGCATCCTTCAAGGCTTGCAAAACCACCTTGCCATCAGGGCGGTTGCCATGAGGATATACGCGTGGTTCCATAAAGTTTTCCCATCGCTTGTATTGCTTGTAGCCTAAACCTCGTGAATAAGGTGCGTCACCCCAATGCTGGTTAAAGGCATTTTGAACATCATAAAAACTTACTGACCTGTCTTCCATCAGCGCCACCCAAGGTTGGGATTGCACAACCAATGTGCAGCACATCATTAAAAGTATCCATCCCGTTCTTTTCATCAATATCTAATTTTCAGGCCGCAATTTATTGATTTGTGTTTAGATTCGCTTTAGTAATTGGTTCCATTCTTGAATTGCAAAACTATGAATACTGAATTGCCACAGCTGGTTACAACTGCCGATGGGAGCCACTCATTGTACTTTCCCCACCTCGATGAGTATTTTCACTCCCAGCATGGGGCCATTCAGGAGAGTATGCACGTGTTCATTCAAGCTGGACTCTTACCCATAGTGGTAACAAGAGACCGGGTGCGCATCCTTGAGGTGGGTTTTGGAACTGGTCTCAATGCACTTCTCACGGGCATTCATACCGATAGAACCGTGGAATACACTGGCATAGAAAAGTATCCCCTTCCGATGAATGTGGCTTTAGATCTCAACTATTGCAACCAACTTTCCCAGCATGATTGTGGTGCTTTATTCAGAAATATGCACGAAGCACGTTGGAGTGAAATGGTTCAAATAGCACCACATTTCGCGCTGCAAAAAATAGAAACGGATATACATAATGTTGATCTGCCTGCAAACCATTTCCATCTTTGTTATTTTGATGCGTTTGGATTCAGGGCTCAACCCGAAATGTGGAGTGTAGGAGTTTTCGCAAGGTGTTTCAGGTCTCTGGCGCCAGGGGGTGTTCTGGTTACTTATGCCGCCAAAGGCGATGTAAGGCGAAGTATGCTTGAGATAGGTTTTAATGTAGAGAAGTTGCCTGGACCTCCTGGCAAACGCGAGATGATGCGTGCGACCAAACCTTTTGGACTGTGAGTTTTCCATTCAATGTCAGGGTGTATGGTGTGCTCATTCATGATGCGCACATTCTGCTCAGCGATGAGGTGTACAAAGGACGCGCATTTACCAAACTGCCTGGTGGGGGCTTGGCGTTTGGTGAAGGTCTCAGAGATGCATTAAAGCGGGAATTTCTGGAAGAAGCAGGGGTAGAAGTGAAGATTGGGGCGCATATCTACACCACGGATTTTTTTCAGGTTTCTGCCTTTAACCCTTTGCATCAGGTGGTGTCGGTGTACTACCGTGTGGGCTTCGTTCATTTGCCAGAAGGCATACCACAGTTGTATTCATCTGAACCTGATCAGCTTCTCAGGTGGAAAAGTCTCTCCCTTTTTAGTGAAGAAGATTTTACTTTTCCGATCGATAAGCACGTTGCATCGCTCGTGAATGCGATGGGCTGAATCAGGCTGAAAGATAGCGCCGCCCTACTAATTCATTCACCCTGCTAAAAAGTTTCTGAGGTGTGAGGGTGCGCCAGTTGGTCTCATTTAGCTTGCCACCCAAAATGAAATAGCTGTCCACATTGGCATGGCTTAACTCTTCCAGTACATGCTCCCGAAAATTGAGGAGGGCCACCCAACCATCTTCATCGCTCACATCTTCAAACCATTCCTCATAGTAACAATCGTCTGAGTGGTGAAAGTTTAGTACATTTTCACCAAGGATGATGAACTTATTGATGCCATTGCCAATCAGCACATCGGCGATGTCGCGTTTGAGAAACATAATGTCATTGTGGAGGCAATCATTCCATTCGCCCAACAGCTCAATTACAGCATACCCTTGGATATAATCTGCATAGAGTATTTTCATAAAAAGAGTAGGCGAACCGAACTCATCCCACTGTGGATGAATATAATGGTCGTAAATTGAATTGGTAAACTCAAACTCACTGTACTCCCGCTCAAAGAAGGGTGACATGGGATCGTCTTCGGCGGTGTAATATTGCCTCCAATTGAAATATGGTTCAATGCTGTGCATGTTACTGTTTACTTAGCGCTGCTTTTGTAATGATCTACGGCGTCCCGCACATTTCCATGAGTTTGTAGCAACTTGTTCGCATCATCATAGCCAATGCCTAACTCATCCATAACAATGCGTGTTCCCCGGTCTATAAGTTTGTTGTTGCTCAATTGCATATCCAACATTTTATTTCCTTTTACCCTTCCTAATTTTATCATGAGGGAAGTGGAAATCATGTTGAGTACGAGCTTTTGCGCAGTCCCAGATTTCATACGCGTGCTTCCTGTTACATATTCCGGCCCTACATTTATTTCTACAGGATTGTCAGATACAGTGGTCACCAGGCTGCCCGGGTTGCAGGTAATGCATGCTGTGAGTATACCCGCATCTTTTGCTTTTTCCAGGGCACCTACCACGTAAGGGGTGCCGCCTGAAGCAGCAATTCCGATCAGTGAATCGTCCTTGCCTATGTGGTGCTCCTGAAGGTCATGCCAGCCCTGCCGGGTATCATCTTCTGCAAATTCTACTGCCTTCCGTATGGCAGCGTCTCCGCCGGCTATGAGCCCCACTACCAGGCCATGTGGAACACCAAAGGTTGGGGGACATTCTGATGCATCAACAATTCCCAGTCGACCACTGGTTCCTGCACCACAATAAAATATACGTCCACCGCGCTGCATACGCGGCAAAATCGCTTCTACCAACTTTTCAATCGATGTTAAACACGCTTCAACAGCCAATGCCACCTTTGCATCTTCCCTGTTTATGTCGCGAAGAATTTCACCCACCGATTTATTTTCAAGATGGTCGTAAAGCGAGGTCTTTTCAGTAATTTTTTCCACGGTACAAAAGTAGAAAGAAACCTGCTTTGAATGAACTTGACGAATGATATAGAAATGAAAAACCCCTGCCATGAACGTGGCAGGGGTTTTTGTTTTTATAGGTAATTTCTCAATTGAATACCACCTTCTTGGTCGAGCTGTAATTGTCAAACACGATCTGAAGCATGTAAACTCCATTATTCAAGTTTCCACGCTCTACACGTACTTCATTGGCATTTACAATCTGTTGAGATACCAACCTTCCGGTGATGTCATACAGTTCAACACGCAGAATTGTGAATTCGTTGTTGCGAACCACAAGTGCGTCGTGGGATGGATTTGGGAACACGTTGGTGGCATTGTCGATTTCAGGATTGCTCGTACTTACAATGCCGCATTCCACACCGGGCAATTCAAGTACGCACATGATGCGTGGGTTCACATAGCCTTGAATGGTATCAATGTAAGCCATTCCTTTTTCAACACCCATACCTGGGTTTCCGGCAACTCCCTGGGCATGAAGAATATTTGCATCGTAGGTTGTTCCAAGTGCAGCATTTGTTCCGGCAACTACAACCTGTAGGGTCGCAAAATCCCACCAGCTCCATGGGTCTGATTCGTTGGTGAATCGGTTGCCATTGATGGTGTTCATTGGACGTACAACAGGGAAAAGACCTTCGGGTGCAGTAGCCACTGTAATGGTAGGCTGTGCAGGTAGAATATACTCATAGGTATCCCCATATATGGAGCGGGCGCGATCCGTGTATGGGTCTCCAGCTGGGAAGTTTTTGAAGGCGTTGTTGTTGCCCATGTCTGAAGCCACTTGCATAAATACGTTTGCTCCGGATACGTCAACCACATTTTCGTTTGTGGTGGGAACCACTACGGTGCCATCGTCAAAAGGTGCGAAAGGATCTCTTACACAGTGAAGGGCAACCATTGGAGCCTCACCTTGATTGAGCCATGAGATATCCGCCAGTGCGCCACCTGCGTTAATAGCCATACTAATGTTTTTTGGAATCCCGGCTACTTGAAGTGGGTCTGGTAAGCGAAGTGCCCCAGGGCCTCCATCAATATTGCCATCTCGGGCTTCTAACACATATGGGAAACCATCCAAACCTATAAATTTAGGTAGGCCCGCAATCTCAGTATTGTAATTGTTCAAGGTATTATAAGCTTGGGCTACGTAGCCTCCTGAACCCTGACCAAAAAGCACAATTTTAGAAGGATCAATTCCAAAGGGATTTCCTTGTTGTGAATGGGAAGCCCGCATAAAACGAACTGCAGTCTGTGTATCGTGCAATGCGCGGTATACCGCCTGAAGCAAAGTGCCGCGACGTACATCCGGGTCATCCGATATTGGGTTCCAGCCAAGTCGGTAGGATATAGCAGCAACTGTGTATCCTGATTTGGCCCATTTCTTACACAGGTTTACCTCTACACTGTCCTGCCTGCTTCCACTGATACCACCATTAACTATAGGAGGTAGAAAATTTCCTGTGTGAAGATAAATAATCAAAGGGCGATTCGTTTCCGTATCTCCCTCTGGGGTATAAACGTCCATTTGCAAGGGATATAGTTTTAGAACCGTTTGCTGTTCCACAGGAAGACCGGAGTTGCTCAGGAAATAATTACTAGGTATGGGGTCTCCATTGGTCATTAAGTCATTTACAATAACCATATCGGCCTGAAATCCAGCGAGATCAGCGAAATTGCTTCTGAGTGCATCTACATTAAAGCCAAAAGAAACGGTTGGCTGAATGTTTACTCCTGTAAAAAATTCATCGAGATATCGGGTTTGGGCCGAGACCGTGGTTATGGCAGCAACCATCATCATCATGCTGGCAAAGCGTAAAAATTGTTTCATATTGCTTGTGTTGTTTGTGTTGGTGAAAGAGGGAAATAAAGATTTATCGAAGGTAACAAAAAAAATTAGCGGTTCATCCATTCATACACTATAGAGAAGTAGGCCATTCGGCCAACTATCGGGCCACCATAGGCTGTAAATACGCGGTTGTCAGTGAGATTTGAAGCACCTAACTTGAAGGTGGTATTGATTTTTTTGGCAGTTGTGAATATTGCCGCATCTATCATGTAGTATGTAGGAACGAATCCGGTAAACTGTGGACTTCCTTCAAATACAAACCCTTCTATCCACTTGAAGTTGGCACTGAATCCGCAATTCCTTACGCTGAATATTTTGAGGTCTCTTGCATTGATGCCCACATTAAACTTGTGTTCGGGGGTATTAAAAGCTGGAATGATCGGGTCATCTTCACCGCTCACCAACTTGTTCCAGGAGTAGTTAGTGGTGATGGCGTAATTTTTCATGAAATAATAGTTGATACCCAACGATAGACCCTGCGTGGTTACTGTTGAAAGCGCATTGGCCGCTACGCGAAGTGCCCGGAAATTCGGGGGTGGCAATGGAATATTTGGCGTATAGGGTATATCCAGTCCTATATTGTAGCCAATAAAATCTTTGTAGATGCTGTAGTAATACCCAGCGTCAATGTAAATCTTGTTGGAGATTGTACCTCGGTATCCAAGTTCGAAGGTGCGCACACGTTCAGGTTTTATGGGTGCTACATCGTAGTAATCTAGTAAGTTCCACGCGAAGCTTGCGCCTGCATTTCTCGCGGCATTGAACGATTCCAGCGTAGCGAGTGAATCAAACCCGCTCAGGTTGCCAATGAGAATGGCCCTGCCCACATCGTAATAGAGATACTGGTCTGCAAGGGTAGGATTGCGCACTGCAGCGGATACCCCACCGCGTATGATGCTGTTTTCATTCAGCTGAAACACCAGGGATGCTGCAGGAGAAAATACTGCATCGAAATTCTGGTTCTTGTCCATGCGGAGCGTAGCCTTGAAAATAAGCCTGTTTTCTACAAATACATTTTCGTATCCCGCGTAAGCGCCAAATTCATAATTGGTAATTTTCTTGTAGGTAGAATCTGTTTTTACTGTCCTGAATGTAGTGTCCTGTGTAATTGGGTCTATTTCTTCAATTCTTGCCCGGGTGTAGGTCAGTGTATCTTCGAAAATTGTTCCTCTTGAATCAGGTCTGTATAACCGGCCATTGCCGCCAATGATGAATTTTCCATAATCTGTATCTTCTATGTATTCCGTTTGTGCGTGATACAGCGCAGACTTGTCGTAAAAACGGGAGCCATTTTCAGTAAAAAGCCGACCGGTCACTGCATTGAAAAGTGAATCAAATCGCTCAGTACCAGGTCGGAAATAGGGCAAATTACCCTGAAGTGCTGTATTTTCTGTGAGTGCCCTGATGTAGGCATTGTATTCGGTCATTGCATCAGGATTCTCCTGTGCCCATTGATTTTGGGCTGCGGCTATGGAAGCTTGCCAGGCCACGTTGGCTGCTGCAAATGCATCAAAATCTATGTTACCGTTCTGGTCCAAAAAGTCCAGCGGACTCGGTTGTGTGGAGCTAAAATCGCTTTGGCTGGGCATGCCCTGCTCGTAAAGTTCCTGGGCATTTATTTTGTAGAAGTCTCCATAATCTTTGTAGAAGTTGCTTTCAGATTTGGCCAAATTGGACATGATATTTGCGGTAAGCACTGCATCATAGCTATTGCCAGCGTCTTCGTGGGTGCTGTATGCCCTCAGGAAGAATTTATTGTCCTTCTTTATTTCGATCTTATTTTGGTAGAACTGAATGTCGCGCAGACTTATTCTGTTGTCGCCCTGGTAGATGGTGGTTCCGTTTCCGTAGTTGAATGAATAGTTCAAAATAAGGTCTTCCTTCAGTTTGTAATAAAGGCCAAGGTTTGCTTTGGTATTTCGCGTGTCGTAGTCCGCAATATCCTCTTCACGGTATCCGGTTCTGAATACCCTGGTAAGGCCTGGAGTATTTGAATTCGATTCGAAGTTATTTCCACCTTGTGTAACCTCATCACCGTATACATTTACATCGTCGTATCCGGAATAGTTCGATGCTGACACCGTGCTATTGTCTACGGGGTTGTAGTTGGTTGCTTCCCAATCCTGGGCGGTGAGATAGAATAAATTGAGCTTGTAGCCAAAACGCTTTTCTCCCTTTTTGTTTTCCATCACATCAGCCCAGCGCACGGCACCTTCAAGAAGACTTCGCTCTCCTACTCTCATAGATGCTGTGAGGCCAGGAAATAGATAAGGGTCCTTGGTGCGCATATCAATTACCCCATTGAAAGCTCCTGGACCATAGTATGCAGAGCTGGCGCCTGCGACTATTTCCACGTTCTGCACATCTAAATCGGAAGCTCCGAGAAAATTACCCAATGAAAAATTGAGACCTGGAGATTGATTGTCCACACCGTCGATGAGCTGAAGGGAGCGAACGGGAGACGTGGAGTTGAAACCCCTGGTATTGATAATTTTGAAACCCATACTGGCTGATGTAACATCCACACCTTTCAAGTTGCCCAAACTTTCGTAGAAATTTCCGCTAGGTGCTTCTTTGATGGCTATTACATCCATGGATTCAATCGTAAGTGCAGCCTGTTTGGATTTTTCGCTGATACGGCTTCCCACCACTTCTACCTCACTGATGAGAACCTTATCGGCTCCCATTTTTACTTTCACTTTCTCATTGAAATCAAGCACCGTAATTTCCCTGTCTGTATAGCCAATATATCGGATTACAAGCGTGATGGGTGGATTCTGGTTCACCTGAAGCTCAAAGTTGCCATTTACATCGGTGGTTGTGCCTATGGTGGTGCCCTTGATAAGCACTGCAGCTCCAATAAGTGTCTCTGTTGTTTCTTCGTCGCTGATGGAGCCACGAATGGTTCCTTGCGCTGCAAGTCCTTGGACCAGAAGGCTTAATACAAGTACTACTAAACTTTTCAAGAAGAAAACTTTAATCATCCGGATTGTGATGGGTGTATTTGGGACACGAACACAGCGCCAAATTAAAGAAATAAGAATCCAGAAGTGCAACAGGTGTGAAACATTTACCTAACAATTTCTTTACATGCTTGCAATCATACGACTGTAAGCAGGATTCAAAAACACAAAAAATCAGGTACAATCAGTTGTACAGGGCTGGGTAATTGTCTGGGTCGGACTCTCGGAGCAGCGCATATACGCACTCAACAATATCGCTCACTGAGGGTTTTGAGAAGTAATCTCCATCGCTTCCGTAGGCAGGACGGTGCTCTTTGGCGGTGAGTGTGGCGGGTCTGCTGTCCAATAAAGCGTAGCCATTTTGCTCATTCAATACTTTGTCGAGTATGAATGCCGATGCACCACCAGGGACATCTTCATCTACAATGAGGAGCCGGGAAGTTTTTCTGATACTCTCTGCAATTTTATGATCAAGGTCGAAGGGTAGGAGGGTGCGCACATCCACCAATTCAACGCTTACACCAAGGCCATGCAGTTCTTCCGCAGCCATCTCTGCCAAATTGCAGGTAGATCCATAAGATATGATGGTGATGTCATCACCTTCTCTTACTATTTCTGGCACACCGAGAGGTATGGTGTAATCCCCCAAGTTCGTGGGTTGATTTTCCTTGCTTCTGTAGCCATTTAATGGTTCTATAACCAGTGCGGGATCATCACTTTGAATGAGGGTGTTGTAGAATCCTGCGGCTGTGACCATATTTCTCGGCACACACACATGCATGCCGCGCAAAGCATTCACAATAGCCCCCATTGGTGAGCCTGAATGCCAAACTCCTTCCAGGCGGTGGCCCCTTGTACTTATAATAAGTGGCGCCTTTTGCCCTCCTTTGGTCCTATAGTGAATGGTGGCCAGGTCATCACTCATTATTTGAAGAGCATAGAGAAGGTAATCCAGGTATTGAATTTCAGCAATAGGTCTCAACCCCCGCATGGCCATCCCAATGCCTTGACCAATAATGGTGGCTTCGCGAATTCCGGTATCGCTTACCCTCAATTCGCCAAAGCGTTCCTGCATGCCTTCCATGCTCTGATTTACACCACCTATCTTGCCAACATCTTCACCAAAGGCGAGCATTTCCGGATGTTTCTCAAACAGGGCAACAAAGTTGTCGCGAAGCACAATTCGCCCGTCTACCTTGTGCGCATTTTCATCAAATTTGGGTAGCACTTCAGGAATACGAAGTGCAGAATGACTTCCCTGTGCGTGCAGATGTGAACTGTACCGGTCGAAATTTTGATCCATTTGGGATGCAATCCAGGTTTGGAGCTGTTCTCGTTCAGGCGTTTTTATACCCCTTGTTATCCACAGGGCCTTCCGGGCAGCATCAAATATGTCTCTCCTTATAGGTTCCATTGTCCTGGAAAGGGATTCTCTGAGTTCCGCGATTTCAGATCCATCTTTCAACGATCCTGCCAACTGCTTTATAAATTCCATAACCGAATGCAAATCAGCATCTATAGACGCTCTGAATTCGTTCCAAGCGGCTTTTTGGGCAGCGCGTACATCCAGCTTTGCCTGGGCTTCTATAGCGTCGAGTTCTTCAGTGCTGTATAAGTTATGTTCAATGATCCACCCGCGCATTTTGGCAATACAGTCAAATTCTTTCGCCCATTCCAGCCTTTCCTTGCTCTTATATCTTTCGTGAGAACCGCTGGTGGAATGTCCTTGTGGCTGGGTCATTTCCTCCACGTGAATCAATACAGGTACGTGTTCTTCCCGAGCCACTCTTACACCGCGCTCATACGCTGCAACCAGCCCTGGATAATCCCATCCTTTCACTTTTATAATTTCATATCCTGGCAATTCATCATTGCGCTGCAGGCCTTTGAGCAATTCGGAAATGCTGCTTTTCGTGGTCTGGTATTTTTTGGGTACTGATATACCATATCCATCATCCCAAACCGACATTACCATAGGGACTTGAAGCACTCCTGCAGCATTTATGGTTTCGAAGAAAAGGCCTTCACTTGTACTGGCATCGCCAATGGTGCCAAAAGCCACCTCGTTGCCATGGTTGCTGAACTTCTTGAATTCATCGGGAAGCCCGGGGTGGTTCCGGTACACTTTGGAGGCCTGTGCCAAGCCCAGGAGCCTTGGCATTTGGCTCGCTGTAGGTGAAATATCTGCAGATGAATTTTTTTGTGCAGTCAGGTTCTTCCAGGAACCGTCGGCATTCAAATTTCTGGTTGAAAAGTGACCGCCCATCTGCCTGCCTGCACTTGCCGGTTCTTTCTCCAGATCGGGGTGTGCATATAAGGCTGCGAATATTTGCTGTATTGTGAGATGGCCTATGGCCATCATGAAGGTTTGGTCCCTGTAGTAGCCCGAGCGAAAATCACCATTAATGAACTGCTTGGCCATAGCGATTTGCGCCACTTCCTTTCCATCACCGAATATTCCAAACTTCGCCTTTCCCGTAAGTACTTCCTTGCGTCCTAAAAGTGATGCCTCGCGGCTTTCGCATACAAGTTTGTAGTCGGAAAGCACCGTAAGTAGAAATTCTTTTTCGCGGAGGCTGGAATGTTCTTTCGTTTTTTGCATGTCAGGTGGTTGTGGCTTGCAAAGATAGAGAATCAACCTGTTTTATTCGGAAGGCCAAGAAGTGTAATTGCGAGATTGGGGGTAAGAGCCCTTCATTTCAGATGGCATAAAAAATCCCGACAGTTGCGATGTGCCGGGACTTATGCGCGAAATTATTGCAGATCAATAACCTAGCTGTACCACTGGTATAAAGCTAGGCAGCGTATAGGTTGTGTTTTTTGATTCCATTGAATGTTTATCTACCTGGGCTGCTTCTTTTTGGGCAGCATCGGGCAAGCACAGATAGCATCCAGCTGCCAGCAGTGCAAGTGAGAAGGCTGTAAGTAGTAAAAGAGGGAGCGATTTTGGTTTCATGCTGGTTTAGGTTTTAAGGCCGCGCCTACAGCGCGGCCTAGGGTTGTGTTTGGTTTGTTTAGCGTTTAATATGTCGTTACTTTTTCGTTCTCTGTCATTGGGGCTACATATCCTTCCAATGCAAGCCCTTCATTGGTCATCACCCAGGTTTTGCCCACCATATCTGAATCCAGGGTATTTGTTATGTTTGGAACATCGTGCATTATTTCGTGTGCATTGCTGTTAAAATGAACTTTCTTGCCCACAGGTATACTCAGCACATACTTCACCTGCTGATTCCTTATTTTCTGACCTTCCATGAGTGCGAAGTAAGGGAATATGGTGAGGTTGTCTCCACTGCTCACTTCACGGGTTTCAATAGCCTTGGTGTGCATTACAGCATCCTTCTGTGTGGCACCATGAGCGGCACGTTGTATGTCTAGACGGTATAAGGAATCTGTTGAATTCAAGGCTACGGTAAATTGGTTTCGTCCTATGTACACTATATCAGTCGAGTCAAGTCCCGGAAATGTTACATCGCCTTTGTAAAAAAAATGACCTTCTCCGAATCCAGCCCTGAATTTATATATTGGTCCGTCCGTTTCCGGGGCTCCCACATAAAGCACATCACCTTCGGGCTGGGCAATCGT
The DNA here is from genome assembly GCA_041749535.1 of Cryomorpha sp. GTDB lineage: Bacteria > Bacteroidota > Bacteroidia > Flavobacteriales_D > Cryomorphaceae > JBBQZU01. The sequence goes on along the minus strand of JBGTBE010000099.1, from coordinate 63,215 downwards.
CAAGGACTCTGAAACACTCGTCTCGATCTGAAACTCTTTTACAAGTATGATGCCTGTTACCGCACTGAGAGAGATACCTATAAACCATAAGGTAAGAAGAATGATACCGCTGTATGCCGGTATGCGGCGGTAGCTGAACAAGATTCGTCCAGCAAGCAGCAGTATTGCAATCATGGGAATAAGCAACGTGAGCAAGGCCCCTATCATGAACAACCACCTTTGGGTCTCGTTTGCAAATACTGCCTTTGAAAAGCCGCGAAGCAGGTCTTCACTAAAGAAGTCACTTTGTACGGTGCCCATGCCAAATTCCAGTCCTAGAAATAGAGCTACTATGGCAATGATTCCCGCCATAGCTCCAAAGAAGAGCACCACCCCAATTGCCTTTCCAAGAATGGTGAATACCATTGTAATCACTTTCACGAGGAAGTCTACCAAATCTGACGCGAGTTCACCCAACTTGCTGGCAAAGCCCCTTGCAGACTCGTTGGTAATATTGTTCTTCTTTCCAAAATCCTTGATGTCTTCTTTTACTTCGTCGAAGGACTCGCTGACCTTTCTCGAAATGTTCTCAACTGTGACAGGCTCTCCGCGCATTTGCAACTTTTCGGCGGTGGTGCGTGCCATTGGGATTACCAGTGCAAGTATGATGTATATAAGGATACCGGTGCCCCAGAATATAAACATGATGACAAAAAGGAGCCTCAATATCAGGGGATCCCAGCCAAGGTAAGTACCCAAGCCACCACATACACCCGCTACAATTTTGTTGTCAGGATCGCGAAAAACCCTTTTGGAATGCCTCTGATATCCGCTTCCCGTTGCTGAGTGCGTCTCATCTTTGTCATCGCCGAACTCTTCGGGCTTGCCCATTACTGACATCACATGCTGCACATCCGCTTCTGTGATGACTTGTTTTTGATCTGTAAGGCGCTCGTGAAACAACTCAGCGAGCCTAAGCTCTATGTCAGAGATTATTTCATCCGTACTGTCATTGCCTTCAAAGTATGAGCGTATGGCCGCAAGATATCGGTTCAGTACGTCGAAGGCGCGCTCTTCTATGTTGAAAACCCGGCCTCCTATATTTACACTTATTGTTTTGTTCATGGCTTTACTTTTGAATGGTTTGGTGTACAGATATGACTAATTCATCCCAGGTATCAGCGAGCTCTTTTAAGAATTGCTCTCCTATGGGTGTGAGTTTGTAGTATTTTCTCGGTGGCCCTGACTTGGATTCTTCCCAATGGTAATCAAGAATGGCTGCATTCTTTAGGCGTGTAAGCAGCGGGTACAGTGTACCCTCAACCACTATGAGTTTTGCCTGCTTCAGTGCATCTATGATTTCTGAGGGATACATTTCCTTGTTCTTCAGTAGTTGAAGTATGCAAAACTCCAGCACCCCTTTTCTCATCTGCGCTTTGGTGTTTTCTATATTCATAGGTTCGAAGGTTTAGTAACTTGCATGGCACAAATCTATCTTAAATTTTAGTACTATGCAATACAATGTACTACTTTTTAATATAGTATTGTATGAATGGTAATCTTTATGGATGGATGGTATGCATAATAAGAGTGAGATGAAATGAAGGATTATTTGTAAAAAATATTAGGTGAAAATATTGATAATCAGTTGTATGAATTTCTATTTGTGATGCATAGCGAGGGAAGATGTCGGGCTGTTTGCAACCTTATGGAATGGAGGGGTGTATACACGTCGAAACCATTTTTAATATTTTAGTATGAAGCGATTCACGGTTCTATTGGTTATTCTGGGCTTGGCAGCTATTGTAACATCATGCAGTGGTGGAGCAAAGTCATGTGCGGCATATACCAAGCACGATACTGGCACCCGTCCTGCGTATAGCGAGGTACAGTAAAGATTGTATGCAAGGCGAATCATTATCTTCGCCGCGTGCAACACACAATATTAATTACAGGAGCAGCGGGATTTATAGGGTCACATTTGACCCTTTTCCTGTTGGATAAAGGCCACAAAGTAATAGGTATAGATAATTTTGATCCTTTCTACGACCGTCGTATGAAGGAACGGAATTTAGCACTGTACGCAGCGCACCCTGATTTTTCTTTTTACGAATGCGATATTCGTTCGGAAGTATCGCTGCGGAGATTGCCTTCTTTTGACACTGTGGTGCACCTTGCGGCGAAAGCAGGGGTTCGGCCATCCATAGAAGCACCGCAGGATTATATAGACACCAACATTACTGGCACCCACAACATTTTGCAGCTATGCCAGCACCATGGATGCAAGAAAATTGCATTTGCCAGCAGCTCCAGCATCTATGGCAATTCCACCCACATTCCTTTTGTGGAAGAAGGGCATGAATATGTGCCTATTTCACCATACGCCGCTACGAAACGAAGCAATGAATTGCTCAACTATACTTACCACTATCTGTATAATTTAGATATCCTCAATCTTAGGTTCTTTACTGTTTACGGTCCCCGCCAGCGCCCTGACCTTGCCATACACAAGTTTGTAAAGCTTATTTCTTCCGGTGAAACCATACCCATGTTTGGTGATGGAAGCACTGCGCGGGATTATACTTTTGTAAACGATACAGTGCAAGGTGTGTATGGTGCACTGGAATATCTTTGGACGAATACGGGGATATTTGACACCGTAAATTTAGGAAACAGCAACCCGATAAAACTCTCGGAACTCATTTCAAAAATAGGCCAAGCACTTGGTGTAGAACCGCGTATAGAGCAATTGCCGATGCAGGAAGGCGATGTAGAAATAACATACGCCAGTATAGAGAAAGCCCGCAAGCTTTTGGGTTATACCCCTCAGATCGGTATTGATGAAGGTTTGAAAATGTTTGTAGAGTGGTTTAGAAGCCAGGATTGAATTATACGACCTGAAGGCAAAAGCAATTTATCTTAATTTCTTCAACTTCTCAGAGTGGGTTTTCTTTTAGGCGCCTCGCGCGCATGATGAATTTTTCTAGTTGGGCTAGGCAGAGATTCTGACCAATATTAAAAATTAGGTTGCTTGCTGCTGCACAATCCCCAAATGCAACAGAGCATCACCTTGATTAACAATTGGCATGTTGTTATGCCCTATCACAAATGCTCTTTGCTTGCTGTTGATCTTTAACCTGAACTCGCCGAATGGGTCGGTAATGTATCCGAGTAGTTCGCGATTTTTTACATGGTTGCCACTTTTTGCAATGCCTTGGTAAATGCCCGAACGCTTTGCCCTCAGCCAGGTAGAACTCTCAATATGTATGGCAGGAGCGTTGCGCTCTGGTGCTTCACTGAGCATCCCAAGATACTTTAGCAACCGCTGGGCTCCATTGATTCCTTCCTGCACCACATGCTCTTCAAGTCGCATACTTTCACCCCCTTCATATACTATGATTGTTTTGCCCATTTTAAACGCCTGTTTTCTAAGGCTTTTATCTATAAATCTGCTTTGTAAAATCAATGGCGGGTCAAATGCTTTCGCCAATTCAATGGCTTTAGGATCATTTGGGGCGTACCTTACCTGTGGGTGGTTGTACCTCGATGCTCCCCCTGTATGGAAGTCAACTCCAATATCAATCTGCGAAATAATATGTTCTGTCAGAAAATGGGCAAAACGGGCAGCAAGGGAACCGGAAATGTGTCCGGGGAAACTGCGGTTGATGTCTTTTCCATCAGGCACTTCGCGGCTGAAATTGAGAAAGCCAAAAATATTCATAACCGGAACGGCTACTATCGACCCACAAAGCAAGTGATCAAAGGTTCCGGCTTCGAGCATACGCCGTACTATTTCAATTCCGTTGATTTCATCGCCGTGAAGTCCGCCGCTGAGTAGCACAATAGGACCAGGATGCGCACTGCGGTATACGTATGCCGGAACTTCAATTTCAGTACCCGATGGCAATCTGGCAATTTTCGATTTGATCTTCAGATTTTCGCCTGGTAAGATAACCTTCCCGCTGATCTCAAGTACGTCTTTTACCGACACCTTTTTTTTTGACCAAATATAGAATATTCGCTTTCTGCTGTGAAGTATTCTTGCTTTCCTACTTGCCGAAAGTCAAAACAGTATATTTGACACCGGTTTAAGGCCAGGCTTTATGGAGGGCTTCGTACACGAGGACAAACTGATTGTAGGCAACAAGGAGAAAATCGAATTCCCCGATTTGAAACGAAAAAACATCGTAGCGCGCATAGATAGCGGTGCCAGATCATCCTCAGCCCACTGTGATAAAATATGGATAGAAAGGATGGCTGGGAAACGCGTACTTTGCTGTCAGTTTTTGAAACGTTCGAACCGTGTAACCCGGTTCGAGAAATTTCGAAAGAGATTGGTTAAAAGCTCCAATGGAATTGTACAAGTGAGGTACGTTGTAAAGCTCAAAATAAAGCTAAATAGTGTAGTGAAAACCACAGATGTAACCCTTACTGACCGCAGTACCATGAACTATTCCGTATTGCTCGGCCGCCGCTTCCTCAAAGAGCATTTTTTAATTGATGTATCAAAAAGTTATTTACAAAGCTAAGAGTACTCATGCGCATTGTTATCCTTTCCAGAAACCCTACGATTTATTCCACCAAACGACTTCGAGAAGCTGCGGAGAAACGGGGGCATGAAGCCATTGTGGTTGACCACTTGAAGTGCTCCCTCATTGGCGAACATAAAAATCCGAGAATTACCTATAACGGTGAAGAACTACACGATGTTCGGGCTGTAGTACCGCGTATTGGGGCATCAGTTACATTTTATGGTACTGCAGTGGTGCGCCAATTCGAAATGCAAGGTGTGTATCCCGTGAATTCATCCATCTCTATTGTGCGTTCAAGGGATAAGCTGCGTAGCATGCAAATATTCTCCCGTCACGATATTGACATTCCTAAAACCATATTCACCAATCAGCCTAAGAATGTAGACTTTCTGATAAAGGAAATAGGTGGTGCACCAGTTATTATCAAGCTCCTCGAAGGCACACAAGGCATTGGGGTCGTTCTCGCGGAAACCAAAAAAGCAGCCCGGTCGGTTGTGGAAGCGTTTCATGGTTTAAATGCAAACATGCTCATACAAGAGTACATTGCTGAAGCTGGTGGCGCTGACATACGTGCTTTTGTAGTGGACGGCAAAGTAGTGGGAGCCATGAAGAGACAAGGTGCGGAAGGTGAGTTTCGCTCAAATTTGCACCGTGGTGGCAGCGCTAAAGAAGTAAGGCTTACAGTTGCCCAGCGAACCCTGGCACTCAGGGCTGTGAAGGCGATGGGACTCACCATGGCAGGAGTGGATATGATCATGTCAAAGAGAGGGCCATTGGTGCTTGAGGTCAATTCATCTCCTGGACTTGAAGGCATTGAGAAGGCTACCGGAAAAGACATAGCCGGAGCCGTGATTCGCTGTATTGAAAAGTACGCAGGTAAGGTACATAAGGCTGATAAAGTAGGGGCATAACCCAAGCTCAACTCGCCCTACACTTCCATTTGCTCAAATCTTTGTACTTAATTCTTTGTAATTTGTACATACCTCTACCCCGGCGGTTTGGATGGCCTCACCTCTATTTTTGAAGGAAGTGTACGCGGGTTCATTTTCAATAAATCGACTACCATCTGCCCCAAATCTTCAGGTTGTATTTTCCAGGCATCGGCATCAGTGGGCTCATGGCCTGCGAAATGGCTCGTTACTGAGCCTGGCATGATGGTGGTAACCTTGATGTCGTGCTGTCGCAAATCGAGCATTATGGCTTGGGAAAATCCCACCAACCCAAATTTACTAGCGTTGTAGGCCGAACCTGCCGGAAAAAAATTGGCTCCGGCAAGGCTGGCAATGGTAATGATGTATCCTTTGCTTTTCTTGAGTGGTTCTATAGAAGGTTTTACCGTATTGAACACGCCCGTGAGGTTGGTATCAATGGTATCGTTCCACTGCGCTGATGTCATTTGTTCTATGTTCGCAAAGTACCCAATTCCTGCATTGGCCACCACTGCATCGAGTTTTCCAAAATGGTTTACCACACTGCTTACAGCATTTTCCATTTCGGTCATTGAGCGCACATCGGCCTTTAGGCCAAGTACAGCATCAAACCCCAGCTTGCGCAAGTTGTCTACTGAATGGCTTACTGCATCGCTGCTGCGCCCGGTGATTGCCACTGCACACCCGTTCGAAAGCAAAGATGTAGCAATACCAAACCCAATGCCTTTAGAACCTCCCGTAATGAGAATGACCTTTCCTTTCAATTCCATAATTAAAATTTAAATATCAATAATTGATGCTCTTACCAGCTCAGTGGTTGGGAACCTCCACATCGGCTATAAACCAACAACCTTTTTCGTTTGATATCAGCCAAGGAACTTCCCACCAGATACCTTCTTTGGCGAGTACTACGAAGTCGTCAGTGCGTTCAGTATCTTCATTGAAGGTGAGGCCTAGCAGAACCAACTCATCGAATATGGTTCTCACCCCGGTAGCATTTTCGGTGCCTATAGCTACGAGATATTCATCCCGTTGAAAATCCGAATTGCCAAATGCCTTCAGCACCAATTTCATACCGCCTTGCACCGAATCTTCAATTTTGAAGATGGGCACTACCACATTGTATGGTCTGAATTGAATCATGTATTTCTATTCCCGCGTCGAAGGTAGTGGAAACTACTTTGTTCCCATAATTTTAAACTCAGTTCTACGATTTTTAGCGCGATTGTCTGCATTGGTATTGGGCACCAATGGCTTGGAATCGCCGTATCCTTTAAAGGTCATACGGTTGTGATTTATACCTGCTGATTGCAAATACCCCAATACTTCAAAAGCCCGGTCGGTGCTCAGCACCAAATTCTTTTTCGGGTCGCCTACATCGTCAGTATGTCCCCCGATTTCAATTTTCAGTTTCGGATTTTCCTGAAGGTAAATCACAAACTCATCGAGCACACGTTTGGAAGCTTCATCAAGGTCAGATGAATTGGTACCATATCGGATGTCGTTCATCCTGTATGCCATGCCTTGCGTTACAGTTTCGGCCTTCATGGCAATTTGCTGCACAGCTTTGGCCGTATCTGCAATTGTGAAAACCCTGGAGTTGAAGGCCAGTGTTTCTGATTCGCTCTTTATGCTCACCAGCACATCTTCACCTGCTTTAAGGTTCAATACTGCGGCATAGGTCCCATCATCCTTATCTACTTCAAACTCTTTGGTTATCTGTGATTTGGCATACTTCACTTCCAAACGTGCGTCTGCGGGTGGTGTTCCGTCGGTAGTAGATATATCACCTTTCAGGATCATTACTTTTTCGGGTCTGGCTTTTTGTGGAAGCTCAAAGGAATAGATGTCCAATCCTTGGGACTTGTCTTTATTGGCTGAAGCAAAATACGCCTTTGTGCCATCTGTGCTCACGATGAGGCCATGCTCGTCCTGGGCTGAATTTATGGGGTACCCAATATTTTTTGGTTGGCTCCACACACTCTTTTCATCCTGACGACAGTAATAAATGTCATACCCCCCGGCACCGGGACGACCATTGCTGGAGAAATAGAGGGTGCGGCTGTCGGTGTGCAGGAAGGGACTTTTGTCATTGCCGCTGGTATTGATGCCCCTACCCAATGATTTTGCCTCGGTCCAAATACCATCTTTTTGCCTTTCTGTATAGTAAATGTCTATGGTGGGGTTGCCGCTTTCGTCAGGGGTGGTGTTGCTTCTGATTGTGGCGAAAAACAGCATACTGCCATCGGCACTTATACTTGGCTGGGCTTCCCATCCATCGGCCGAATTTACTTTGTCACCTAGATTCTCAAGCCCTGACCAGGTGAACACTGGCCTGCCATCTTTTCCAATACTTCGCTCGTATCGGGTTACGTACAGGTCACAATTCTTATATGAAGATGAAACAGGCTTGCATACCGTAACGAAAAGTTCTCGGTTATCGAGTGAAATGCTCACCCCTCCATAATTGTCGCCTACGTTGAAGGGTGGGGGTAGGGCAGTGGGTGATTCAAAATCTATCAGCCCTGTTTTGCGAAAGCTTTGCATCAGCAATTCTATCTCCCTGGCATAAATGTCGCCCTTGGCTTTTTCTGTACTTTTGCGGGTGAAATAGATGTACTCATTGTCTGGAGATAGCATAGGTAGGTATTCATCTCCTGTGCTATTTACTCCCTCTACCTTCTGTGGATTAAAGGGAACCGGATTTGCGTAGAATTCCGCATAGAATTTCACTTCGGGCAGTAGTTTTTCCGCATCCCTGCGCTTCTCCTGGTGGTCCTTTGATGATTTTCCCTTTGTAGTATCAAAAAGCAAGAAACCTTCGAGCGCATCTGATGCCACCTGATAGTCCTGGTAAGAGTACGAGATGATACCTAGGTAGTAATAAGCATCGGCATGGTACTGAGGGCAAGCGGTTATCAGTTCTCCGAAAGCTGCAGCTGCGGGCTCCGTATTTCCATTTCTGTCATAGGCAACTTGATATTGCAGGCGCGCCTTGGCATACAGGCATTCCATGCACGCAGGATCGGCTTCTAATGACGCGTATATTAAGTCCAAACGTTCGGCATCGCTTAGCTTCGATGAAGTCCTGGCCTCATCCATCAGTTTCTGTGCTTTCTTGTTCGGTGGTTCCATGCACGTATCCTGTGCGGTGGTGCCTTCACCCGTCGTAAAGAAAAGAATCAACAATACGACAAGGCGTATTGGGCTGAAATCCATGTGTTACTCAGATTTTAATTTATCTGCTTCTGCTCTGGCCTTTTTCATAATGTCATCAGCCTGCTTTGCAGCCTCGGCTTCTAGTTGACTTGCTCTTTTATTGGCTTCAGATTTTACCTGGTCAGCTGCAATCTTTGCGCCAGTTTTTTCGAGGGGGTTCTTGGCCTGATCTATGAGTTTCTGGGCATTTTTCTCTCCTTCGTCTCTAATCAACTTCGCAGCTTTGGCGGCTTCGGCTTTTACTTTATCAGCTTGTTTTTGTGCGTCTTCGAGTATTTTTTGTGCCTGCTTGTTTGCTTCATCAAGCGCTTTATCCTTGGCTTCATCAATTTGCTCGGTCACAATTTCCTTCACTTTTTCAGTAGCCTGGTCTTTAAGTGAATTCCCTAACCCATCCATGCCTGCAAAACCGGGTGTAATGGTAGGGTCATAGAGATTGCCATGCACACGCACATCTACTTTTATAAACTCACCCAGCTCAACCCCGCTGCCCAAAAATGCGTTGGCTTGGGCCATGAGTCCTTCAGCCATTTTGTTGAAGTCACCTCCGAGCTCGCTCCTTGGCACTTGCATTTTCATGAGGTAATCTATTGTTTCATCAAAACTGCTGTAGCCCGAGACATTGGCGGTCATCTTGTTCACTTTTACATCAAAGGGGTCGGTGGTTACTTTTCCGTTTTCTATTACAAAAGTTGCGGAAAGGTCGCTTACTTCCTGCCTGGCCAGTTGCGGTGATTTGAGGGTGGTGCTCAACTTCTCGAGAAATTTTCCACCTTCTAATACAATGTCCTTGGTTTGGATTTTACCTCGCCCCTGCATGGTGGCATACACTGGTTCCATTTTGTTGTCAAGGTCAGTTTGAAGCGTAAATGTTGAGCTGATTTTGCCTTTGGCATGTTTGGCAATTGGAACCATTTTTTCAATGGTTTCCATGGTCTCCGCAGTTTCGCGTATGTCTATGTTTCGGATATCGTATCCGAAGTTCATCTTTGGAACAGTTGGGTTCTGTGTATTGTATGATCCATCCATTTGCACGCTTCCGCCCAGCGTTTCAAAAGTGAGTTTGTTCAAGGCTGCAACTTGATCTTTCACGGCAATCTGACCCTTGATGTTTTTCAATACCATGTTTTCGTACAGCACTTCACCAATGGAAGAGTTCAGGACCAGATCGAGGTCATCGGGAACTTCGACCACTGTCATTGTTGAAGTACTATCAGCCACTTGTTCAGCGCCGTCAGCAGAAGTTTCTGTGTCGCTCAGGTACTTGTTTGCATCTATCTTGTCGGCTGTAAAATTGAACACACCCTGAAGGGTAGTATCTGTGAGCGCATAAGCCACATAGTTGTTCAAGTAACCATCCAGACTCATGTTTATCTCATCATAACTCACCAGGAACTTTTCTATTGCCAATTGCTGAGGGCTGAATGTAATCCGGGCTTCGGGTATAGCTACACGCATGCTGCTATCTGCATAAGCCAGGTCGTCAAGACTTGCAGCGCCTTCGGCTTTGAACTTGTCAAAATTCTGGCTTTCTATATTGCTCAAGGCTCCATCGACTGCAAAGTGTGCTGCGAGCAGTCCTTTGAGGGTGAACTCACCTTCCATAGGAATTACATCCTTGAATGTGCCCAGATCCAGGTCAGCATCTACACGCGTTTTGATCAGTGGGTCGCTCATTGGCCTCTTTAAGTAAAGCTCAGCATCTACTGTGTTTGGAGAGCCGGCAGTTTTGCCTATTTCCATGTAAAATTTTGGTATGTCAACTGTGAGTAAGTCCATATCGTTGCCTTCAGGGCTTATCACTTTCATGCTGATGCCAATATTCTCTATGCTTCTCGGAAGATCGGGATATTGAATGCGGCCATCGCTCACTTGTAAGTCAACACCAAATCCAGGCATGGAATTGTCATTGTATACACCCTTTACAAATCCGCTGAAAGTCATGTTTCCTTTTGCATCAACACCATCCAGATCTGTAGCAAATTCGGCTGGTATGAGAGAAAGTAGTGTGAGAAGATCCGTGCGCTTGGCAGCAAACGTGATGTCCATGTCAATATCATCGGCAGGCATGGCCAGCCAACCGTCGAAACCCAAAGCCAGTTGGTTTAGGGCAAGTTCGTTTTCCTTGAACGTAAACTTCATATTTACCAAGTCTATCTCAAGATCAGCATCAAGACTGGCTGCAGCCCGGTTTACGTATGTGATGCCATCATAATTTACCCCTACATTTTTTATAGTGGTATTGGTGGAAAGGGTGAACACTTCTTCCGCAAAATCTCCTTTCCCCTTGTGATCAACGCCACGAAGTTGCATGATCATTGGCAATGTGGCATCATCATAAACGATGAGACCATCTGAGATGGAATAAGAATTAATTTCGAGTTTCATCGGGGCACTTTCTTCTTCAGCAGAAAGGCTATCTGCTTCGGTCGATGGTTTTGCTATGTCGTAGTTGGCTTTGCCATCGGCAAGCACTTTTATCTTGATCATAGGGCTTTCCAGGTCTATGCTTCTGATGTCTAATTGCGTGCCATTGATCACACTCATTACATTTACGGTGAGTCGCAGGTCCTCCATGTAAGTTAGGGTGTCGCCCACGAACGCGTCGATCCCCGTAATGCTTAAGTCCTCAATATTTATCGATAGGTTGGGGAAGCTTCTTAAAAGGGATAAGTCCACATCGCTGAAGTCAAGTTTTGCATTGAGGCTTTTGTTTGCCTCTGTTTTTATAAGTTCTATTATTTTTCCTTTGAATACAATGGGAAGGATAATAAGTGCAGCTATGAAGAGCACCAATATGATACCTGTAATTTTTAGAAACTTCTTCATTTTGGGGAGATTACTTTGATGTTTTAATTTTTAGTTTTCCTTTAATTCACCTTCACCTTTGGCGATGATGGTACACACCACTGTGTCGCCGGTAACATTTACCACTGTGCGGCACATATCGAGAATACGGTCTACCGGAAATATTATTGCGATCCAAAGCGGATTGAGCCCTACACTCTGCAATACGATGATAAGCATTACCAAACCAGCGCTGGGCACTGCCGCAGAACCTATGCTGGCGAGGGTGGCTGTGAGCACAATGGTGAGTTGCTGACCCAAAGTCAGATCAACCATGTGAAGTTGGGCCAGAAAAACCACCGCCACTGCCTGGTAAAGGCTGGTTCCATCCATGTTTACCGTTGCCCCGATAGGCAGTACGAAGCTCGTTATTTTGCGTGAAACTCCAATGTTCTCTTCTACACACTCCATGGTGACCGGCAGCGTGGCAGCGCTGCTACTGGTAGAGAAAGCGAGAAATTGGGCAGGGCTAATATTTTTGAAAAATTGTGAATAGCCAATACCCCGCACCACGAGCCGAAGTAGCATTGGATAAAAAATAAATACCATTGTTGCCAAGCCAATTACCACCACAATACTGTATGAACCCAGCCCTTTGAATATCTCGAATACCTGAGCGGGCGTATTGGCCATTTGAGCAAGCACACCTGCCATTAGGGCAAAAACGAAAAATGGTGCTGCCTCCATAATTATCTCAACCATCTTGAGAAACACTTCGTTGGCACCGTTCACAAAATCCTTTAATGCCGCGCTTTTCTCGTGCGGCAAAAGCGCCAGGCTTACACCAAAAAAAATCGCGAAAAATATTACCTGCAACATCAATCCATTGTTTGAAATCGAGAGTAGGATGTTTTCAGGTACCATTTCCACCAGAAAGTCCAGGGGTCGGCCTTTGGCAGTGTTTACGGTTTCGACTTTTTTCAGAATTTGATCATCGGTTTTTTGGGCTGCTCGCAGCTGGTCATCGCTGAGCAGGTGCTTGTATTTCTCATCACCGGTTAGGTATTTACCGTCGAGTATTTCCACACCATCGGTTTCTGCAACCCAGGCTTCATAGCTCAGGCGGTTAATGATTCTGCTATCTTCATCAACAAAAGAACCGGGGTTAATAATATTCACAAGAATAAGCCCGATTGAAACAGCAACAACTGTTGTGATGAGATAAAAGCCAAGTGTTTTAAACCCTAGTTTACCCAGTTTAGACACATCCTGTAAACCTGATATACCGCCCACCACGCTAAATAGAACCAGCGGTACGGCGATAAATTTCAACATCCTTATGAAGATTACTCCAAATGGATCTATCCAATTTTTGGTAAACTCATTCCACCCAAAATAGCTCGCAGCAAATGCCCATGCAATACCTAGAAAGAGTCCGATGATAATCTTTAGGTGTAGGGGAAGTTTTTTCATAGTTCCGAAGTGCGTTGGCGAAGGTAGTGATCAGCAATAACCAGGGCTGCCATAGCCTCAACTATTGGCACAGCTCGTGGCAATACGCATGGATCATGCCTTCCTTGTATAGAAATGGTGGTTGCGTCGCCGGAGATGTCTACAGTGTTTTGGGCTGTTGCTATGCTGGATACTGGTTTAAAGGCAATCCGCATTTCTATGTCCATACCATTGCTGATGCCTCCTTGTATACCCCCGCTATGGTTGGTTTTGGTAATCGTCTTTCCCTCGCTCACGGCAAATTCGTCATTGTGTTTACTGCCCCGCATGCCTGCAGCGGCAAAACCACTGCCTATTTCAAATCCTTTTACCGCATTGATACTGAGCATGGCCTTACCAAGTTCAGCGTGTAGTTTATCGAACACAGGTTCCCCAAGTCCTACGGGAGCTCCTTTAACAATGCAAGTAATAATACCGCCGAGGGTGTCACCTTGGGAGCGTGCTTCTTCAATCAGGGAGCGCATTTGTTCAGCAGTTTCAGGGTGTGGGCAACGAAGTTCATTTTCCGGTTGTGAAAGATCGAATGAAGTGATGGGCACAGCGATGCTTGCTTCAGCCACACTGCTCACTATGGCATGCACCGAGATGGCCAATGTTTGCAACAATTGTTTTGCTATGGCACCCGCTGCAACGCGCGATACGGTTTCGCGGGCACTGGCACGCCCGCTCCCTCGGTGGTCGCGGTGTCCGTATTTGCTTTGCCATGTAAAGTCAGCGTGAGAGGGGCGAAAAACATTTTTCAAATCATCATAATCCTTGCTCCGATGGTCTTTATTGGCAATGAGAAATGCGATTGGACTTCCTGTGGTTACCCCTTCAAAAATGCCGCTGAGAAATTCTACACGGTCTGACTCGTCGCGTGGGGTGGTAAGAGCACTTTGCCCGGGACGACGCCTATCTAGCTCCCGTTGTATGGCTTCAAAGTCCAGCTTCAGTCCGGCAGGACATCCATCTACAATGCCACCCACGCCAGCGCCATGCGACTCTCCAAAGGTGGTAAGACGGAAGATGGTACCAAAGGAATTTCCTGCCATGCGTCAAAGATAGCATCAGCGTTCGATTTACATGGTGCAAATTCAAAGCATGGTAGACCCTCATACATCTTTGCATGGTGTAGATTGTAATAAACCCGATTTTCACACGGTATTTTAGAATTATTGGCTTAAAACTACTGCCTTTCAGGGCGTTGAAGTATTGTGTCCTTCATTCTTATCACTACCTTTGCGAAAAATTTAAAAGACATGCGCTACCTGATTATTTTTGCAGCTACTGCTTCACTTTTTGCAGCTTGCTCTTCTCCACAACCTGAAACCACTCCCGAGGTGGTTGAACTCATCAATTATTACGGCGATACCATCACTGCTGATGGCGCAGTAGCTCCGGATGAATTCGCAGCAATGATTTCCGGAAAGGACAGTGTGGAAGTGAAGCTACAAGCCAACATTATTCAAACTTGTCAGGTGAAAGGTTGCTGGATGACCGTAGACCTGGGCAATGGTGAAGAAATGAGGGTGAAATTTAAGGATTACGGCTTCTTTGTACCCACTGAGGGTGCGGAAGGTAAGACCGTAATTATGGAAGGTTTTGCATTTACGGATACCATTTCTGTCGACCACCTTCGCCACCTGGCTGAAGATGCGGGCAAAACAGAAGAAGAAATTCTCGCCATCAACGAACCTGAAGTGGGTATCAACTTCGAGGCACATGGTGTGATTATCAAAGACTAAGTTTTAATATACTAACTATCTGAAGGGCTGTCTTAGCAATAAGACGGCCTTTTTTTGTTTAGCTAAAGCACATTTCTCATTACAGAAGTTGTTTTACCCATGCGGTACTGAAAAATTGGCCCTGGCTTAAGCCCAGAAAAAAACCGCCGGGCTTCGACTGCGATCAGCCCCCAGCGGTTTTAAAACCCAGCCTGAAAAAGGACTAAAAACTAAAATCTCACTTCTTCACCATCTTCTTCGTGATCATTTCACCATTGGCATAAACAGTATAGAAGTACGTGCCCGGCGCGAGTGAACTGCCATCGAGCATGATACTTTGCGAACCGGCATTCATCTGTCCGTCCACGAGCCTGCGCAATGGACGTCCTTGGGCATCGCTAAGTTCCAACACCACGTACGCATCAGCAGGTAGAGTAAAGTCAATGCGGGTATGTGTGTCGAATGGGTTTGGTGTGTTCTGTAATAGTTTCACCCCATCTGTTACATTATTTGGGGCTGTCAAAGAACCAGAACTGCCATCATTGCAACAATTATTTGTTTTGGCTTGCATAGCTTGTACAACGGTGAGAACGGATGCCATTTGGGTTTCCATTTTAGCAATGGCATCTGCTTGAGATGTTAGTTGTGAATCTTGTTGTTCGAGAAGCAATTGTTGCTCTTCAATTACTTCCATTTGCTCCTGAAACCCTGCAACCAAAATGGCGATAATGTCATTGTAGCGCATAGCCTTGTTGGTGATCGCTTCTTCCAAAATTTCTCCTTCATTATCATACAAAGCTGGTGTCGGTGCCTCGCCAACTAATTCAGGCAGTACTACTTCAACATCCTGTACCAAGAAACCATAATGCAATCCTGTAGGGAATTTGAGTCTTGAATTACTAACGTACTCGTATTGTTTTGGTAAGAGGCTATTAATAATCTCGCTAGGAGAATCAATTGTTTGAATTTGAGTTTTCAGCGACTCATCACTTGGAAGGTACGAAGCTGTAGTATATACTGTGCCATTAAAATACCCTGCGAAATTACCCGGACTACCACCTGTAAATGCGGGTGCTTCACCATAAACACCAATATTTGCGATTGTTCCTCCACCATAACTAAATCCCGCAACACCTGCAGTTCTTTCACATGCTACATTTTGCACTGCAAATGCCGAGCCCCTCACACCAATTGATTCTGTATTTGGGTCTTCCGACTCATTATTTGGATAAGCTTCGCCACGTACTGCCATAACATAATCACCACGGTTCCGCGCTACAAACTTACCGCCATAGTGATTAATTGAATATGAGATTCCTTCATTTTCTCCATAAATGGCAGCGTTTTCTCCGGAAGCATAACCGGGTACAAGGCTTGCTATTCCATGAACAAGATCCAGGCCTTCACCACTGGCCTCATTTACTACTCCCAAACTTATAGCTGAAGTAGTTCCTGTTAGTTTATTGCTGTAAATTGATACTCACCCTTCCGGTGGTGTGGTGCCAATTTTTACCTCACCATCTGCCGAAACGTACATTCTTTCCACACCATCGGTGAAAATGCGAAGATCCTGAAAGTTGTTGGTGCCTAAGTAATTTCCAGTTGTGATATTGTTACCACTTAGGGACCATTGTGCAAGAATGTTATTTGAAAAAAAGATTGTTGCAATAAATGCAATTGTTTTAAAAGATTTCATTTTTGAAGGGGTTTTTGTTTTACACCTTCAATTGGTCTTATCGCTTTATAAACTTCATTGCAACAGAATTAGTGTCGGAGTATTGGCTTTTAAACTTCAACACATACATACCTGATTGCAAAGCACTCACGTCAATTACTGTAGTGCTTTGGCTATTAATTGAACCTTCATTTAATAGCTTGCCCATTAGATCAAAAATTTCATAACCACCAGAGGTTGCATGCTTCACAAACAAACTTTCCACAGCGGGATTGGGCCAAAGTTGAATCTCTTTCGTCATTTTTTCTTCAACACCAAGAGTTGACGTGCCGACGTAAACATTGTCAAAATAGTAGTATGAGCTATTCACATAATAAGCCAATGGAAGTTCTCCCGCTGGGAGCACAAAGAGAGTGTCAATTTCTAGATTACTCTGAAAATTTCCAATGTACATATATTGTTCACCGCCTTCTGCAGAATATAGCCATGAAAGCTGAGTCCAACCGTCCTTATCAACAATGAAATCACCTTCTGTATGCGAAAGTGAAGGCTCTATGGGTAAGTGATTGGCAGTAGCATTATTTATCACCAATTCAGGAAGAAAGGCTACCTCAATTGCCCAAACCGCCCGTCCAGATCTTTCTGAAAGAGAAACCATCATGCTTACATCATAAATCTCACCCGCTTCCAATGGTTCTGTAAGTTCAACCGCAAGGTATTCCCTCCATTCGATGTCATCAGGAGGAAAACCTTGTTCCATTAAAAATGCACCTGCATATCCATCCCCCTCGTAAGGTTCTTGACATCCTAGAAAATTCGTTGGAACACCAAAGTGCCAAGGATCTAAGAATACGTCTTGAGGGTACGGACACGGATCAGGATTTACTGCCCCACAGATGTGAAATACATCAGGTGTACCCTTGGTAGGTTTGAACCATGGCGGTGCATGATGAATAAAACCATTATTCCACTGGCACTCAGATCTCTCTTCAAATCCCGGATTAGGCACAAGATTCACTGGTTGAGAATGTGCTACAACAAACGAAAAAGCGAAAAAAAGAAAAGTAAAGCGATAAGCCAATTTTTGGGTGTTTTTGGGTTAATATTAACGAAAGATTTTTTTTTTGGGGTTCGAGGGACCGAATTCTCGATGTTGCTGCAATGAAATTTTTTCTTTCGGCCCCAAGACCGCTAATGCTGAACCGAAATAAGCCGTTAAGAGCGCATCATGCACACTACAAAACCCATCTGCAACCCCATTCCATAAACGGAGAATATGCTGTTGGCTGTTGGCTGTTGGCTGTTGGCTGTTGGCTGGCATGAGGTTAGTTATGAGTATGCAATGTAGAAATAAATTTGAATTATGGAATACTTTGGGAACATTATGTTAAGGTCAATCTAAATTTTTAATCAGTATGATATAGGTTTAATCCTCTATTTCAGAGGGAGTGGGAAGTGTTTAATTAACTGTGTCAAATGCTGAAAATAATGCTTCACTTCAAGACAAAAAAAAGCCGCCGAGCTTCGACTGCGCTCAGCCCCCAGCGGTTTTAAAACCCAGCCTAAAAACCAGGAACCAACCACCAAAAACCCCTCTACTTCTCTGGTTTAAAAATCCAATCTAAAAACCAAGAATCAACCACCAAAAACCCCTCTACTTCTGTGGTTTAAAAATCCAGCCTAAAAACCAATAACCAATAACCCACGAACCCTCAAAAAAAGCATCTGTCATGGCAATTCAATCACTACCCACGACCCTCTCGCCAAAATCCCGCCCACTCTAAAGCCTTTTCTCTACTTTTGCCAAAATTGAACCTCATGATAGCCGCTGATACCAGGCAAACTGTTTATGACCGCAAAGACCTGAACGATACGGAGCTAAAAGAAATTTACAAGAACATCCTGAAGCCCCGCATGATCGAAGAAAAGATGCTGATCTTGCTTCGTCAGGGCAAAGTATCCAAATGGTTTTCGGGCATAGGTCAGGAAGCCATCAGCATCGGGGTTACCATGGCACTGACACCGTCAGAATATATTCTCCCCATGCACCGCAATCTGGGAGTGTTCACTGCCAGGGAACTGCCCCTGGGCCGTCTCTTCAGCCAGTTTCAGGGCAAGATGAAAGGATACAGCAAAGGGCGTGAACGCTCCTTTCACTTTGGGGTAAAAGAAGCCCGCATCGTGGGAATGATTTCCCACCTGGGACCGCAAATGGGTATAGCCGATGGTATAGCTCTTGCCCACAAGCTGGGTGGTGAGAAAAATGTAACGGCAGTATTTACCGGCGATGGAGGTACTAGCCAGGGCGATTTTCACGAAAGTGTAAATGTGGCGGCGGTATGGGGGCTGCCGGTAATGTTTATCATCGAAAACAACGGCTATGGGCTTTCCACCCCGAGCAGCGAGCAGTTTAAATGCAAAAGTTTTACGGATAAGGGGCCCGGCTATGGAATGGAAGCGATTCAAATAGCGGGCAACAATATACTCGAAGTGTATACCACCCTTCGAGACCTGGCCCGCGATATGCGCGAAAATCCGCGCCCGGTGCTGGTGGAGTGTATGACCTTCCGCATGCGCGGCCATGAAGAGGCCAGTGGTACCAAATACGTGCCCGGCGAACTGATGGAAATGTGGGCTGCGAAAGACCCTGTGGTTAATTATGAAAACTGGCTGCTCGAAACAGGTGTGCTCAAAACACGCGATATTGAAGAAATACGCGCTGCTTTTAAAGCCGAGATCGATGCCGGACTCGAAGAAGCATATGCTGAGCCCCCGGTGACGCCAAACCCACAGACTGAGTTGGCCGATGTGTACGCACCCTTTGAATTTACATCATCACCACCCAAGCAGAAATTGAAGGAAATGCGCCTGATCGATGCCATAAGCGATGGCCTGCGCGAAGCCATGCTGAAGCACCCAAAGCTGGTGCTGATGGGTCAGGATATTGCCGAATATGGCGGTGTGTTTAAAGCAACCGAAGGATTTGTAGAAGAATTTGGCCGGGACCGGGTGCGCAATACGCCGCTATGCGAAGCGGCCATCATAGGCAGCGGACTCGGGCTGTCCATCAAAGGCTTCAAGGCCATGGTCGAGATGCAGTTTGCCGATTTTGTTTCTGAAGGTTTTAATCAGATTGTAAACAACCTGGCTAAGATGCATTACCGATGGGGCCAAAATGCCGACGTGGTGGTGCGTATGCCAACGGGTGCCGGCGTGCAGGCAGGTCCTTTTCACTCTCAGAGCAACGAGGCCTGGTTTACCCATGTGCCAGGACTCAAGGTGGTATACCCGGCTTTTCCTTACGATGCCAAGGGGCTGCTGATTACTGCTTTCGAAGACCCCAATCCGGTGATGTTTTTTGAACATAAAGCTTTGTACCGCAGCTTCAAGGAAGAAGTGCCCGAAGGGTATTACAACATTCCTTTTGGTGTGGCGGCTACGGTTCGGCAGGGTACCGATTTGAGCATTATTACCTACGGCATGGGTGTGCACTGGGCGTTGGCTGCCGCCGAAAAGTCAGAAGCATCCATAGAAGTGATCGACTTGCGTACCCTTGTGCCGCTGGATACTGAAACGATCTTCACTTCCGTGAAAAAGACCGGCAAGGCGCTGATTCTCCATGAAGATACCCTTTTCGGTGGCATAGGAGGGGAGATTTCTTCCCTGATCAATGAGCAGTGCTTCAGGCATCTCGATGCACCGGTAGTGCGCTGCGCAAGCATGGATACTCCCGTACCCTTCTCCGGCTCACTTGAAGCCCAGTTTCTGGCGTCGAGCCGCCTGGGCGAAGCAATAGATAAGCTCCTGGCGTATTAAATTGCCGAAGGAGTTTTTGATCCTTTGTAAAGTTTGTAACCACTGTACCGACAGTTCAGCATGCCATTGAGCAGGTGGTGGGTGTCGTACGAGCGCAGGCCAATTTCGTGCATGGCTTCCAGATGCGCGCTCAGCACCCAACAATTGTAGCCTGTGTATGCTTCCTTAAACCTGCTTCCTATTTTCTTGTAAAAATCTCCTGCGTCGTGCAGCCTAAGTCGCTCATCGTAGGGAGGGTTCATTACAAGCAACCCCGGGGGTGGGGGCACACTTTCGTGAAAAAAATCGCCAAAACGGAAGTCTATCACTTCAGCAACACCGGCCTTTTGTGCGCTCTCGCGGGCCAGGTTGATGGTTGCAAAATCTTTTTCAATACCGGTGATCTGCACGTCGCGCTCGGTTATTCTGTTTACAGTGGCATTGTGAATGACTGAATAGAGCGCTTCGTCAAAATTGTTCCAGTTCATAAATGCGAATCGCTCGCGCAGCAAGCCCGGCGAAATGTTCTGCGATATCATCGCAGCTTCAATACAAAGTGTGCCGGAGCCTGTCATGCCATCTACCAAATTCATCCTTCCATCGTACCCGGCCAGCAGCAGCATGCCTGCAGCAAGGCATTCGTTAAGCGGTGCCTCGGCGTCTTTGTGGCGGTACCCGCGCTTGTTCAACGGTTCACCCGAACTGTCCAGGGAAATGGTTACTTCATCATTGTAGATGCGAAGGTGAATTACAATGTCGGCATCGCGGTTGTCTACATCGGGACGTATGCCCAGCTTTTCGCGAAAGTGGTCGGCTATGGCGTCTTTCACCTTTAGGGCAGCATAATGGTTGTGGGTGTGCACGGGCCCTGATGTGGTTGATTTAATGATAAAACTCTTCTTCACATCGAAGAGTGCAGGCCAGTTGATCGACTTCGCACCCTGATAGAGTTCTTCCTCATCGCGGGCCCTGAAATTTTTAAGGGGCTTGAGAATGCGCAAGGCGGTTCTCAGGCGCAGGTTGGCTTTATACACCAGGTCCATATCGGCAGTGAAAAACACAGCCCGCTTACCTGCGCGAATGTCGTTACCGCCTATTTGCCGAAGCTCATCAACCAGCACCGGTTCGAGCCCTTGCAGCGTTTGCGCCACCATAGGGAACCGCTCCTGTGCAGGTTTGCGATCTGTAATTTTAGGTCTATCCCCCGGCTTTCTTAACCCCATATTTTTCTTTTTGCAGGTATGCGAGCACCTTGTCGCGGTGGTCTCCCTGAATTATTATTTCTCCCTCCTTGGCAGTTCCCCCCACACCACATAATGTTTTCAGGGTGCTGCCCAGGGTTTTCAAATCTTGCTCGCTGCCCACAAATCCTTTTACTACCGTGGTTACTTTACCGCCTCCCTTTCGGTCGAGCCAGATGCGAAGATCTTGTTTCTCTGGAGCCAGGGTAACCGCTACACCATTGGGAACATATGTGTATGCAAAATCTGGATTTGTGCTGTACACTACGTAATTTTTACCTTTTTCTTTTTTAGACATAATATGCTTGCGAAATTAATCCTTTGTTGAGCTTGGTAATCCTTTATCCTTTGGTATGACTTTTTTTATTCTGGCTTATCGAAGCAGATACCACCACCCCTGGTGTAGACACCTTTGTTCCAAGGGACATATGGGCGTCCTATTTACTTCGCTCTTTCATCTGTTCATAGTGTCTTTGGAAGTGGTCTTCCAGAAAGTCAAGCGTTTGACCTATGGTAAGTCTTCCCGCTCTGGGATGCTTGAAGTAGGCCTTGGCGCCCATATCCTTGTCGAAACGTTCCAAAAGCACCTTGAGTTCCTTGCGTATAGACAGGTATGCATCGCGGGTAGCATTGTAGTCGGGGCGGGGAGGAACCTCGGCAGCCACTTTGGGCGCTTTGAATTTCTTGTTGTAATTGCGCAATGCCCTGCGAAGCAACATAGACCTTATCATGCTCATAATACCTCCCTTTGACACTTCTTCAGGGGGTGCTTGCATCTTCTTTTTCAGGTAATTGACAGTGCCTGTTTCTGACATGAGCAGGTGGTATAAAATCTGCGTTGCGCTCCACTCTGCATTGCCGGCAGCGTGAATTCTTTCTTCAGGCAGTTGCTCCAAATAATTAATGGATGCATCTAGTTGTTCACTCATCCTGTCAAATTGGACTTTGAGTTTAGGGAGCATATCAGGTAGATTTTAGTTCTGTAAATTTCTTCTTTTGCCATGCCCAACTGCGGGCCATGAGCGAGAGCACAAGAGGTATTGCCGCAGGGTGCAAGCGCTGAGGTAGCCACATCCAGGCCACCACTGCGAAAAACAGGATCGCAGCGTGCCACTTGAAGAATGCGCTGTTGGTTCTTCCACGCGCCAATAGCCAGGCACCGTACATCCATGAAGGCAAGGCCCAAAGGATATTTAAGTTCCATTTGGTGGCTGTGTGGTCAGTGGCAAACCACAAGAGCACCAGGCAGATGCCCAAGAAGCCAATCAGCCCAAAAAAGAAAACATCAAACCACCTCATGCGCATGGGATTTCCAAGCAAGGTGGCAAATAAGCAACATCCGAAAAAGGCCCAAAATACCCAAGTGAATTCATTGCCCTTTTCACCTTGCAAGGCTGGATTTTCCTTCAGTAGCAATCCTTCCTTTTTCACGAAAGGTACATTGGTTCCATCCTGCATTACGCTTGCTGATGCAAAAGCAGACATGAGGTAGTCCGGAAGAAACATTTTTTGGCGGTAGTCTGCACTGTGGTCGCAAGGCACGCCAAGTGCCAGGTAAATTCCCAACCGGCTCCAGTAGTGGTTGGTGAGGTAAAGGTCAATCATATCCCGAAAAGTAGCTGCTGTATCTTTCTGAGAAGCACTGTAAGTAAGGCGCGCTCCCAATACTGTTTCAAATACATCTCTTGGTCGTGTGCTGCAGTTGTCGTAGAAGAAATCGTACTTGTAATCCTTGTTTTGCGGCAACGCGTTGTTTTCAAGAAAAGCATATAGGGCTTCAATATCAGCCATAGAGAGGTTTAACTCCTGTCTGTACACCCAGCGGCCTTCGTATTGGTAGCCCAGCACAAAGCGCTCAAGTGTAGAGACACTCAGCTGGTAGTTAAGTTTTCCCTGGGCAAACTTTAGGTAAAAATTCGGGGTGTCAAAATCGAATGTTCCGTAATTGTAAATGCGGTCGGTGCCAGTTTGCCGATCGTAAATATGTATGGCGGTGTGGCCAAATGTTGAGTATAAATCGGCGCCGGGACCGCAGGTAATTAATGATACGCTCGTATTCTCTGAGAGGGCCTGTGGCCTGGAGTACAGGCAGGCCAAAAGCATTGTGGTGAGCAGCGTGTAGCGCAACATGCGCCGAAAGTAACCAATTTTTCTGACCCTATTGGGCAAGCAAATTTCTCATACGCTCCGCAGCCTCTACGTTGGCCGGGTGATGTACTGAGCGTATAATGCGCTGCTTCTCGAGCGCTGAAAGGTGCCAACTTAAGGCAATATGGTCGCCGGGGTCGTAGGCTATTTCCAATGGTATTTGGTGAATAGGCACATTATAAGTCGTCGACAATATTTTCAACAATTGATCCATATTAAAATCCTGGTCATTAAAAAAGTTGCCGTAAAATGAACCAATGGGATTGAGGAGTTTATCTACAATGGTAGGATTCACACCCTTAGGGTCAAAGTATTTCTCTGTGTCCCTTATTTGGAGTATGATAACTCCTGATGTGTTCTTCTCTATCCAGTCTTTAAACACGCTGAGGTATTGCACTGTAATCTTGGTTCCGTTGTTGTCGCGCAAGCCTGCATCCATCACTTCAATGCGCGGCTTTGTAGGCAACGCGGCGTAAGGGAGTACATATGGAAATGTAGAGTTCACCCTCAACGCACTTGTAAGTAGTAGCCCTTTGGGATTGTGGTTTTCAAAGAACCTGTTAAATTCAATGTTCTCCACAGTGAGATTGAGCTGACGCCTCAGATCGGGGTATTCATAGCACAGGTATGACACTGGCTGGCAAGCGATCAAAAGCCTGCGTCCATCATTGACTACAGATGGGGCAAGTACCATCAAAGGCACTTTGGCGGCTGCAACATCATCAGCGTAGGATGCAACTGTTTTGTTGAGCACAAATCCGGTATTTGAGTTCAGCTGTTCTTCGAACATCATTCCCCTGTCCAAAACGTATTTGTAGCCACCTATGCTTTTCCTTCTAAATCTGATGAAAATGTCGTTTGTGGCAAAGCTGAACATTACGCGGTTCAGAATATCACGGGAGATATTGTCTACATAAGTATTGCTGTAAATTCCGGGAATCAAGGTGTCCTTCCGCAAGTACAACTCCCGGAAATAGGCGGCACCAATGGTACCTCCTGATGAGCCGGATATCAATCTCGTATTTTCAAAAAACTTTCCTCCGGTCACGCTGTCGCAATATTGGAGGCTTAGCATGGTCCACATTGTGGATCTTAAGCCGCCTCCGCTGGTATTTACAATTACCATCATGGGTTTATGCGCAGCATTGCCTGCCTTTTTGCGTTGTTTCTCCAGCCACCGGTTCAGTACCATGGTATGCTGGTCTGCATCCTGCTTGGCGCGCAACAGATCATTGCTCAGGCTGTCTATGGTGCGGTTGCTATACTCTACTGGTTCTGCATCATAGTCTATGCCATAGGCATAATTTGCCATGTTGAGAAAATCAATCCTGTCTGAGAAGTGGTTTATTGTCAACAGCAAAACTGCGATGGCGGGATACGTCCACATCTTAAGCCATGACATGGTGATGCTCACCAACATAATGATAAGAGTAAACACCAGCAGGGTGCTTGATGCTGCAGGAATTACGAATACAGGATTGAACTGAAAGGCTCCTATGAAGAGAAATACCAGTATTACCAATATCTCAAAGAAGGATGCATTCACGTGGTTTTGAAAAAAAACACGTTTCAATGTTTCCCGATCGTAATGGGTAATGTCACGGGCTAAGCTAACTTTGAAGTAGTTGATCAAATAGGTGTCTACCCTCCATTTCACTTTATTGCTTTTCGCGAAATAGTATTTGTCTTTTCTTCGAAGTCCGGAAGTGCGCTTTTTAAAATGGGTATCATATTCGGCTTCGCTGGTACCTGTGAGCTTATAGATATTTTTGTTGGTGGGAAAGAAATACAAAAGGGCAAGGGCAATGAACATGGCATTGCCAAGCAAAAAGGCACCCATATTCACAACCACCTGGGTGGTGCTGAGCAGCTCAGTTTGCAGCAAAAATCTCGAGGAATTGAAAATGTAAATGCCTACAAAAGCGAGTGGAATGATGGAATTATTGACACAGAATTTGAAAAATGGCTTGGAGAGCGTGCCAAGAAATGGAAATTTATTAGCGTGGCAAACGTAGGAATGAATATTGAATGCCATAATGAATGCACCCAAGGAGAAGCCAAGAATTCCAAATGACCAGACCCCTACTTCGCCGCGGTATTCGGGTGAGAGGAAAAGATAGGGTACCCCAAATTTTGTAGCGATCGACTGGGTGACAATGGCAATGAGAACAATCCAAAATAGAAGTAGGAAGAACCCTCTCTGCAGGTGCACCAGCACGAGCTGAAATGGGAAAAAATACACGAAGCGGTTCAGCTTCTGTTGGCTGGTTAGCCTAGCTACCATGAGGGGAGTGGTTTCATCATCATACGCAAATATCCCGCCAATGGTTCGATTACAACAGGTTAGGACAAGTGCTTACTCACCTTGGCAAGAATGGCTTGTTCAAGCTCATCGGCCATCATATCCAGCTCATTTGCGGTAGCCAACGTAGCTTGTGAAAATTCTTTGTCTTCAAAACCTTTTAGGTTTACTTTCACATTCATTATGGCACCCTTCACAGCTGCACGCGCGCAGAGCGCTCCTACACCGGCATCGGTCACTGAGTTTGGATTTCCGTGCTCTACCATGGCGGCGCATACTTCAAAACTCTCCATGGCGAGTCTCGCTACGTTAAGAGGCACCAGTACTGCGTGTTTTGTGGCATCAGCGATGGCCGCTTTGCGAAGCACCAATTCCTGGGTGTTTTCTTTTGGCATACCGAAGGCCTCCATTATTTTATTGAATGCCCTGGTGTCTTCATCCACAGCGGAAAGAAGCTTATCCTTGAGGGCTTGACCTTTTTCTGCCCAAGCAGAAAACTCTTGCCAGCGATGGTCCCAGCCCCTTTTGTGTGCCGAAAGATTGGCCACCATCGTGGCCAGTGAAACGCCAAGTGTGGCGCAATATGCAGCAACACTTCCGCCGCCGGGAGCCATCGATTCAGAAGCAGTTTCATCAGCAAAGCCGATCAGCGACATTGATACGAGCTTGTGTTCTGCCTTGTCGCGGATGAGGTACTCAATCACCTTTTTCTCTGGGTCAAATGGGGCAAGGTCATCAAGGCCCAAGCTTTTAATGGCAATCTTCACTTTTTCTTTCTCCGAAATGCCCAGAGAGCGTTCCTGCTTGTGCAAAAAGTAATCGGCCGCATCGAGTAAGCTCTTTAGTGGAACCAGGCCCACAATCTCAGAACCCGTAACCCGTATACCGCGCTCTGCGGCTTTTGCCGTGGCTTCTTCAAAAGCAAGGTGCACAGGAGTTATATTGATGTTGGTAAGGTTTAGCGAAAGCTGCGCAATGCCGTATTCTTCAATATACCAACCAATACCCTTCACGGACTTCAGGCTGCCCGGAATTCGCACTGGTTCTCCTGACGGGTCATTTACCACCTTCCCGGTTACAGGGTCCCCTTCTCGGAGTATCCTACCCGCTTCACGAATATCGAAAGCGATGGCATTGGCACGACGGGTGCTGGTCGTATTTAAATTTACATTGTAGGCCACCAGAAAATCCCGGGCGCCAATAGCTGTTGCCCCCGTTTTCTTCACAATTTCGTGAAACGCCGCCGGACCAAAATCTGGCGCCCATTCTGGTTTTGAGAGTTTGTCTAAACCTTCATACTCGCCTGAACGACAATGTGCCAGATTTTTTCGGGCGGGCAGCCTGGAAGCGTATTCGTAAAAATATCCAGGAATTCCGAGCTCAATGCCCACCCTTTCACCCAATCTATGGGCGTACACCACAGCCTCGTCCATACTTACACCAGCTATAGGAATTAGGGGACAGACATCGGTGGCACCCATTCTGGGGTGCTCCCCTTTGTGCTTACTCATATCAATGAGTTCGGCTGCTTTTTTTATGAGTCTGAAGGCTGCTTCTATTACTGCTTCCGGTTCTCCTACAAAAGTGATCACTGTTCTGTTGGTGCTCTTGCCGGGATCTATATCGAGAAGTTTTACACCATCAACCGTTTCAACGGTTTGTGCAATTGCCTGGATCTTTGCCATATCGCGGCCCTCGGAGATATTGGGCACACATTCAATAATTCGCTTCATGTTTTTCGGGTAGGGTAATACTGCCCGCGAAGGTAGGAATAAGAAGCCTTTTTGCGTGGCAGCCTCTTGCGTATTTGTGTAGTTTTGCCAACTATTATGACAGCCAAAAAAGAACGCCCGCTAATACTTGTTACCAATGATGACGGAATAACCGCGAGGGGAATACGCACCCTGATCGATGTGGCGCGAGAGTTTGGCGATGTGTGGGTGGTAGCTCCTGATAGTCCGCAGAGCGGTATGGGTCACGCCATAACTGTGAACAATATTCTTCGACTTACTGAAGTGCACAATGAACCTGAAGATGTGCGTGAATTTGCCTGCTCAGGTACACCGGTTGACTGTGTAAAACTGGCTGTATACCGCGTTCTGAAGCGCCGCCCCGATTTGCTCTTGTCAGGTATCAACCACGGGGGAAATAACAGCATCAATGTAATTTACTCCGGCACCATGTCGGCTGCAGTCGAAGGTGCTGTGGAAGGCATTCCTTCTATAGGTTTTTCATTGCTCGACCATAGTTGGGTAGCTGACTTTTCTGCTTCCGCAGACATAGCCAGAACTATGATCAGAAATGTGCTTCAGAACGGTATGCCTCTTGGCACCTGTCTGAACGTGAATATTCCAGCTATACCCAAAGATAAAATTAAGGGCATCAAAATTTGCCGGCAGGCTAAGGCATGGTGGGAGGATGATTTTGAAATGCGTCAAGACCCTTCCGGTAAAAATTACTATTGGATTACAGGTAGTCTTCACAATGAAGACCATGGTGAGGATACTGATATCTGGGCATTGGACCACAATTATGTATCGGTAGTGCCCGTTCAATATGACCTTACCGCATACCACGCCATGGGAGTATTAAATAGCTGGAATTATGAAGACTAAATCTTTGAATCATATCTTAATTGGTATGGGTGTTGGTTTTGTTTTGCCTGTGTTTGGGTTTGTATTATACGGTGCTTTTTGGGCCTATTACCACCACAGGAGTTTGTCATACTTTGTGAATGATATTTTTCTCGGAGCACCGGTTTTTCAGTCTGGTATTGTATCGCTGAGTCTGGTTATTAACCTGATACCTTTTTGGTTTTTTATTAAGTCAGATCGCCTTAAAAGTGCGCGTGGGGTCCTCGCTGCACTTTTCGTTTATGTTCCTCTTGTGATATACTTGCGCTTCTCCTACTAAATGAAATATTACATTATAGCCGGCGAAGCATCAGGCGATTTGCATGCTTCAGCACTCATCGCCGCGTTGAGAAAACAGGATGCTCAGGCCGATATCCGCGCATGGGGCGGCGACCTTATGGCTGCTGAAGGTGCTGTTCTGGTGAAGCACTACCGGGATCTTGCTTTTATGGGTTTCACCGAAGTAGTGGCCAACCTACGCACCATCCTGCGGAACATCACTCTGTGCAAGGAAGATATCTCAGAATACAACCCGGATGTGATAATCCTTGTAGACTACCCGGGTTTCAATCTGCGCATCGCAACATTTGCGAAAACAAGGGGTTTCAAAGTCTTCTATTATATATCTCCGCAGATATGGGCCTGGAAGGAAAACAGGGTACATAAGATAAAGGCCAATGTGGATGAGATGTTTGTGATCCTGCCATTTGAGCGAGATTTTTATGCGAAGTATGGCATGGATGTACACTTCGTGGGCCATCCTCTCCTGGATGCGGTGAAGCGCATCTCACCGGCATTTGCAAGTAGGGAAGATTTTGGAAAGAGATATGGTCTTGGCCCAGATCCTATAGTGGCTCTTCTTCCTGGAAGTAGAAAGCAGGAAATTTCAAGAATGTTGCCCATCATGCTCTCAGCAGCACGGCGGGTATCCGGATATCAGTACGTTATTGCGGGAGCTCCTTCCCAGCTTGAATCGTACTATTCCAACTTTATTGGTTCAGAATCGGTTAAGGTAATATCAGGCGCTACTTATGAACTGCTGTTTCACAGCCATGCGGCAATGGTTACTTCTGGCACAGCTACCTTAGAAACTGCGCTCTTCAATATTCCGCAGGTAGTTTGCTATAAAGGCGGTGGCATTTCATACCGGATTGCGCGCATGCTTGTAAAGGTGAAGTATATTTCATTGGTGAATCTAATCATGGATCGAGAGGTGGTGCGCGAACTTATTCAGGATGAGCTGAACGAGAAGACGCTGGTTGAAGAGCTCAAGAAGCTATGTGAAGACAATGCGTACAGGCAACATTTGCATACAGAATACAGGGCATTGAGCCAAAAGCTTGGAGGAGCAGGTGCCGCTGAGAATACAGCCAGCATCATGTTGAAAAAACTGCGCTGATCAGGTTTTCACGAAAACTCTTCTCTATACTTTCGGGCTATGATTCGACTTGTCACGGTGTTGTTGTTTTCTGTAGTTGGACTCAACCTTTCGGCACAAGGACTTTCGACCATTAAAATAGGCATTCTTGGACCTGTAAAACCTGCAGCTATTCAGCTTATTGTAGAGTTTGGTGTGTACAATATTGTGGCCGACGGAATTTCTGTAGTTACCCTAAGGGCGCGCGAGAGGGCAGCAGTGGTGCACAAGGGTGATCGCCTGGAATTGAGCGTTCCCGGAAGGGTGGTAGGTGTTTATAAAACCATCCATTTCAAAGCGCGAGAAGATGATGGAGTCTTCAGGCTTTTCGTACTTAGGCCCGCCAAGGATGAGCGCGTTTATGACGACGATCTGCTCATCACCCCGAATGTGAAAGTCTTGAAACTGATCAACCACGTAAACCTGGAGAAGTATGTGGCGGGCGTGGTAGAAGCTGAAACTGGTAAGGACAGGGAACTGGAATTTTATAAGGTACAATCGGTAATCTCCCGAACGTACGCTCTGAGCAATGCCCGAAAGCACTTGCATGAAGGCTTCAACCTCAACGATCTGGTGGACTGCCAGGTATACCATGGGAAGTGCAGGTGGGTGCCTGAGATTCTCGAAGCTGTGGACTTTACAAAAGGGAAAGTACTCGTGGATAGTGAAATGAAATTGATCACTGCCGCATTCCATAGCAACAGCGGTGGTGAAACCGTAAGCAGCGATGCCGTGTGGACGCTGGCTTTGCCCTATCTCCTGCCAAGGAAAGATGAATTTTCGCACTTTGGGGCGCACTATCACTGGAAGGTTGCCATTAGTAAGGAAGCCTGGCTAAAATATCTTGAAGAGAAATATGGATACAAGTCAAACGATGTACTATTGAAGGAACTGGCCACTGCATATGAACAACCGAGCAGACAGATTTATTTTTTAGATCCCATTTTCAAAATTCCACTCAAAGAAATCAGGAAAGACTGGAAGCTAAACTCCACGTACTTCGATATTAAATCTGAAGGTGATTCTCTGCGTTTTGTAGGCAGGGGTTTTGGGCATGGCACCGGCTTGAGTCAGGAAGGGGCCATAAGAATGGCTGAGCTCGGATTTACATATGCGGATATTCTGCACTTCTACTACGCCGATGTGCATCTGATAGACTTGGAAGGACTAAGTTTCTATAAGGAATAATAGCACGGCGGGATCAAACAAAAAAAGCCGGCAACGTATGCCGGCCTGAATTTGGTATGCGATGCAATTATGAGTTGGTTGAATATCTGCGCTCCTTGATACGAGAAGCCTTTCCACGAAGGTCGCGCAAGTAGAAAATGCGTGCTCTGCGTACAGCGCCTCTTTTGTTTACTTCAATCTTATCGATAAAGGGAGAGCAAACGGGAATAATACGTTCCACACCTACACCACTAGAAATTTTTCTTACGGTAAACGTTTCAGTTGGGCCAATGCCACGGCGCTGAATTACCACACCCTGAAATTGCTGGATGCGCTCTTTGTTACCTTCTTTGATTTTATAATGCACGGTCACTGTATCGCCAGCTTTGAAGGCTGAATGCTCTACTACCGGTGTAAGTTGCTCGCTAAGTTGTCTTAAAATGTCCATGACGGTTGGTATTGAAAACCCTAAAATTTCGGGCTGCAATATTACGAAACTATTTTTACATTTTCATAAATCACCAACTTATATTTCATCTTCTTGATTTCGGGTGAATTTTGCCCAAAGATCAGGTCGTTTATTTCGGGTTCGCGCCATGGCCTGGTCCATTCTCCATTCATCCACCGCACGGTCATTTCCCGAAAGGAGAATATCTGGCACTTTTAGACCCTTGAACTCCGCTGGTCTGGTGTATACGGGAGGGGCCAGCAAATCGTCCTGAAAGGAGTCTGTAAGCGCCGACGTTTCGTCATTGAGCACCCCGGGGAGCAGCCTGATGATGGCATCTGCAACTACTGCCGCAGCCAGCTCACCACCGCTGAGCACATAGTCGCCTATGGAAATTTCGCACGTGATGTAGTGGTCGCGAATGCGTTGGTCCACCCCTTTATAGTGCCCACAAAGCAAGATAATATTCTTGCACCGGCTCAAGGTGTTGGCCATGCGTTGGTTAAAGGTCTCCCCATCAGGACTCATATAGATTACTTCATCGTAGGTGCGCTCAGATTTCAGCTTTTCAATGCAGGCGGCAATTGGTTCGCAAAGCATTACCATTCCCGCTCCGCCACCATAGGCGTAGTCGTCTATCGTTTTGTGTTTGTTGGTGCTGTATTCACGCAAGTCATGTACAAGTATTTCTGTAATGCCTTTGGTTTGAGATCGCTTTACAATGCTGTCATTCAGGGGGCTGTGTAGCAAATTTGGCAATCCTGTGAGTATGTCGATACGCATTATTGGGTCCTGTTTGGGTAATCCATTCCTGTGTGAATATTCAATTTTTGAAGCGAGCGCAACATTTAGGTACTATATTTGGTGACTCAAAGGTAAATCAAACCTACAAAGATGGACTTGAACAAACGAATAAGTATTCTGATTGCACTCATCTGCATGTCCCTACTCTGCAACGCTCAGAAGGACGAACTATTTGAAGATCTTCGAAACCTATACATGGATGAGAAGTACGAAAAACTGATTACAAAAGGAGAGAAGTATCTCGCCAATGATGATACCCGCAAGGACCCAACACCATACTTATACCTATCCAAGGCCTATTATGAAATAAGCCTTCAAGAAGAATACGCGAAAGATTACCCACCGGAAAAAGCCTTTACCAGTTCACTGAAGTGGGCTTCAAAATACCGCAAGAAAGATCCTGATGGCACCCTCTTCAGGGAAAATGAATTGTTCTTTGATGAACTGAAGAAGGCAGCTATGGGCGAAGCTGCCGGATTGATGTCAGACCAGAAATACTCAAGGGCAAAGCGATATTATGATGCCATTTGCAAATTTGATCCTGAAGATATTGGAGCAAGATTTATGTTGGGATATTGCCTGCATCAAATGAAGGCTGCAATGGAAGCAAGTATCGCGCTAAAAGAAGCTGGTAGACTTATGCATACTGTGAATATGGAAGGGTTGAGCTCAGGCGATAAGAAAATACTGCGCGAAGGCGTGGTTCGCTACAGTGACTATCTTCTGGAAGCAGGAATGCGGGATTCAGCCAGGGTTACCCTGCAGCTCGCAGAAGCAGTGCTCGCCGGCGACAGCGAATACGATATGCTTGTACGCCGCGCCAAATAGACGCATTGCTCTTAGGCAAGTCCTCAGCTTAGATGATCAATCAATTACTGAAATTTACTTTTCTTGCGCTTTTCTTTTGCGTTTCGACTTGTGTTGAAGCACAGCTGAAGGGTGTTTTGGGAAAGTCTTTTGAGAGCCTTGAAGTGTATAATTACTTCAGTGCCAAAGATGGATTCTACAAATCTTTTAAGAAAGATCCGGTACCCGCAGGTTACGGATTGAGTCTTATATACAGCAGGAGCGACAATCCCTTTACAAATCTTGATTCATCACTCAAGTACATCAGCGTTGCCAGAGAAATGTACACTGGGCTCGACGAAAAGCGAAAAGCTGCCTATGCTGCTGCAGGCATTGATAGTGCCAGCATTCACGTACAGGTCTATCACGTAGACTCACTTGCTTATGCAGTGGCGCTTAGCAAAGCTGATACTTCGGTATGGGTTGATTATATTCAATCCCACTACACCCCTGGGTTATTAAAAAAAGCATCTCTTCAGCTTGATTCGTTGGCATTTGCAATAGCAGTAGAAGAACATACATCCGCAGCTTACCAGTATTTTATTGATACCTACCCCGAAGCACTGCAGC
Organism: Cryomorpha sp.; assembly: GCA_041749535.1. GTDB lineage: Bacteria > Bacteroidota > Bacteroidia > Flavobacteriales_D > Cryomorphaceae > JBBQZU01. The sequence continues at coordinate 29,505 of JBGTBE010000099.1, read as the reverse complement.
AAGATGAAGCCCGCGAACTGCTTGATTTGAGCATTTATGAGGAGATGACCGTTTCCGGAGAGCTCGATTCATACAGGCTATTTATCAGGGAGCATCCTGAAAACCCTTACAGGGAGAGGGCAGAGCGCGAAATTTTTCAAAGATTCACAAAGGCGGGTACCCCAGAAGTGTACCTGCTTTTCATCGAAGAGAATGAAGGGAACAGGTTTGCGAATGAGGCATGGAGAAACATCTACGCGCTAGAAATAGGTAGCATGACACCCAAAGCCATTGCAGCTTTTACACTGAAGTATCCTGATTATCCATTTATAGAAGAGTTGCAACAGGAATTCAATCTTTTGGCAACCACTTTTTATCCGGCGCGAACTGGTGGTAAGTGGGGTTTTATTGACGAGAAAGGTGTGATGCGGATCGAACCAGCCTACGATTGGTGCGAGCCATTCTCAGAGAATTTGGCACTGGTAGGCAAAGGAGACATGGCAAATTTTATAGGCAAGGATGGGAAAGAATTAAGTGAAAGTGATTTTGACGAGGCGTACTCCTTCAAGAACGGTTATGCCGCAGTGGAAGTGGGAGGGAAGGTAGGGCTTATGAACCGTCTTGGCAAGTGGGTGCTGCGCCCTGAGTACGAGGAGTGCGGAGAGTTTAGTGAAGGATTCGCTTATGCATCAAGAGATGGACAATTTGGTTACGTGAATAGCCGTGGAAAAGCTGCTATCGCATTTGAGTTTGATGAAGCCGGAGATTTTCACAATGGAAGGGCCATTGTTCAGCGTGAGGGATTACAGGGTGCCATCGATTCTCTTGGGAACACGGTGATAGACTTCGTGTACGACTGGATAGAACCTTTTCAGGGGCATGAAAGCAGCAGGGTGAGAAAAGACGGTCTTTACGGTTTGATTGGTAGGGATGGAAAACTCATTGCTCCTGTGCAATATGCCAATATTGGTGAATTTTCTGAAGGCTACTACCTGGCTGCTCAGGCAGGCAAGTACGGATTTATAACAGCCAATGCAGATACAGCAGTTGATTTCATCTATGATTATGATCAGACCGCTTTGCTTCAATCAAAGTTCATTGGTGGATTTGCAAAAGTGTACCAAAAAGAGAAGAATGTTGTAAAAACCGGTGTTATTGACACCACAGGCAAGAAGATAGTGCCCGCAATTTTCGACGACCTTTTGTACGCATCTAGTGGGCTCATTCCAGTGAAGAAAAAGAACCTTTGGGGCTATGCCGATAAATCGCTGAAACTTGCGATACCGTATAAGTATGACATTGCAGAACCTTTTATGGACAGTCTGGCTTTGGTTTCCTTTAAAGGGCTGTACACGCTTATAGATAAGGAAGGTAAGGCAATGTTCAATGAGTCTTATAAGTACCTGAAATGTTTGGACTCACTTTGCCTCGTCGCCGATACCGCCTATGGGCTGATAAACCGGGAAGGTCTCATCAGGGTGCCTTTGGAATACAAAGCAGCTGAGATCATTGATAGTAATACAATCTTATTTGAAGATTTTCAGGGTACTCAGCAGTATTACCACCTTACCCAGCAACGATTCATATGGAGGGAGGATACGCCATGAACTTGAAAAAGATCGTATCTTTGCGCCCCTGAAATGAAAAGGCAGCAGCCCATTTATTATGGCATATTCCCAGTCTCAGCAAGCATTACTCAAGGAAGTTTTTAATTTGATCAATGATTGGATTAAGAACAGCGAAAACAGCAATTTACCAGTGCTGGAATACCGCGATCCCAAAACACTGGAAAAAGAGCTAAATCTCACCATCTCAGATGCCGAGGGCGGGGATGAAGTATTGCTTGAAGAAATTCATAAATACCTGAAGTACGCAGTAAAGACAGCACATCCCGCGTACGTCAATCAGCTGTTCGGTGGGTTCAATTTTCCCGGCTTCGTGGGTGAGGTTATTACCGCACTTACCAACACGAGCATGTATACTTATGAAGTTGCGCCTGTGGCTACCTTGATGGAGATTGCGCTCATAGATAAGATGGTAAGCTATACCGGATGGAAAACGGGCACAGGTTCGCTGCTAACAGGAGGCAGCAATACCAATATGGTGGCCATGTTGCTTGCGCGAAACAACATGTTTAATCAGGCCAAGCACGATGGAATAACTTCACTGCCCAAGCCCGCAATTCTCGTTTCTGAGCGCAGCCACTTCTCCATGTTGAAAGGAGCCAATACCATTGGCATCGGACAGAATGGCGTGGTGAAGGTGAAAATTGATGAGAATGGTCGTATGCGAGGCCCTCAGCTTGAAGAAGCCATTGCAGAAACCCGCCAGAAAGGAATGATTCCCTTTATGATCTGTTCCACATTGGGTACTACTGAGACTGGATCCTTCGATGCCATTGACGAAATTTCGAATGTAGCCCGCAAGCATCAACTATGGCACCACGTAGACGGCTCATGGGGAGGAAGCATCATATTGAGTGAGCAGCGTAGGTGGATGTTTAAAGGACTCGAGTTTGCAGATTCATTTTCGTGGAATCCACACAAGATGATGAATATACCCCTCATCTGCTCAGCCCTATTGGTAAGGGACACAAAAGTGATGCGGGAAGAAATTCAAAGCTATGATGCAGATTATATTTACCATGACAATGAAGATGCGGCCTACGATTTAGGTCCAGCATCATTGCAATGTGGCAGAAGGGTGGACTCACTTAAACTCTGGCTCGCATGGAAATATTTTGGAGACCGAGGATATGCCCAACGAATAGAGAAACTTTTTTCACTCGCTGCATATGCCACCGCCAGAGTTGAGAAAAGTGAGCACCTGGAAATGATGTTCACCACGCAGACCTTAAATGTCAATTTCCGCTACAAGACACCACAGGGCGTCAATGCAGATGTGCTGAATGAAAAGATTCGCTACAGACTCGTACATGAAGGCAAGTCAATGGTAAACTATTGCAGGTTGGACAAAGGCCTGTCTATTCGCCTTATTCTACTCAATCCCGATCTCAATACTTCCGATCTAGACCGGTTCTTCGATCAATTTGAGAGCACAGGTTCAGACGTCCTTGCCGAAATGGCGCTCTTGAAATAATTCCAATCAATTATTAAGTTTTAAAAGAGCTGTTCTCAATTTTTGCATTTGGCACAATCTTTGACAAACAATCTGCATAAGCATCTTATTCATCAGAGTTGGTTACTCTGGATTGGTTTAAATGATTTGGTTAATTAAAGCTGACCCACCTAACGAGGTGGGTCTTTTTTTAGAATCATCCTGATTCTGGCAGGTAGCGCAGATGGTAGATGCAGACAAGAAATCAAAAAATTTCACAAAGATAGAACCGTAAGAAGGTAAACTGCGTATTAAACAGAGTAAAGCATCTTATTCGTCAGAGCTGGTTACTCTGAATTGGTTAAAATGATTGGTTAATTATAAAAATCCCTGCCTAACCTGGCAGGGATTTTTGGTTAATATATATTGCTGTACTGTGATTTGTGAACGACTCATAAATTGTACTTCGTTTATCAAAAAATATCACAACACTGTAACCTAAACAGGAATACCCGCGTTAAATACCTTGTAAAGCATCTTATTCATCAGAGCTGGTTACTCTGAATTGGTTAAAATGATTGGTTAATTCAATAATCCCTGCCTAACGAGGCAGGGATTATTGGTTTATAAAGGTTTTGGTTTGTTCAACCGTTCGCTTTCCTTAGCGAATGGTCTTCGGCCCTGATATAAATGACAGGGTGATATAAACCCAACCAGCTATAAGAAGCAACCCACCGATTGGAGTGACAGGTCCCAGTACGGATGCGATATTTTCCATACCCATTAGATAACGGGTGTTGAGCAGGTATATGGAGAAGGAAAAAAGAACTGTCCCACCCAGCATAATTGCACAAGCCCTGTTCACTGCCTTTTTATCAACCATGCTTTCCGGAATGCACTGCAGAGCCAGTATGGCGATACAATGCCATGCCTGGTATCGAACTCCAGTTTCAAACGATTCCATTTGGTCAACACTTAGCACACTCTGTAAAGCATGTGCGCCCATTGCACCGAGGATTACAGCAATACACATCAAGGCCGCTGCTGCAGCGAGAATTATTTTAGAATTTCTATGAATTGTTTGCAGTGAGATATGGATTGGATCAGTTGCTCTTTTCCGAAGTATCTGCGGCTGCATTTTCTTTTTCAAGATCGGGATCAAACCCGAAGAGCCGGTTGTTTTTGATCATCACATCCACATAGTTCGGTACCATTTTTTCCCACCCGGGAATACCTTTGCGGATTCTTCTCAGCGTCTCACGGCTCTGTATGAAGAGTACTTCAGGGTCAAAACCTTCCAGATCTACGATGCGTCGGTTGTTGATGAGGTAATCGTACAGCGGACGCAGCCTTGGGTGTACAGGCATGTTCTTGCTGTTCATAAGCTCCGTATCTTCCTCCGTTTTACTTGGGTATAGGTATACTTTAAGGTCTCGGGTGAATAGAATTCCGAAAGCTTCAAGTATACCACCGTTCAATTCCCGGTAATACTTCTCATTGAAAAGTTCTATCATGTTCGTTACACCCATTATGAGCCCCATGCGGGCTTTGGTAAACGTGGAGAAGTATTGGATGAGTTTGTAGTACTCCTGATAGTTTGAAATAATCACCGTTTGCCCGAGAGAACAAAGCACATCTGCCCTATCGAGAAAATCCTGCTCGTCAATATCCCCTTCGGCTCTAAGGTTACTCAAGGTAATTTCAAACAGTACTTGCAGGTTATCGGAGTCAACGCGGTTCTCTTTTACAAAGGCGTTGTAGCCGTTAATAATCATATCGATATTCACCTTTGTAACAGGCCGAAAACTCCCGCGAATGGCGAGTATATTCTTCTTGTACAGCAAATCAGCCGGTTGAAGATTGCGGCCATCTGGGCTGAAAATTACAGCATCCGTCATCCCGTTTTTCACGAGCTGAAGGCTTAGTAGGCGGTTGTCTACCGTTTCGAAATCAGGCCCGCTCATGGAGACCATGTCAATTTCTACCTGATCTCGGTTTAGTCCGTCGTAAAGGGATTTGAGAAACTCCCTTGGGTTCTGATAGTAGAAAAAGCAACCATAAATCATGTTTACCCCAATGACGCCCACAGTTTCCTGTTGCAGACCAGCGTCATTGTCGTGCAGTTGAATGTGGATGATGACTTCATTGGGTTCCTTCTCTGCGCTGGTTTGAAATTTTATTCCCATCCACCCATGGCCCTGGTATTTCTTGTGAAAATCGATGGTGGCAAAGGTGTTTGCAAAAGCAAAGAATCTCTTCGAAGGATGTTTCACTCGGTCAAGACGTTCCTCAATGAGTCGGTACTCATAATTGATCATTTTGCGAAGGCGTGGCTCACATACGTACCTGTTCTTTTCTTCCTTGCCGTAGATGGCATCACTAAAATCCTTGTCATACGCTGACATGGCTTTCGCAATGGTACCCGAAGCACCACCTGCCCTGAAAAAATGCCTCACCACTTCTTGTCCAGCGCCTATCTCGGCGAAAGTACCGTATACGTCAGGGTCTAGATTTATTCTTAGTGCCTTTTGCTTTGCTGCGAGTATAACCCGTTCCAAAATTAGGTGGTGTTGGTGTGCGGTGCGAAATTAAGGCCTTTGTGTCAAAGTAAATAGCAATTTCCGCCTTTTTAACAGGAAGTTACATACACCAAAAAAGCCTATTTTCGGCTGTGAAATGCGCATTACATTTTTAGGTACCGGTACTTCACAAGGCGTTCCTGTAATAGGTTGTGAATGTGCTGTTTGCATTTCTGAAGATCCGCGGGATAACCGGTTGAGAACTTCGGCAATGGTTGATGTAGATGGCAAAACAATCGTGATAGACACGGGTCCTGATTTCAGGCAACAGATGCTTCGCGCTCGCCCCTACGATATAGACGCGGTGATTTTTACCCATGAGCACAAGGACCATATCGCAGGCCTGGACGACATACGGCCATTTAATTATAAGCACAATAAAGCCCTTGATATTTATGCCACTTACAGGGTTCAAGAGGCTTTGAAGAGGGAGTTTCACTATGTTTTTTCAGAACACACCTATCCAGGAATTCCAGAAGTAAAGATGCATGATATTGACCCCGAAAGACCTTTTTTGGTGCAGGGAATTGAGATCATACCCATTTTGGTATACCATTACAAAATGCCCGTGCTCGGATTTAGGATAGGTAATTTTGCATACATCACCGATGCCAATCACATTCCGGAGCAGGCGCTTGCACAACTTCGCGGTTTAGATGCGCTGGTGGTAAATGCTTTGAGAAGACAAGTACATATATCACATTTTAACCTGGATCAAGCTGTGGAACTGGCTCTGCAAATCAAGCCAAAGAATACCTACTTCACCCACATTTCTCACCTTATGGGTTTGCATGAGGTGGTGAGTCAAGAGCTTCCTGATAAGGTTTTCCTGGCTTATGATATGCTCTCCATTGAGATATAGCAGAATGAAGGGAAATATTCACAGCTGATATGGAAGTTCATAAAATCAATTATTAGATCACTGATTTGTAGCTTATAAGTACCTGAGATTTGCGTGGGATTTCTATCTTTGTTTTGAATAAAATAGTCCATTATGAGAAGCCAAATTTCCAGAACCATTGTCACAATCCTTCTCACATTCGGTATTGTGGTTTCGGCAAATGCGCAAGTGAGCGAAGGTGATTCTGATATGCCCAATATTGAAAACACCAACAAAAAGAGCAAAAAGAAGTACAAAGGAACTGAGAAATCTTATAGCGCGGTTGAAGAATACATTAAGAGTAAGATGCCGAAAGTGGAGGAGAATCAAGCTGAACAACCCAGTGAGGAGGAGCTTGAAATGATGTCGAAACTGCTGGGAAGTGATGTTCAGTTTGAACTGGAATATGCCTTCATTTCTGCGTACGTTTTCGATGTGCAGAGCACCAATGGCAAAGGCGATGAGAGCAATGTGGTGTACGAAATTGGTGCAGGAAGTGATGGCACTGCATTTCTCATGGAAATTCTTTCTGTGGATGGAAAACCTCCGGTTCCCAGAGGAAGAATGATTTTTGACCATGAGAATAAATCCCTTGTGAGCCTCATAGATGATGGGGAAGAAAGGACAGGATTTGTAATGAGTTACGACCCTGAAACACCTGCTTCCAGCGTCCTTGAGTGGGATGAAAACGGTGTTGCAGAATCCCCGAATGTTGACTTTCGTAAAACGGGAAAAACCCGCTCTCTGAATGGTTACACATGCGATCAGTATGTGTATACTTCTTCAGAGTCAGAAGGGGAAATGTGGCTAACCTCTGATGAAGCACTCATAGGAACAGGATTTATGGGCATCTTCAGCTATGGCCAAAAAAAGAACAAAACATTTTCGGGAGTTCCAGGATACCCAAACGGATTTGTAATGGAAATGACCAATAAAGATACCATGTCGGGAGACAGCGCAACGATGCGTGTCACGGATATAATGCTCGATAAGAAGCAGCAGGTTAATACCACTTCTTACCAAGTGATTTCCATGGGAAATCTGATGGGAGAGTAATGTTACTTTGCAACAATAGCTACTTCTACGCTATTTAATCTCACCATCTCAAGGATTTGGCTCAGCAAGCACCCCTTGGTTGATAATGGCCACTACCCTTCCCGGAATTTCTTTGCCAAGCTCGGCAATATTGTAAGCCTTGCTCTCGAGAAGCGGGCGAACCACATTGGTTGGTTCTTGGGTGGTAAAAAGGGTAAGGTTGGCCATATTCCCTGTATTTATTTCAGGACAATCCACACCCAGCAATTCGCGGGGATTGATGCTAAAGGCTGCAACCAAATGGTCCATCGCAATAGCATCGCCACAAGCGGAATACAGCAGTGGGAAGAACACCTCTATACCTGCAGTACCAAAGGCAGCATAGTCAAATTCAAGTCTTTTGTTTTCTTCGTCTTCCGGACAATGGTCTGATGAGACGACCTGAATTTTTCCTTCCGCAAGTTGGTCTATCAGTAATTTTCTGTTGGCTTCGCTCCTCAGCGGAGGCATCAGCTTGTAATTGCTGTCGAAGTTGCCGACTTGTTCATCGCTGTAGGCGAGGTGTGCAGCTGTGGTTTCGCAGGTAATGTCCAAGCCCTTTCGGCGGGCAGCGTTGATAAGCTCCACCGAGCGCGCATCGCTTACAGGCCCCAGGTGCAGCCTTCCTGAGGTGTACTCCAGGAGGCTGATGTCCCGCTGCACTACAATTTCCTCGGCTATGGAAGGAATGCCTTTAAGGCCCAATTTGGTGCTTTCAATTCCTTCGTTCATCTGACCGCCAGCAGTGAGACCCTCATCCTGTGGGAAATGAAAAATAGGGGCGCCAAAATTTTTTGCGTAAAGCAAGGCCCGTTGAAGCAATCCCGATGAAGCCACACTCTGTTTATCATCGCTAAAAGCTACTGCTCCCGCTTCGAACATGTCGAACATTTCCGACAGGCTCTCCCCCTTCATTCCTTTGGAAAGGCTACCGAGGGGAAATATTTCTACCGCGGCATCCCTGGAGCGGTTCAGAAGATACTCTACCGAAGCTTTATTGTCTATGGGTGGTGATGTATGGGGTGAAATGGCTACAGCAGTGAACCCACCCCTGGCTGCGGCTCGAAGCCCTGAATTCAAGTCTTCCTTGTGCTCATGCCCTGGATCTCTAAAATTGACCCTCAGGTCCATCCAGCCTATGGATACGCATAGACCCGGAGCGGAGATAACTTTGTCTGCTTCATCAGTTATAGCGTTGGAAATGTTGGTGATCACACCGTTGGATATGAAGATATCCTTCACCTTTCCATTGTCAGGGTGGCGCTTGTCGATGATGGTAGCCTGTGAGATGCGTATTTTCATGAAGCGTTCTTATTCCAGAAGCGAATTAACAAACTTTCCAGCAGGAGAAATACAAGGATGAGAAAAAGACACCATTTCCAAAGTTCAGTGCCTTTTTGTTCTACGGTGAGGGTGCGGGTAAGCGACTCGGTATTTCCATCAAAAACACTGGCATTTATAGCATCATTCGATGCCACAATGGCAAGGAGCTCATCGCGGCTGTACGAATCAAGATTGCTCTCATTCCTGTTGTAGTTCAGTCCAGCTACAGAGATCGTATCCACACCCAGGGTGAGAAGATAGTTGCCGGATTTGGTAATGTCAGGTCCAGGTGAAACTTCGAGCTGCCCCTCCCTTAATATGTAACCGGGAATAACTTCCTGAAGCCTATCTGTACTGCTCAGTTTGAAAACCGATTCGCCCGAAAGGTTTATGGCTGGCAAGGCAAAAAATGCTTCTGCGCTAATGTAGGAGGAGAGCATGGATGTGCTTTGGCTCAGCTCTGCCATACGCAGTGTGGTGGCCACAAAGAGCGCATGCCGTGCAAAGTTGCTGTATTCGGGATTAAGAGGAACTGCAAGGGTGTATACTTTTCCAGTACCCCACATTGAATCCTTTCAGGAATGCATCGCCATTGCCGAATGACATGAGGTTGTCGCCTCCCGAATTCAGTGCGCGGCTCAAACTGAAGTGCATTTGGGCCGATGGAAGGTCAGGGTTATCGGGTACTTTTTCGAATACGCCTCTGTACACCAGGTGTTCAGTATTCAGAGACTTCACTTTAAGCGCTCCTTTATGGATCTGAAGGTACGCCCCGGCGTCGAGTTCAGTGAGCATGTTGTTGAATCCATCTGCCTTCATCTCTGCTGAGGGTATGATGAGCAAACTACCGCCATTTTTCACGAAAGTGGAGAGCGAAGAAGCCAAGCCCGTGGATAGCTCTTGTAGCTCGTCGAGTACAAGAAAGTCAGCAGATGCAAGGTTTGTGTAATCCACGGTCCGCTCAGTAACGGATGTATAACTGTATATAGAATCGCCCCTAAACACCGTCTTAAGCACATCGCCGCGTGTGGCTTCGGACCACCTGATGCTTTGCACATTGATTTCATCGAATACCCGGTATCCAAAATACCAGCTGTCGTCGAAAGTCACTGGATAATCTTCTATGGTAACGGTGACTGCCTGTAGCCCCGCATCTTCATTGATGTAGTTTAGGGTTGCAACACTCGATGCCATCGGTTCGGATGCAAAGGTGGCCAAGGCTTTCTGCTGTCCGTTTATGTCGAGCTTGATGGGTACATTTTCTACTTTCACATTGCCCGTATTCCTTATGCGCACGCTGAGTTGCTCGGCATCACCCAATTTTCTGACGGGTGTGTTGAACCATACAGAATCTATATAGAGATTGGAGGGCGAGTTGCGCTCCATTGCAACAAACGAAGTGGTTATGGTGCTGTCAGTCGCGAAATTATCGAACCCAAAGCGCCCTTTTTGAAAATCGGAAACCAGGTAGCTTGTTTTGCGCTCCGAAGGTGCTGCCTTGAGGGCATCCATCTGTCTGGAATTGATTTCTTCCAGGCTGTGGCTTTGTGCACTAATTTCTATGTCCTGCACCCAGTCTATAAATTCTTGTCGGCCCACGTAGCGCTGATGGCGGCCTTCAAAATCATGGGTGAGGAGCAGGAATTGGTCGGTGGGTTCATAAGCCATAGCGATGTCTATAGCTCGGTTTTTAGCAAGTTCAAGCAACATTCCCGCTTCAGCTTCACCTTCCATGCTGAAACTGTTGTCCACAAATATGGATATGGCCATGACCCCCGTCTCTCCCGATTGCTCAGAGTGTGGTATGAATGGCTGCGCAAAGGCAAAGATGAGCGCCGCAAATGCAAGCAGGCGCATAAGCAGGATGAGCAGGTGCCTGAGTTTGTTCTGCGACTGGGTTTTCTGCTTTATTTCCCTGAGAAAACGAACGTTCGTAAAGGCGATCTTCTTGAAACGCCTGAAGTTGAACAAATGAACAATGATCGGTATGGCGAGCGCAGTGAGTGCATAGAGAAAGCCTGGGTACAGAAATTCCATCGGGGGCCAAAGATACATGAAGCAATTGATTCTAGAATTGCTGGTGATGCAAATATGTGCCCTCCGCTTATGCGCATTTTACGGATGGAGAATATAGGGCTATATTCGCACCTTACCAACCATGCATGCTATGCTGAGCAACAATGACATAATGAAGAAACTGCGTGTGGCACTGAAGCTTCGCGATGATGATATTGTAGCAATACTCAAGCTGGCAGATTTCGAGATTTCGAGCAGCGAGTTGGGTGCTTTCTTTCGCAGCCCCGACCATGCAAAGTACATGGAATGTGGTGATCAGGTACTGCGCAATTTCCTGAACGGTCTTATCATCCACCTGCGGGGAGAGAAGAAGTAGAAGGCATGCCAATGCAGCAATGTGTATCTTAACATATTGCCTGATGCGCTTTGCTTTGGCAAACAAAATTATTGCCTTTTAGCCCAGCTCGGTATATTTCTTAAAATTGTTTAGAATAGCTTGCCAGCCATTCTTTTGTAGTTCTAGAGAATTGGTGCTTTCCGCTTCGAAGGTCACTGAAACATGGGTTTGGCTCCCACTTTTTTCGAAACTTACTGCAGCCTTTCTTCCATCACCCATGGTGTATGACAATTTTTGGCCAATCACCACTTCATCGTAGATGGCTTCAAAATCGAATCCCACGCTGCCATCTTTTGCCTCCATGCGCGCAAAGTATTTGCCACCTGCTTTCAACTCATTGCTGGCCCGCGGACACGTCCAGCTGTCTGCGGCAAAGTTCCATTTGGTGATGTGCTCTGGCTTGGTGTAGCAATCCCAAACCTTTTGTACGGAAGCAGAAATGGTTGCTTCTACCGTGATTGTGTTGGTTTGCATAATGGCTATTTTAAAAGCACCGCGTACTTGTGCTTATTCTCAACCATAATCCATATCAGTATGGCCCACAAGAAAAGAGCAATTGGCAAACCATCTACCATGACAAAAATGTGGGTTAGCAATATACCCACCATTATTGGAAACAATACCAAAGCTCCAAGCGCTCTTGTTCTGGGAAGGAATAGAAGCAGGCCACCCAGCAATTCAGCAGTGGCAAGAAGGGGCATGAGCCATTCAATCTCAAGAAGTGCAGCGTTGTCTTTGGCCAAGGCCTCAGGCATGTCATCCGGCACGGGTATATAGTTCAGAAATTTGTTCAATCCTCCATTCACCATCATTAAGCCAAGCAGTACAGAAGCAACAGTCAGAATTTTGTTTTTCATTTTTTACATGTTTTAAAAGTTTATAAGCCAGCCTCTGCCTTTTCCAAATATTGAACTAACAACATAGTGACCCTGCAGTATTACCTAAGTATATCAGATAAGTAGAGACACTTGCAATAATGAAAGTTTTTAGTCTTGATTTGAGTTTGGACAGAGGCGAAATATACTGATTTAATAATTCCAGACTCGCTTGCTAAGTCATGGCCATAAAATTATTTGCGAGGGGTATTGTAACCATTTCTACACATGTTGCACTCTACTTATTGGAAGGTTTTGCGTCATAGGTAACAGTGCACAGTGTAGAATCGAACATAATAAAAGGTTGCCTTAAAGGTAAACGCGAAGCCCAGCGCGCTTTGTACGATAAATACAAAGATGGATTGTTCGCGCTTTGCCTGCGTTATGCCCGCTGTACTGCCGATGCAGAAGATATGCTTCAGGATGGATTTATAAAAGTGTACCGGGACCTGCATCAGTACAAACCTGAAGCGCCTTTGGCTTTTTGGATCAGGAGGGTGATGATCAACACAGCCCTTGAACACCTGCGAAAGTTCAAAAATTCATTTAGCGAAGGACCTGACAACATACGCTTACTACACCTGGAAACAGAGGAGAAAGCCTTCGATGAACTAAACGCGCAAGAACTGAGAAGGCGCATAGCTGAATTGCCGGATGATTTCAGAACCGTATTCAACCTTTACGCCATCGAAGGATACAGCCATCAAGAGATCGGAGATATGCTCGACATTTCGGTGGCAAACTCGAAAGTAAGACTCAACAGGGCGAGGGGAATTTTAAAACGCTCCATCAAAGAATCGAATCAATACTACACTTTATGAAAGGAGAGGGAGACTTGGAAGCATTTGCCGCAAGGCTACTCCGGGACGATGCCGTAGCACCCCGGGACGAGATTTGGGCCAGAATTGAGTCAGCGTTGCCCGTTGAGGGAAATAGGTTTGTGCCTTTGTTTCTCACAAAATACTTTTGGCTTTTGGCTGCATTTTTAGTGATAGGCCTGTGGGGATGGTGGCAGCTTCAGCGTAATCCGATGCAACCACTAACAGATAAACAATACACGCAGCGCAGCAGCCAATTAGGAATATCAGAGCGCCTTGAAAGGCAGGGAGAAGCGCATGAGAGCAAAACCCCCGCAATTAAAAACCCTTCCACCCAAAGCAACAATCAGTTATTTAGCACAGAGAATGACGCAGGTGCAGCGTCTGCCAACAATAAATCGAAGAGTGAAATTCAGGGATTTAAAAAGACAGATGATGCCCATGGGGAACTACTTCCAGCAGGGAAAGCCGATGCTTCAAAGGCAGTAATTCGCAAGGAGAATGCTACAGAAGATACAACGGTTTACAGGGAAAATATTTTGGCGGAAGCCGTTGGCAAAGGAGCCCAACCATCACCTGCATCTGTAGAACCGTTTAATGGTTCCCGGTTTCTTGAAAACCCAATTACTGATCTTTCCTACTTACAGCCCATCGCCCCATCATGGCCGTATTATTCAGCAACATTGAAGGACACGAGGTCCATTCCGGATTTCGGGCCCAAGCCCCTGTCGGGTTGGGTTGTAGGGGCATTTGCAGATATACGCAGCACATCACTCAGAATAAACAATGGGAGGGAAGGCTCGGCTCAGTTGGTAGACTCCCTTCTTGGTGCTGAGATGGCATCTGCCAATGCAGGCGTTGGAATCACATTTGGGTACCATTTTACCCCGAAATGGAGGGTCACATCGGGTATTGGATATGCCACGTGGTGCAGAACTACGAAGTATCCGGTGCGATTCACCGTGGCAGATGCTTTTGAGGGAACCGTTGCTTCGTCCGATCAAATCATTCCGCTGGAGCAGGATGTGCAATCGGCCACAGGAATACAAACCATCAGTGTGAACGCACCTGCTCAGGTGCTGATCAACAACACGCAGACCATTCCGCAGGATGCCAGCCTTTCTGAGCAGTTGGCAATTGAAGAATGCTACAGCCTCTTGCAAATTCCCCTTTTCATCGAGTACCGACACTCCCGTGGAAGGATTGGTTTCTTGCCTGGCGCAGGCCTTTCTTATGAGCATGTGTTGAAACGCAGCACAGCGCTTGTAGGCGCCTCTGCATACGCATTAGAAGGCAGTATTGTACAAGCCGATGCGGCACGTAAGAATTTCCTTTCTCTTACTGCTTCCTTGCATGTGGAGTACAGCATTACTGAGCACCTTCATCTGCGCGCAGGTGGGAATTACAAATCATGGATCACCCCTGTGTACGAGAGTGAACTGATCAAAACTTTCCCTCGCTTGATATCGATTGATGCGGGAATAATTTATATATTTCAGCGAAGATGAGTGTAACCTTTCGCCCACGGCCTGCACTTTACTTTAAACGATAAGAATATGAAATCCTACCTGACCTTTTGCGCTGCCGCCCTGCTCCTTGTTTCTTGCAACAGCGATGATGACCAAACACCTTCGCCCGATGTTGATGCCAACCCGAAAAACGAAATTCGACTCAACAACCTAAAAGTGGGACAGTCCAACCGCTTTCTTGGTTTTCGCACCACTTGCTTTCCAACGGGTGCCTTTGAGTATACCGGAGATACGCTGGTTGCCGAAATTATAGAATCCGAAGGCGGACTCTCAATTCGCGAAAGTTTCACTCCCGGTTCTACAAACAATGGCGGAACCCTGCCCGTGAGTTACCCTGTTGTTCCCAAAGAGGGGTTTTTGCTTTTGCCGCAACGTGAATTTTCACAGCTTTTCTTCTTTTTTGGCAACGATACCCTTCCGGTAGAAAAGGCGCAAACCATTACCCTTCAACAAGGTGATTGCTATGTGGAATACCAAAGCGGTGAGCCTTTTATCGGGGAGGAAGTGGGGTACATCTCACCCTTCGAGTATGGAGATCTTCAGCTATTCGACAAGCGGGTAGTGTCCTGCGTGCCACCGTTTATGGACCTGGATGCGTACCTTGTTTTCGATTCACGTCAGCTGTTTGTGAGCATGACCATTTCACCCGGTTCCGATATGATCCAAGTAAATGGATATTCAATGCTTCCCAACGAGTAGGAAGGTATTCAAACACGCAGGCCCATAGTTTCGATCACATTCTCAAAAACCCAGTACGGCAACGTGTTGGGTTTTTTGGTGGGTTTGCAGCCCATGCAAATTCGTCGGGTTGCTCAGCTTCAGCTTTGCTTGAGCTACGAGGCCCATTTTTTTGTTCCGTAATTTAAGGTTTCATGAATGGTCAACTTGATTAGACGTTTGGTCGCATTGGTCCGAACTTCATACTGATTGTCAACTTGATTGGAAAGTTGTGTGGAAATATGGGTGGTTCTGCTAAATTTGGGAGGGAGATGGATATGCTGCGCAGCTATGAGAGATATACCCAATAGGGATAGAGGAAGTGTGGGATATACTATTGGTGTGTGCAACCTAAAAAAAACGAGAAACAGAAAATGACAACAGAACAGAAAACAAACACAGGTACAAGAATTGGGTCAATGCTACTTGACCACATTGCAATGACATTTATAGCAATGATTTTTTTCGTCCCCGGTATGATTTCAGGATTTTCAACCGCTTTTGAAATAAATCACGAACAAGCCAATCCAGACATTTTCGGTGGACTTAGTTACATTGGACTAATCGGCTTTGCTTTGTATTTCTGTAAAGATTGCATAAATGGACAAAGTATTGCAAAGAGAGCTTTAAAACTACAGGTAGTAGAAAACAATAGTGGAAATGTAGCTTCTCCGATTAGATGTTTTGTAAGAAATATCTTTTGCATTATTTGGCCAATTGAAGTAATTGTGACTTTAGTAAGTCCAAGTAGAAGAATTGGGGATATGGTGGCAGGAACAAGGGTAATTCCGTTTAACCCAGAACTTGAACAACCAAAAGTAAATTACGCACAAGTAGGACTATCAATTCTTCTTGCATACGGACTAATGGTTCTTGTAATGCTTCCATTTGAAGGACTGAAATCAAAAATGGAAAGTAATCGAGTGACTTATATTGAAAGCTCATTAAACGAAAATTCTGCCAACGAAACAGAACAGCTTTTTGCGGAAAGTTTAGGAACATATCTGACTGCTGATGTACGTGTTTACGATAAAATCGAAAAAAATGAAGACCTGAAATACGTTTCTGTAATCCTTCGACTAAAAGAAAATTATTTGGATAGTGATGAGGATTACGAACAAATCAAGTCATCGACTGTGCCATTACTTCTGACTAAGTTTCCCGAAAAGACATTTGTCGGACAGATTAAATATGTCTATCAACAACCAGGAAGTATGCAAACAAGAACATTGCCACTTGATTGGAGTGAAAAAGAATAAAAAAGCAGCACACAAAAATGTATATAAAAATAGGAGGAGAAGTAATAAATTCAAGGGTTTCGGCTCGTACCAAACTTCGAGTTAAATCGAAAGTTTCGTGCTTTGAAATCACCTACTTTTCATATGCTAAACATTGTCGAGCAGCCCAAAGAACACCACCGAAAAATGAGATGCAATTAAAGAAATGAAAATATTTGTAGAGACGGAACGGCTCATTTTAAGAGAAATTCTTCCAACATATGTGGACGGCATGTTTGAACTTGACTCTGACCCAGAAGTTCATAGATATCTGGGCAACAAGCCAGTAATGCATAAAGACCAAATTATTGAAGTAATAAATGGTATCAGACAACAATATGTTGACAATGGTATTGGACGTTGGGCCATTGTAGACAAAAAAACGAATGCCTTTATTGGGTGGACGGGTCTGAAATATGCAACCGAATTAACAAACAATCACCAAAATTACTATGACCTCGGGTATAGACTTATCAGAAAATATTGGGGACAAGGAATTGCAACCGAAACGGCGCTTGTTTCATTAGAATATGCCTTTAGCAATTTAAGTGTAGAGGAAGTCTATGCTGCTGCCAGCATTGAAAATGAAGGCTCAAATAAAATTCTTAAAAAAATAGGACTAAAATTTATTGAAACCTTCTACTATGAAGACATAAAATGTAATTGGTACAAAATTGACAAGGTTGAATACATCAATAGAAAGCCCAATCGCTAACACCCGCCTCATAGGCGGGGGTCATGCATCTATGACCGTGAAGTACCAAATCAAGATCCTATTCCCTAAATCCAGCCAACCGGATTATTCCTGGAAATTTTCAGTTAGTTTTGGGAGCCTATGCACGGCTTTAGGATGGAATGCCGCAGCGAAATAAGGCCCGAATGACAAATCCAATCGAATGGGTGTAAGGGATTTTATAAACACAAGAAAATACGAGCTCTTGCTCATCGCACTTATACTGCATCTTTATATTGGTATTGTGGTGCGCGATATGCTCTTTTACACAGAGATTCTTTGGCCGGTGAATATGGTTATACTCGGTTTAGCCAGTGTGGGTGTATTTGCAGGCAAGGGCAAGGTGAAGAATGTGGTGAAGAATATATTGACCGTTGTCGTTATCGGCTTTCCAGTACTGCTGCCTTTTTTCAAAGATTCTCAGGAGTTTATGTTTTTGCTCAGTGTGAGTTACGTGGGGTTCTTCTTTTTCATTTTTATCGAAGTTTTTAAGTTCCTGCTCAGGCCTGGATATATCAATACCGACATTATTTCGGCGGCAGCCTGTGGCCTCTTCCTGCTTGTAGAAATGTCTGTTTTTCTATTTCAAATTTGGGTGGGCACCGATCAGAATTCGTTTACGGGAATCGACTATTCAAGCACGGCGCACACCTTCATAGATCTGGTATATTACTGTTCTATTACCCTTACTACCATTGGGTATGGAGATATAACCCCCAACGCGCCCTACACCAAATTGGCGGCATCTCTTATTGGCATTGCCGGTCAGTTTTATTCTGTTGTTTTGGTAGGGATATTAATCAGCAAGTTTGCCAATCGATCAAATACAAAGTAATTATGCACACCGGTAGCCATTACAGAATATCAGAGTTCCTCGTATGGACCAGGCGCGACATTTACCTGTTGATCATTCTTGCCACCATCCCTACCGTTTTATTTCAGGTATTCGAGTTGCACTGGCTTGCCATACCTTGGGTGCCTGTGGCCCTGGTGGGCACAGCGGCTGCATTTATTGTGGGATTTAAGAATACACAAACCTATAACCGCCTTTGGGAGGCCAGACAAATATGGGGAGCGATTGTAAATACCAGCCGCACTTGGGGCATCATGAGTAAGGACTTTGTAAAGGCCGGGCCATCAGAAACGGAACTACTTATTTACCGACACTGCGCATGGCTTACTGCGCTGCGTTTTCAGCTGCGGAAACCACAGACCTGGGAGAATTCTAATAAGGCCCATTTTAAGGAATACCGCAATTATTTCAGCGTTCCGGAATGGGAAGGAAAGCTCGAAGATGAGTTGAAAAAATACCTCCCGGAAACAGAACTCGTTTATGTGCTTGCTAAGAAGAACAGGGCAACACAATTAATTGCCTTGCAGTCCAGGCACCTCAAATCGCTCAGGGCTGATGGGAAAATTGAACACTACGAGTATGTGGAAATGGAAAGACGGTTGGCAGATTTGTACGACCATCAAGGCAAGTGCGAGCGCATCAAGAACTTTCCCTACCCGAGACAATTCGCCAGCATCAACATGTATTTTGTATGGCTGCTGGTGCTGTTGTTGCCTTTTGGCATGCTCAATGAATTCCAAAAACTTGGGGATATTTACGTTTGGCTCACCATTCCCTTTTCGGTGATCGTTTCCTGGGTATTTACATCTATGGAGAAGGTAGGGGAGGCCACAGAAAACCCTTTTGAGGGTGGCGCCAACGACATCCCCATGGCCGCACTGAGCAGAACCATCGAAATAGATTTAAGAGACTTACTCGACGAAAGTACACTGCCCGAACCCGTGAAATCGGTAAACAGCATCTTAATGTAAACCAGAAAAATACCAGAATGAAGAAGAGAGAAAAACTGGCCATTGTCCATAAATGGTATCCAAAGGCTACCACCACAATCGACAGTGTAAACAGGGTCATAGATTTTGTGGAGGAGCAGCTCGATCTGGAAACCAAGCACGTGATGCTTGCAGATAGCATCTGCAGCGATGATGTGAACAGCATTCAGTACCCTGTGAGAACACAGGAATTTTTAGGCCCTTTCAAAATGGGTGGCTTGGATGGATTTCCATTCACAGGCCTTACGGGGATGGGTGCATTTGCCAGCCATGTTCCCGACGATGGTGCAGTATTCATCTATTACGGCCCGCATATTGGGGTGACCAAAGACGGAATGATAGGTGAAATACACCGCTTGGGACAGAGCAAAAACAGCAGTTGTTGCGGTGCCGCCAAAGGTGCATTGGGCAAGTTGACAAGGAATGAAATTGTGCAGGGCAATATCAGCGATTTGGACCATCAGATGAACACCATAGAACAAATACTTTTTAATGCCAAAGAAAGGGTACTCAATGCCAAAACGCCCATTTATGAAGCCACAGAAGTGATTTACGAAGCCATTGACAAACGCATTAATGAGTTGGTCGATAAGACACACTACAATTGCAGATACGTGATACTCGTAGGTGCTATTCTCATAAACAGCGACAGCGATATGGGCTCCTTTACTGAAACCAGGCGATTTGACGTCATCAATCTCGATACCAGGCAAAGGCAAAGCATGATGGATCGCTTTGATTAGAGGATGCGATGGGAGGTGATCGCACAGTGAGATTTCTCCGAATATTGATTCTATAGCATTGGAAGCAAGAATCAAAAAGGTCTATCCGGCATTCATTCATTTTAACTTGTTTTCTTTATCTGGCAAGTCATAGATAGACGTCCGCTCATGATGGGTGAAATTTCTGTGTGTTATTGGGAAAAGGATTCCTTAGTTCGGCACAATTTTCTTGCACTTTCTGCTTTACTTCGCGACACAGAACTTAGATCAAATGCCAACAACTTTAGAAAAATTGATAGATGCTGAAGCAAAGGCCACACAGCTATTTCAGGCAATAGAAAATAGCGGAATTATTGCGGCGGGAAAATCTGAAAAAGAGATCAATACGGAAATATACAATCTCGCTTTTTCCCTTTTTGGGATTGAAAAATATTGGCACAAGCGAATTGTACGGGCAGGCGCCAACACTTTGAGACCTTACGACGACAATCCACCTGAACTGATCGTGCAAGAGGATGATATTATATTTTTGGATTTTGGACCCGTGTTTGAAGATTGGGAGGCCGATTTTGGCAGAACGTATGTCCTTGGCAACGACCCGTACAAGCTCAAACTAAAGCATGATATTGAAGCGGCCTGGCATGAAGTGAAGGAGTGGTTTGATAAGCAAAGTAGCATAAAAGCCTCAGAACTGTATGCGCACATCATGCACGTAAGCAGAAATTATGGTTGGGAATATGGGGGGCAGCTCGCAGGGCATCTTATTGGAATTTCCCGCATGAGCGTTTAGAACCCGGCAACCACAGCCTGTACATACTACCCGATAACCACAATGATATGTTTCTTCCTGACGCATACGGAAATAAGCGACATTGGATTTTAGAGATTCATTTTGTGGACAGGGATAAGGAAATTGGTGGCTTCTTCGAGCAGCTTCTGTGCTAGCTTATAGCCAGTAATGATTTAAATATATGCATATATGGAAAGCGTAAATATTCACCAAAAACTCTCCTTGTTTTCAGCACATTGGTCTCCAAAAATTGTTGGTGAGCTCAATGGGCAACACGTAAAACTTGTAAAACTCAAAGGGGAATTTGTATGGCACAAACACGCACATGAAGATGAGTTGTTCTATGTGATTAAAGGCAGCCTTGAGATAGAGTTTAGGGATAGAACCGTGACGGAAGGCGAGAATGAATTTTTGATTGTACCAAGAGGCGTAGAACACAGGCCTGTGGCGAAAGAAGAAGTTTCAGTAATGCTATTTGAACCAGCAAACACGTTGAACACCGGCGATGCTGAAAGCGATTTTACCATGCCCATTTTGGACCGAATATAGTAATGCAGAATCATTTCGCGTGCTACGCTACAATGGCCCACATTGAGTTTCGGCGCACTGGGGTTAACACAATCTGCAAGCGGGGCTTGGCACACCCCATTGTCCACCGCATCTAATTGCGGAGTATTGCTCAATTCGTTTCATTCGTCTATGGGGAATTCCAGAGACAATGGAACACAACAACTGTTGAGAAAATTCACTTGACTGTGAAAAGATCACCACAACGGTTGATTTCAATACAATTGACATTCAGTTGCATAGGTGATGGCATATTCTATGCTTCATTATTATCGAACCTTTAATACTAACTACAATGAGAACTAATTATCCAGGTTGGAGAGACAACCGCAGAGAAGAGGACCGAGATTATGGCCTCAACAGAAACCGCAGACGCGAAAGTTTCGGTAATCAAAGAGATGACGAGCATGTATATCGCAATCAATCGAACCGATATGAAAATGACCGTGGTTATCGCAACTACGATGACCATCGGGATTATTCTGAGTTCAACGACCGCAATGCCAATTTTCGAAATGAAGGTGGATACCCCGATCGAAACTTCGAAAATGAGCGCAACTTCAGGGATATAAATCCCCAATCAGCACGTCAGTTCAAAAATGACCGTGATTTCGATCAATACGACAGCAATTATCAGCGCAGGTTTTCCGACAATCAATTTCGTCAGGAAGATACCTATGGTCAGGATTATGGTTTTGAAAGAGACCAAATTGACAGAGATTATCGTTCGAACAGGTATGGTTCCCGAAATCAAGATTACGGAAGTACCAGAACCAATTACGGCAATATAGGAAGAGACCGTGATTACTACAATGACGATCCACGCTCAAATCCACGTGGAACTGTGATGGGAAGAATGAATGGGCCAACAGAATACGATCGTTCCGGAATGCAGTCAACTACTGGCAACTTTTATGGCAGCGAAGAACGCAACTATGGAGTTGGCAGACAGTCACAACAAAGTTTCAGAGGCAAAGGGCCAAAGGGCTATGAAAGATCAGACTCAAGAATCAAAGACGATTTGAATGATGCTTTCGCAGACCATTCTTCTCTTGACCCCAGTGATATTGAAATTTCAGTATCCAGTGGAACCGTTGTTTTAAAGGGAATGGTAGACAGTAAATGGGCCAAACGGGCATCTGAAGATCTGGCTGAATCTGTATCGGGAGTTAAAAATGTTGAGAATCACATTCACGTGAAATCACAATCCAAAGATTCAAGTTCAACAACTGGTAAATCTTCATCATCTCAGTCAAGTGCAATCTCGCGTGACAATGACTCTTCTGAGAAGCAAAAATCCTCCACTGCTAACAGCAGCAATAACGGGGGCAAATCAAAATCTCCAATGGTCTAAGGACAATGGTTCCTAAAGCAACAAGGGCCTCCTGCTTATGCAGGAGGCCCTTGTTTTTTTTACACCGAACTTCTTGATTATATCGATTTATTCTACCTCTGCCATACAAGCTTCCATGCAGCGTCGGCATGCCTGGGCACATTTTTGACAGTGATCAGTCTCGTGCATTTCGCATTCTACGGCGCAACGTTCACAGTACTCTACGCAAAGTTGAAGTAGCGTTTCGGTACCGCGCGAATCGCGTGCTAAAATATTAAAAGCGGCTCCGCAGATTGCTGCACAATCTAAGTCTGTGCGAATGCAATTGGCCATGGCTTTTGGATTGTCATCATTCAGACAAGCATCTGCACAGTGATTGCAGGCTGCTATACAATCCGCAATGGTTTGCATAAGCTGTGTATTCACTTTCATAGGAATAAGTTTTTAAGGTTTATCTGGAATTCCCAAATACCATTCCATTACGGCCAGGCACATTTGCAAGGCAATTGCAGCGTTTTCTGCGAGCTAAACTGAACATAACAACTCGCAATCGACCTTTTGTAATCACCTTCACCATTACTGCATGTTTAATTAGTACTGCATTACCGATGTGCGTCGGTATTTAAGAGAAATTGACCGGCAAGTCCTACTTTATTCAGAAGAACTGCATGTATTGTAGGGTAGCTCGTTTCTTTTTCACTGAGAACAGATACTGACCTAAAATTCAACACATATGGGTAATAAATTCACATGTGTGTCAAGGTATCAGTCCCATATATGTATGAATTGCAGAAGGATACAAGGAGAATATTAAAGGTACCGGATTTGAATGAATGCTCATGAACCGTTTAAAACCTTTACACATGAAAACCGCAGATAAAGAAACGAGCAAAAAAGTAAGCGCTGAAAAAGGAGCTGCCAAGGACCTCAAAGAACTTTTTATTGACAGCCTTCAGGACATATACTGGGCTGAGAAAGCATTGACCAAGGCATTGCCTAAGATGAGCGTCAATGTTGAATCAGATGAACTAGGTGATACACTGGATGAGCATTTAAGCGAAACAGAAGAACAAATGGTCCGTCTTGAAGAAATTTTTGAAAGCATCGGCGAAGAGCCCAAGGCGAAGAAATGCGACGCAATGGAAGGAATTCTCAAAGAAGGCGAGAGCATTCTGAAAGAAACTGAAATTGGAGATGTGCGCGATGCTGGAATTATTGCCGCTTGCCAGAAGGTGGAGCATTACGAAATAGCCACTTATGGCACATTGGTTTCCTGGGCCAAAACGCTTAAACTCACAGAAGCGGTGAAGCTGTTGAAGGAAACCCTGGAAGAAGAAAAGGCAGCCGATAGAAAACTATCTGAGCTCGCCACCAATAAGGTAAACCAGTCTGCCAAAGCGTAGAGAAACTTTGGGTCGCGGGCAGCTACACCTGCCTGCGACCCTTATTATTATTTTAGATTTACATTTACAATAATATATCTTTCCCTACCTGTATTTCCTTATCCTTCATGCTCAATTGTAGCCTGTAAATCCGAGACAGGAATGTTGTTAAGAAGTTGGCCACTGGATGAAGTGGTTCTTATACGGTGAGTTACATGCTGGAGAAATTTTCTCAGTTCTTATTGGAATGAATCATCTTTAGCGTGGTGATGTTTGTGTTTTGACATTTCAAGTGTTAAGCGATTCCATCTTTTTAATACCGTACAAAATTTCCTTTTGCATGGGATACCCTGCATCAGTCTCAACATTCTATTATTTGTCTAAAAAAATATTTCGGAACTCTGAGAATTATTAATTTCACGTGATTTTTGGCAAGAACAGTGATTGACGATAATTCGATTCTTGGATTTTAGAGACTAACCCGGGAACTAATAATTGTATGAGCGGAAAGAGAGCATCAGTATTGGATTCATTTTCCTTCCTTGATGTGGATAAAGGTTTTATGGCAAGAGCCATTCTGGAATATCCATGGGAAACTACCGCTTTGGGAAGCATAGAGTCCTGGCACCCCAATCTGAAATCTATGGTACAGATGATTTTAGACAATCCTATTGCGATGTATATCGCTTGGGGACCTGAGCATACCCACCTATATAACGATGCCTGTTTATCTATCTTAGGGAACCGGCATCCATCTTCATTGGGCAAAACCTCCCAGGAAATTTTTGGTTCCGACTGGGAAAACGTACAGCCCACCTTCGATGCGGTCATGACCGGCGGTTCTATGATGGTTCACGACTTCAAATTCGAAGTAGCTCCGCATACATCAGGCGATTCAAATTACTACAATCTTGCATTTAGCCCCATTCGTATAGAATCGGGTAAGCCCGCTGGTATGTTGCTAATCGCGAAAGACGTTACAGCAAAGAAAAGGATGGAACTCGCATTGGCCCAATCAAATGAACGTCTGTCATTTGCACTTGAAGCTGCTGAACTTGCTACTTTCGAGTATTTCATGAAGGATGATTCCATCCTGGCAAATGAGTTATTCAATTCTTGGTTTGGTGGAGATGGAGCGCCCATTCTCACGTTGGAAGCATGGCTGGAGAAGTTGGCAAAACCCAAAGCAGCATTGGTTGCGGCAGCGATTAATGATTGCTCCAAAGGACAGGAAGGTGCGCGATTTGAGATCGACTTCGAAACGCCCGAAGGAACCGAAAAAGCGAGGAAAGAAATGCGACTCAAAGGACTGAAACTACCGGCTTTGGGCGACCGCTCTCCACGTGTTATTGCTGCCATTGAAGATATCACAGCTGAGAAACTTGAACAAAGGAAGTTGATTGAAAGCGAAAAACGGTTCCGGCTTCTCGCAGATTCTCTTCCAGAGTTTGTGTGGATTGCTGACGCACAAGGCGCTTCTATATATTGGAACAAGTCCATGCTCGAATACACCGGCCTCTCAGAAGCCGATGTCAAATTAAGGAAGGGCATTTCGATCGTGCATCCGGATGATGTGGAGGCCAACATGAAGCTGTGGAATAACTCCCTGCTGAACATGAAAGATTTTTTGTTCGAACATAGATTTAAATCTAAAGAGGGTGTCTACAGGTGGCATTTAAGCAGGGCCACCCCCCAGTTCGATGATGAAGGCAATGTGCAGCGATGGGTGGGGTCAAGTACCGATATTCAGTCTATTAAAGATAAGGAAGCCCACAAGGATTTCTTCATTAGCATGGCCAGTCATGAACTCAATACACCACTTACTACTGTGAAAGGGTATGTGCAAATACTCCGGGAAACTTATATGAATGGAAGTGATGATTTATTAAATATGTCACTGAAAACCATTGATAAGCAGGTGGCCACACTTACGAAGCTGATCTCTGACTTGCTCGATCTCTCCAAAATTCGCATGGGTAGCCTTGGCTTGGAGTGCACAGAATTTGATGTGCGCAAGATGCTTACCGAGGTGGTATGCAGCATGAGCCACAGTTATCCTGATGCAAGTATTGAACTCGGTAGGGTAGAAACCTTGAAAATTTTTGCAGATGAGTGTAGAATTTCCCAAGTTGTTATTAATTTCATCACGAACGCAGTAAAGTATTCTCACAGCCCTGCAGCAATAAGGGTAAGCAGCTGGATTGATGAGGGTCAGCTCATCTTTTCCGTCAAGGATGATGGTATAGGTATTAGTGCAGAAGACCAAAAGCATATTTTCGAAAGATTCTACCGGGTTGAAGGAAAAAGTGAGAAAACCTTCCCCGGTTTTGGTATCGGACTCAACATCGCCGCTGAAATTGTAAAACAACACAACGGAAAAATTTGGCTGGAAAGCGAATTGGGCAAAGGATCTACTTTCTATTTTTGCTTGCCAGTATCATCAAGTTTTACATTAGGAAAATGAAGACTGCGATAGATGTACTTGTACTTGACGACAATGAGGACATTGCTACGATGATCAAAACCATGCTTCAAATGAAGCAGTATAAAGTTGCAACCCTCATTCAGCCGCATAAACTACTCGATACTTTAGAAGAGTATCAGCCTAAAGTTTTGCTTATGGATATGTTGCTTGCCAATGTAGATGGACGTGATTTATGTGCCAGGCTAAAAGCTGACAGTGACTTCAACACCATTAAAATAATTATGATGTCTGCCCACCCGGGGGCATCCCTTGACTGTGAGATTGCAGGGTCAGATTATTTTATATCCAAACCTTTTGAAATGAAGGCAATGATTGCCCTTCTCGAGAAAGCCATCGGAAGTATCTAACTGTATGCCCACCATCTCTATTCGCATTCATTCAACCAGCTGGTCACAAAATAAGCGCTGAACCTTAAGGCCCAGCGCTTATTTTCAATAGAACAACAGTACTAATTTTTATACCGGCCTTCTACCGTTACAGTGGTACCTAGAGATCCAGTTACAACAGTCCCTTCATCTATAGCAATGATATATGGATTGCCGTTGTAAACCACACCGAGGTAATCTGAATAAGTTCCGCTTGTGGTTACTGATATACCCGTGTATTCAGTAATCGCAGTCGATGCAGCAATGGCTTCATTCAACTGCTCCACAGTGGTGATATTGGTCCAGTCATCACTGTCCAGCATTACCATGGTGGTGGCTTCATCCTGTGCAACAATCGCACTTGTTGCAGAGTTCTCCGTCCATTCCAGACCAAACTGTCCAAGACCGGTAGCTGGGGCACCACCTACGCGTACCCAGGTAAAATCCTGTGGTGCTGAAAGAATATTGCCCGAAGATTCCACCAATACATCGTAACTAACCGATACTTGATTGTTTTGGGTGTCATTTACTGTAAAGGTGTAGGTCGTCATACCTACATTTAATCCAGCAGAATTGAATACAAGTGTATCCACGTACAATTCATCTTCTGCGTTATCAATTGTATACGGAAAAGTTTGGCCACTCTCGCTCTCAGGGAGAGGAGAAACGGCATTCACACCTGCCACGCTTACAGAGAAAGTCTGTAGATCCAATGCTCCTTTACGGGCATCCCAAATAAAGGTAAGCGACTGACCTTGTTCAATAACGATTGACCCGCCAACAGATCCTGATGTGGTTTCTACTACATCCAGGTCTGGTCCTACAACCTGTCCATCATCCGAATCGTCTTCGTTGCATGATGTGAATACCAAGGCTGATAGCGCTAGTATGCTTAAAATTTTAAATTGTCTCATTGTTCTGTTTTTAAGTTTTTAAAGTTTAGTTGGAAAAGAATTATTATCGGGAAACCATAGCATTGATGATTTGCGCTTGTGTGGATTAAGTCCTTGGGTGAAACCGGCCTCACCAAGGAGGCCGGCCTGTGAATACCCTACCAATCAAAGGGCACTCGATCATTACATAAAGCGACGCTCTACTCCATAATGGGAGTAAATTCTGTTGGTAAATGCTACATCGGCATGCGATGGCCAGTTGTCCTTGTCAAAGCCGGGGGCATCTTCAAGTTGCTCTTTACTTACATCCAGCACTACGTAATCGTCGCTGTCTGTTGCGTCAAAATCAAATGCTTCCATCGGAACAGCGAAATATTTATCGCCCATTCCCAAGAAGCCCCCAAATGAAAGAACGGCGTATGAAATGGTGCCGTTGCTCCAGTCGATCATAATGTCTTTTATTTCTCCAATGTCCTGGCCCATTGAGTTTTTCACATTGGTGCCGGTGATGGATGATGCTGATAAGATTCGCGGTGTCATAGTATTGTAGTTTTTAAGTTCGCAATAATAGAAGTCAAGAATCTTACCCATTCCGTTGGGTGATCTATAAGTAGCAGTATATCAGTATTTAGTCAGCGTAATTACGAGGTCTTTTTCCAGTATCAATTTCTGTGGATTGTGGATTTTACATGCATTGTTGGGGATTTTAAACCACATGGATTGCAGGTTGGATACTTTGATTCTAGAACCACAATCGCCTGAAACAACTATAGAATCATGAGCACGCTCTCAACTTTATTGGAACGGAACAATTGTTGGCCTTGCAGAAGAAACTTAAACACTATGAACTTCGAAAAAAATGAAAAGATTTGCGTTCCAAAAACCAACGGAATTCGCACAGGGTTAATTCGGGACAGATTCATTCAGAATACTGTGTTGGAAACCAATGGAAAAAAGCTGGAAGCTGAAGCGACAGCAGAGAACCCTGTCTACCTGATTGAATTTTCAGACGGACATGTAGAATTGATTGCAGAAAGAGGCATACATTCCCTTTAGCGATCAAGTGCTCAACTTCCAAGTATAATATAGCAGTCGTTATTACTGAAGCAGCTTGGCTTTGATGCAATAGCATCAAAGCAAGTTGCTTTATTATTTATTCTCAGTCTGCATTATTTAATATCAGCATACCTCGATAAAGGTTTGTCAACAGTTTGGAAGCAACGAATTATGGCAGGCAATCTCAATATTCGGGCCTAGCACATGTATCTTTTAACCGCTCTATCTCGCGGGCATATTGTTCTAGCTTCGCCCAGCGATACAGGTTTGCGGTTATCTGACATGCTTTAGGAATGATGCCGGTTTTATCGTGCTTTGCGAGCCACCGAACTACTGTCTTAAATACTTTGAAGTAGGGTAGGAGCAGAAGAATGGTCACAAAGCAAAACAGCCAACCGAATGGCAGAAACGGAATAAACAACGCAGCAATTCCCACCACAAAACTTAGAAATGCAAGTATGGGTATGATCCATCTTCTTTTCATATTGAACGCAATTTTTGTTTATTCCCTTCCTTAATGTGTTACATTCATACATAGTAATATCTGAATTACAGATGCCTATTTTGCGGAGATTGAAAAGGCCGGACCTAACGGCCCGGCCCTTCCTTCGTCTACTCAGTCATAGTCTCGAAACGACTGATTCATAGCGCTTTTAAAAATCTATATTTATTAATTTCCACACCTGTCCAAGACGTTTAATTCTTAAAATCAATATTCCCGTTTGACGCGGGTTTCCGCTCCAAAATACAGCCTTTTTAAAAATAATCCCCCTTCCTTTAAAAGAGGACTGTTTGAGTTGAAAGATTTTTGATCTC
>JBGTBE010000098.1:0-27634 GCA_041749535.1 Cryomorpha sp. | reverse complement strand
AGAAAGTGAAGACCAGGTATTAAAATTCTGGAAAGCCATTCTGGACAAATATGGCAATGCCGAGAATTACGAGAAATCATTGATCAGCGCATTTAAAAAACAAGATCATCCCGAAATTATCATTGTAGTTGACAAATTGCTCACCGGCTTTGACGCCCCAAATAATTACGTGCTTTATTTGACACGAGCGCTTAAAGAGCATACTTTATTGCAAGCAATCGCCAGGGTAAATCGATTGGCACCCGGTAAGGAACATGGGCTGATCATTGATTACTATGGCAACCTAGAAAACCTGGATTCTGCTTTAGAAACATATTCTGGCTCCAGCAATTATGATGCTGCTGATTTGGAAGGTACCCTGACCAACATCAGCGAAGAGATTAAAAATTTGCCGCAAGCCCATTCCGAGGTATGGGATATTTTCAAAGAGATCAGAAATAAATATGATGAGGCCGCTTATGAAGAGCTTTTACAAGATGAAGCGAAAAGACATATTTTCTATGAGAAAGTGTCGGCTTTTGCACGTTTGCTCAAACTGGCCTTGTCCAGTTTTGAGTTCATCAGCAAAACTCCTGAACAACAGATCAACAAGTATAAACAAGATGCCAAATTCTTTTTGGGATTGAGAATTTCTGTCAAGCGCAGGTATTTTGATGACCTGGAGTACAAAGAGTATGAATCACAAGTGCAGAAACTGATTGACAAGCATATCACAACGGAGGGAGAAATATTGCGCATCACTGATTTGGTCAACATTTTTGACAAAGAGCAGAGAAATCAGGAAGTAGAGAAAATAACTAGCAAGGCGGCCAAAGCAGATCACATCGCGAGCAGGACCATTAAGGCCATCAATGTGAAGATGAATGAAGATCCTGTTTATTTTAAAAAGCTTTCCCGGCTTATTCGAGACACCATTGACGATTACCATCAGCACCGCATTTCTGAGGCCGTCTATCTGAATAAGGCAAGAGGATTTGAGGACCAGTTTCACTCTGGTAGGCAGGACAATGTACCTGAAAATCTCGTCGGCAACGATACTGCCATAGCCATTTATAATTTGGTCAATGAAATCTTCACAGGAAGGCTTACCAGATCAGAAGATGTTCCCAATATTGGCGCTTTCATGGCTGAAGGAATAGACAGCGTGATCAGGTCAATTGTATTTGAGAATGGAAAACCCATTATTGATTGGGTCAATAAATCGGACATCGAAGGAAAGATCAGAATTAATATTGATGACTATCTCTTCGACCTGAAAGCACAACAGGATCTGGATTTACCCTTTGAATTAATAGATAAATTGTTAGAAGAAGGATTAAAAGTGGCAAAATTGAAATATGTCTGAATTGGCTACCATAAAAAATTTCGTATTTGGGTCTAAAGAAATCGAGTATGAACTTTCGTTTCAGGAAAGAAAGACTTTAGGAATAAAAGTGCATCCCGACTGTAAAGTTCGGGTGATTGCTCCAATTGACACCACCGAAGAAAAGCTAAAAACGAAGCTGCGAGAGAAGGCTCCATGGATCATTAAACAGCAGCGGGATTTTTTATCTTATCATCCACTTACTCCGCCACGTCAATTTGTAAATGGCGAAACCCATCTCTATCTGGGCAGGCAGTATAAATTGAGAATTGAAGAGTCCGAGTTCAATCAGGTAAAATTATTCAGGGGTCGGATTCTGGTATTGAAAAAGGACAATACATCCCCGAAGAATTTGCTTTCAGAGTGGTACAGAGAAAAAGCCGTCAGTCATTTTGACGATACGCTGAAAAAAATTCTCCCGCTCTTTTTAAGATTTGACATTCGTCTTCCTGAGCTTCAAATCAGACATATGCCTACCCGATGGGGCAGCTGCACTGCCCGTGGAAAGGTAATTCTCAATCCTGAACTGATAAAAGCACCAAAAGGAAGCATTGAATACGTGATCATTCACGAACTATGTCATTTGATCCATCACAACCATACAAGGGCCTTTTATGAACTTCAGTCAGCCATGATGCCAGATTGGAAAAAATGGAAAGAGAGGCTTGAGAATACTTTGACATGACTGAAAACTGAAGTGGTCTAAATATTTTGGACAGGAAATTAAAATCTTTAATTTTCTGAACCATGAAAAACAAACGACGCCCCACTCCCGCGCGACTCCCGTCGCGTGGTTATTCACTTGAGATTCTTTAAGTTTGGCTTATGAGCCGCCATGGCAAGTTTCAAAACCAGCGTAGCGTTTGCTTGAATCACGGCCACGGAGTCGCGCGGCAGCGCAGGAAACAAAGGACGCCCCACTCCCGCGCGACTCCCGTCGCGTGGATATTTCCTTGAGATTCTTTAAGTTTGGCTTATGAGCCGCCATGGCAAGTTTCTAAACCAGCGTAGCGTTTGCTTGAATCACGGCCACGGAGTCGCGCGGCAGCGCAGGTACCTTTACTTCACTCCGATTTCTATACCAATGTTTATCACTTCCTATGCGGTCAATAAAGAAAAAGCTCTTGTATTCTATTTTAATCTTCATGATTACTCTCTTGATAGTCGGGTATATAGATACTGTCAGAGCACGTAAGAAGAATAGGGAACTAAAATCGAAAATAGAAACAATCCGAATTGGTGATACTTCCTGTGAAGTGATAATGAAAATGAGATCATTTCCTGATGAAATTTATATACAGGACAGCTTAGATTGTACTAGAATGTTTTATTATAACGTAAAGACGTTTAGATATGACACACCATTTGGTTCATCGAGCGATATTTTCTTTTCTTTTCAGCAAAACAGTGATACACTTCTTGAGTTTACCGACATTTGGTAAAGAACGATTCATGCGCGGAAATTACCAAGGCAGCTTCACCAATGGAATATGCAACGTGAAAAGGTTTTCTTAAGGCATATGCCTCCCATGGTGATGACCAATCACGAGCCCTGCTGTAGGCTTCCCATAAACTGGACATTACCAGCAAAGCACCCATTCGCCAGTAACCGAGATGTTCTTGGTGCTATTTACCAAATGGATGACACCATTGGCCTTTCTGTAACCCTCTTATAAAACTGGCTCATTTTTGTCTCCATTCTTTTGTTCATAGCTTATCATAAAGGTTTATATACTGTATTGGGAAGTAACAATTCTCTACGGTTTCTCTGATAAAATCTACCCAGATACTGGATTCGTGCGGAAGCTGAGAATGCGAGCTTAAATATGTTATTTTCGAAATCAATGTTCCCGAATATGGGAACCTTTTCGTATCTTCGCTGCCTTAGATGCAAAAATGTGAATATTTACAACCGGAGTAGAATCATTTATGAAGGTCTAAATCATCCGAGTTGTAAAGCTTCATTGGAAGCATGGTATTTGCAAGTGAAAAATGGAGATTATCAAAAGTTTCAAGATATTAAAGCCGACTTTAGCTCTGCTTCTCATATTGAGAAAAAACTTGTTTGCTTTAACTTAAAAGGGAATAATTATCGCCTCATTTGCGCCTTCAATTACCCGCTTCGCAGATGTTTTATCAAATGGTTCGGCACGCATAAGGAATATGATAAACTTGATACGAAACAATTTTTGGCTGGCCAGACTTAAAACTTTCTACCAAAAAACAGATTAGCAAAGATGAAAAGAATAAAAACTAAAGAAGAATACCTGAAGGCATTGAGTCGTTTCGAAGAAATATTTAATGCTGATGAAGATTCAAAAGAAGGTGAAGAAGCTTTCCTTCTGGGGTTATTTATCGGATCATATGAAGATGATAACTTTCCAATCAATGACCCGGACCCGATAGATTATATCGATGCGCGCCTGGATGCACTGGGATTGAAACGAAAAGATTTAGAAGGTGTTATAGCAAAAGGCACAGCACACGTTTCTGAAGTGATGAATAGGAAACGAGCCCTAAGCCTGGATGCAATTCGCGCCCTTGAGGATAAATTCAATATGGATCCAAAGATTTTAATTCAGCGTTATAGCCTCAAGATTACTTCTACCCCACTTAAAAGAAAAACTGCTCCTGGAAAAGTAACCTCGCCTTCAGGATCTTCAAGTTCGTATACGTTTTCAAGTACTAACAAGAAAGCCGCTTTTAAAGCCCTACCATCAGCCAAGTCAAAATTAACTCCGGAAAATCTGAAAGTGAAAGAACGCTCAGAAAGAGATGGAAAAAGAACAAAATCCAGTCAATTAAAAAGACACTAAAAAAATCTCTTCTGGAACGGAGATTGTGTTTAGAATATCAAAACACAAAATAATCTGGATGTGAGGGTATGCACAAGCTTATAATGAGATAAGTAAAAATTGCAACTGAATAGCCATCAGCCGGTATTGTTGATGGCGCAATGAAATCAGCAACTGAGTATCCATTGCCAAAATGAAAGCTGGACTATTTTGAGCTAATTGTGTAGCCGCTTTGTAAAGCAATGACCTTACTTAATATCAAATTAAGTAAAGTAATAGCTTTACTATTGATTTGTTTTTGTCAAGTATTAGCTTTACTTTTGTATTCTAAATGTCAATATATAGCTTTACTTTATGAGGAAGAAATCATTACAACTACAGCAGCTTAACAACAAAATGTCGGGGTTTGCCGCGCTAAATCAAGCAGCCATACCGCCCACAGGTTGGATTAAAGCCATTCGCACCGCCATTGGCATGTCAATGCAGCAATTAGGCAACAAACTGTCTATTTCCAAACAGGGAATACAGGACATAGAAAAGCGGGAAAAAGAAGGGTCTATTACCATCAAATCGCTCAAAGAAATAGCCCGGGCATTGGATATGGAATTGGTATATGGATTTGTTCCCAAAGATGGATCATTGGATGCCTTAATTGACCGCAAAGCAAAGGAACTGGCCACTCTAATTGTGCTGCGCACTTCTAATACCATGAAACTCGAAGACCAGGGCAATACCAACAAGCGTATTGAAAACGCAATCAAGGAAAGAGCCGAAAAAATTAAAAATGAAATGCCTAAAATTTTATGGGATTAGATTCAGACTTCATAGATGGACAAACCCCCATAGAGGAAGAAGAAAAAGATGGCCTGCTCATTCCTTCCATTGCAACCTATGGTGAATTGGACGAGTTTGAACAACAGAATATTGAACAGGCAGTGCAATGGACTTTAGGACGTTCCTTTAAACCGGAACTAATTTTTACTGAAGCATTTGTCCGCTCGGTGCATAAACGGATGTATGCCGATGTATGGGCCTGGGCTGGTGAGTTTCGGAAAACAAACAAGAACATTGGCGTTGACAAAAGGCAAATACCATCCGACCTTAAATACCTGCTCGATGACGCTATGTATTGGCACGAAAACAATACCTACCCAGCAGATGAAATTGCCGTAAGGTTCAAGCACCGCATCGTTAGCATACATTGTTTCCCTAACGGCAACGGAAGGCATAGCCGCCTAATGGCTGATATTATCATCGAAAAATTATACAAGCAGCCTGTTTTTAGTTGGGGTGCTGCAAATCTTTCTAGCGATGGCGATTCCCGGACAACCTACCTCAAAGCTGTTAAATCTGCAGATAAAGGCGATTTCAATTTGCTCCTGGCCTTTGCCAGATCATAAGGTATTGTAACTGTAACCCTCCAATAAAACAGGACAGTTCAAAATTAGAATTGACTTTAACTGTGCTATGCAAAAGAGGAAGTTGACCCGCAATCGGCTATTGAAAATTCTCCATAATTGGATTTGGTTCGTAAGACTTGGCCAAAAAATGTCTCAATAACAGTATCAAAGATTATTACTTCCTGTATCGGAAAGTAATTTAAACCTGCAAAATCCACCACCCTTTATCAAGCTATCAATAC
Organism: Cryomorpha sp.; assembly: GCA_041749535.1. GTDB lineage: Bacteria > Bacteroidota > Bacteroidia > Flavobacteriales_D > Cryomorphaceae > JBBQZU01. The sequence goes on along the minus strand of JBGTBE010000098.1, from coordinate 21,834 downwards.
TTCTTCAACAACTACTTGGGCTTTGGGACCTTCAACGAGATACATGTCAATCTCCCCTTTGTTTTTTGCTTCGACTTTTCCGCGGTGCACACATTGGAAATAATCGGCCACAAACTGGTAGGTGGTTCCCGATATATTTACCTGTCCGGGAATACCGCTAGACTCCATGCGACTTGCCGTATTCACCGCATCACCCCATATATCGTAGGCAAACTTATTCTTGCCTACCACTCCCGCAATCACCGGCCCTGTGTGAATACCTATGCGCAACTCCCAGATTTCCTTGCCTTCGGCTTCGCGCTCTACTTTCAAATGGTCCATAAAATCTCTGATTTCCAATGCCGCTAATACGACATCAATCGGATTGTTATCATTTATAGCAGGAATACCGCCGGCGCACATGTAGGCGTCGCCAATGGTCTTTATTTTCTCGAGTTTGTACTTGTCTATGATGTTGTCGAAAGCCATAAAACAATGGTTGAGTTCTTCGACCAATTGCTGAGGAGATAACTTTTCAGCCACGGTAGTGAAGCCTTTGAAATCTGTAAATAACACCGAAACTTTCTCATAATATTTAGGGGTGGCACTTCCTTTGGATTTCAACTCATCTGCAGTTTCCTGTGGGAGAATATTGAGCAATAACTTATCGGAGCGGTCCTTCTCAGCGGCAATAATCTTATTGGTCTTACGGGTGTAGTTGTATCGGCTGAACAAACCTCCCAGCACCACCAATAGGAGCAACCCCACGAGCAGAGTGGCATTGCGAATGGTTTTCTGCCGTTGCAATTCTACTGCTTTCAATTCCTGGTCCTTTTCCAAAAGGGATATTTGGCCCTGCTTCTTTTCAATTTCATAGCTCAGCGTTTGGGCTTGCAATTGCTTGTCCATCTCAGCATTGTAAATGGTATCCTTGATATTTGAAAACAAGGTTTTATATTGGTAGGCATTGCTGTAATCTGATTTTTCTGCATACGAATCGGCCAGCCCTCCATAGGCGAGCAGCACAAGGTTGTAGGCTCCAATTTCCTGAGCCAACGCTTCCGCAGTTCTGAATGACTCAATGGCTTTGGGAATATTGCCCTGCCGCTCATAGGTATTGGCCAAGCTGAGCAGTGTCTGCGCCATTTCCAGACGCGCGTCGAGGGCTTTGGCCAAGTTGTACGCTTCTAGTTGGTAAGCAATGGCCTGCTCATATTCCCTGCGAACAGAATAAACTTTACCAATACTGTTCAGCGCAATGGCCACATTGCCCGTAGCTGATTTCTGATAGGCATCAAGGGCTGTCTCGAAATAGAATAGTGCGGAGTCCAGTTTGAGGGTATCAGCCAGGTACAGCTCACCCAGATTCACTGCACAGGTGCCTATGGCATCATAATCTTCGAGTTTATTGCTCAGCGGCAAGGCCCGTTTGTAATACTGAAATGCGAGCGAATGTCCAGACTCCTTGAGCAGGTATACGGAGCCGATATTGATCAAAGCGGTTACAATGCGGAGGGAATCACCATTGGCCTCAGCCACTCTCAGCGATTGCAGGTAAAAATCCAGCGCCGACTCTGAATCGCCTCCATTAAAATGCACAGCCCCCAGATTGTTGAGCATGTTGGATTCTCCATTCAAATCGTTTACAGACCTGAACACATCCAGGGCAAACTCCCACTCTACCAACGCGTCTACCCAGTCATTCTGAAAATAGTACGCCATGCCCAGCGCTTTGTGTGCGAGGGCCAAGCCATTTTTGTATTCGATTTTATCGGCCAGCTCTTTGGCTTGTGTAGCTATTTTCAACGCTTCCTGAGGGTCCGAGCGGTAATAATTGCCCGCCAACTCAATAAGGGTGTTTACCCTGACTGAATCGGCGATGTTGTTTTTGAGTACGCTCTTTAAGCTGTCAATGACAGGGTCCTGTCCTTTCAAAGTAAAACTGAGAAGGAGCACAAGTAGTGTGAAGATGACACGTTGCATTGCCCAAAGATATCTATTTCAAAATGAAAAAAGGGGCTGTCTCATTGGTATGAGCCGGCCCCTTTCACTCTATTGGAACTTTATGAATCTAGTTCTTAATCACTTTATAAACGCGCGGTATACCGCTTCTGTCTATGTGTTCAATAAAGTACACACCTGCAGACAGTCGTTTCATGTCAATTTCCAATACATCGCCCTCCGCTGCGGCAACAGTTGAAGCAACCGTCATACCAGAAATATCGCGAACCATCACCACATCACCTTCCGACATTTTTGCGTTCAGGAATGCGCTGCTTTGGGTTGGGTTGGGATATACACGGCCACTTTCAAGGTTGATACCACTGTTTCCGATGTTATCAGCATTGGAAGCCAGAGATTTATTGCTATTCCAGTTGTAGGTGAATGTATTCCACGGGCTGTATGGTGTAGCAAGCAGTGGGTTGGTGCTACAAGCGCAGATAACCCTCCACTGAATTGTCAAACCATTCTGCACCAGGTTAGATTGTGTGAGAAGTTGACTTGGAGCATTTCCCACTACAGTACCTGCGGTAATTGTGGTTGATGATCCAAGCGGTCTTGCAAATACCCTACATCCAATTGAGCCAGGAACCGGATTCCAGCTAAATAATACTGTGTTCGGAGCGGTTAATGTCGCTGCAAGACCGTTAGGCGCAGCGGCACAATTGTCATCTTCCAGAAGGGTGATAAACTGCTCACAGGTAGCACTGTTTCCACAACCATCTTCTGCCACCCACACCCTTACAAAGCTTGTAGGGCAGAAGCCGGTGAAGTCTGTATCATAGTAGCTGATACTCAAAGGACCAGAACAGTTGTCTGTGGCAGTTGCCGTTCCTGTAACTGAAGGAGAAATATCGCTGCCACAAGCTACTACAATATCAGCCGGACAGAATATTTGTGGTGAAGATTGATCAATGATATTCAACTGGGTAAACTGCTCAGCAGATACATTGCCACAGGCATCTACAGCCACAAAAGAGCGGGTCAGGGTCACCTTCACGGGACAAGTTCCCAGGGTTACTACCAGACCAGTTGCCATCCACTCGCTGTCGTTGCAGTCGTCCTCAGTACCTATTGGTACCAAGCCAAATATGTTGAACAACCCAATGGCAGCCTGTTGGAAACTATTCTGGTTGATTCCCTGACTGAATGCAATGGCATCTGTTATGCTCAACTGTGTGCAGGTGGTGGTAGCACTTGTTGCTGATGGCATGATCAACGTGGGCGCCGTTGTGTCGGCGATGGTGATGGTCTGTATGCAACTAGAACTGCTGCCACACGCATCGGTTGCGGTCCATGTCCTAAGCAGGGTTTGGTTACACGCCCCGCTTATTGCGCCATCTGTGTATGTTATTGTCGCTGTGCCGCAAATGTCGCTGGCTGTTGCCATGCCCGTTACCATCGGTTCAAGGCTGCTGTTGCAGTCCACACTTATATCGGCTGGACAATTGATAAGCAATGGAGCAGGCTCGATGGTAAGTATTGCACTTGCCGAGCCAACATAATTCATATCGTTTACTACCACCAATACTGCATAAGAACCAACATTTACCGGAAGTTGCGCTTCACCATCGTAGGTTACAGTCAGGCTTAAGCCAGAAGGCAACGTTTCTATTACGGCAGTTTTTGGTGAACCGTCATACACCTGGATCAAGGAGGCTGGGTCAATGGTCACTGCGGCAGTGGCCTGCAAAATGGTTAAAGTAGCAAATGCCGACCCTACATAATTGGTGTCAGTCACTTGCACTTCCACGTTATACACACCGGCGTTGGTTGGTGCAGCTTCGCTGCCATTGTAAGTAACGATAAATGAAACGGAGTCGGGTACTGCTGTAACATTCACGACTTTAGGCGACCCATCATATACCTGCTCAAGCCCCAATACGTCAATTGCGAAGGAAGCCGTATCCGGCACAATTGTCACAGTTCCCAGTCGGTAAGAAACATTGAAATTGTTTGAAATAAATGCGCCGGGTACTATAATGTGAGAACCCACGGTTTGGCCTGTTACCAGGTTAATGGGTTCTGTTTCTACATTGCCTTCAGCCTCGCCCGTAAGGATCTCAATATCGTCCAAACCGAGTATAACGATGGTTTGAGCGTTGCTATTCGCATTGAAGGTTGTGGTGTTAAGCTGCGCGGAACCAGAGTTCACCAGCGCGGTGCCTTGTGTGAGTGGATAGGCGTTGGTGATGTTTCCACTTTCATCCAATTCATTCACAAGGGCAGTGCCCTGCACCAACTTCTGACCATTTACCAAAGCCACACCCTGCACCAATCGGCGCGGGGCGCTTGCTATGGACGCGGTTTCAAACAGCGCTTCTGGATCCAGCAGCGTGCCGTTCACCAATGCCACACCCTGGGTGATCTTGAGCCCTGTAGAAATCATGATGCTCACATTCGTAAGTACTGACTCGCTAAGCAGTTGTTCACCCAATTCGTTCACCAATGCAGTGCCCTGCACGAGTGCCGCCCTTTTGGTAGACAGGCTTAGGGAATGGTTGGTTATCGCAAATTCGCTAATAGCCAAGGCGGCGCCCGGGTCTATATTCAAAGAATCAGTAAGGTTAAAAAGGTAGTCGAAGCTGAAGCCGACCAGAGAATCGTTGTAAAGCAGGGTAGTGTCACGTGCATCTACAATAATATCTAGCGGAACCACAGTCATTAAACCATTGCTGAAGACAAAATTGAAGCGCTGAAGGAGGGATATGTCCAGAGAATCGGTGGCTTCTACTCCACTCAGCGGATTCAATGGATTGATTGGGTCGGGCTCAATGCCCCAAAGGCCCACATTGCTTAGAGAATTGGCGATGGTGGTAATCCCAATGCCCATCACACGGCTCATCTCCTCGGCCGACAAATCAGCCGACTCAATGGGCGCATTGCCATCCACTGTTCCCAGGAAATAATTTGCGCTGAACTGCGGAATGGTTTCCCCAAAGGTTTTTATTGTGTCTTGAATATCCACAAATATCAGTGTCTTGGTGGTGAGATAAATGGTGTTTGAAAGCCCGCCATCCAATCCATTGGTTCCTTCCATTGGTGGATTGTACACTTGAATTTCTGGAAAGAGAATGTCCTGGTATGTTGGAATGATTACAACGATTGCTGTATCACCCTGAAGAAAAGATTCGGTTTCCAAAGGAGTCCCATTAAAAAACACGACTGAGTTGCTATTCAAATATTCACCATAAATAGTAACAGGTATCTCATCGATGCCGGGTATCAAGGTGGTATCATATTCTGCGAAAAGCAGATAAGCACTCGGATTGGCAAGTTTACCCAAAGCCGAGTCGGCCAGGAGAAATCCCGCACCCGACTCCACATCGTAACCCGGTGAATACATATCCAGGGCCGAACTCTGAAGCAGGTTTCTGAGCGTGGAAGGAAGCAGGCCCCCTTCATCGTCGTAGTATTTCTGCCTTGCTTCGAGCATAAGCGCAGCCATTGCAGCTGCGTGGGGAGCGGCAGCAGAAGTACCCACAAAGTTGGGAAATCCATCACCTTCGAAATCGATGCCGCCACCTAAATCCACAGTCGTGTTCACCACATTGGGAGCACAGAAATCGGGCTTCGGGCGAAGGTTGCCATTTACAGGAGTACCACCGCGAGATGAGAATGACGCCACTGTAGGCGCTGGCACACCATACTCAGGTGTGTTGGTATACAGCACCGCACCTACTGACATGGCACCTTCCGCATTGGCCTGTCCTGTAATGGTCGAGGCATCTAATGCAGCGTATTCATTGATGGTAAGACTTCCGCGGTATACAATGTACTTTAAAGCTGTGGGCTGTGTGGGTACATAGCCGGGAGCAACACCTGCCCTTATAATTTGGAAGTTGGTCTGCACCCCATCGGCCAGCACCGTGAAAGGAAGTACCTCAATGGGTGTAGAACCAATATTGGCATGGTTGAACCCAAAAAAGGCGATGTTGGCATCGGTAGCCAGGTATATATCAAAATCAGATTGGGTGGTGAGTCCGGGTGTTCCGTCATCCCATTGGAGTACCACCGTATACTGCCCTGCTGCGAGAGTTACATTTTGTGAAACGTCGGTTCCGGGACCGTTGGAAAAGTTATGCGCCTCTCCAATAATGCCCGCAGGAGCAGGAACAGGGTTGAATTCATCAGCCCAGGATTTGCTGCCAAAATTGCCGGCAGCAGTGAAATAGGCCACACCTTCGCTTGCAACATTATTTACAGCCTGGGCTATGACACCATCCCTGAAGAAAGGCTCGTTGATGTACGTTACATCGTCCACAATGACATCGCAACCAGCTTGTGCCAGTGCATTGATTCCAACGGCAAAATCATTGGGACCAGCAAACCCTGTTCTAAAAGCCAAAGAAGCACCGGGAGCAACATCGTGCACAATTTGAAGCATGGCACGCCCCTCGTCACTTGCTTCTCCGAAAGGAAATTCCTGTAGCACATCCACTGCCTGGGTATTCGCAGGATTGGCAGGGCCGGGCAGGTCGCCTTTGATGATGTCATCGCTGGCCTGATCGCCCAATTTGGTATTGTAACTGTCGGAAATGACACCCACCTTGGTACCAGCACCATCTACTTTAAACACGTCGCGCGCCCTGAAAGAGCGGAGGGCAATATCTCCCTGACTGGTTACGAGGCCCGCATTGGTGAGCGCCGGAAAAACCGGAGCCGCAGAGATGAAGAGTTCGGGGAGATCATTGATAAGAAGCAAATTATTAATGGGATAAAGTCCGGTCATGGTATTGTTTACCGGATCGCTAACAGTCCCTGTCAGTCCATAGGCCTGCGTTTCCAGCAGTGCCTGAGCATTGAGCAACTCACCAGGTTGGGCAAGTAAAGAAATGAGCACTGTCTCCCCAACTATTTGGAAAATATCATCTACTTCCTCAGCCACAAAGTCAACTTCCTGGTAAGAAAAATAAAGAGACCTTAGTTCGTAGCCAATGATGTCGAACACTTTGCCAACTCCGAGCGGGTCATAATAGGGCACAATGAATGGATTCCCTACAGGTGTTTGGCAATCGAGCACCGCTTGAAAATCAGTAATCAAAAAATTGTAGTACTGAAAGAAAGTTCCGGCCTGGCTGAGCAATTGCTGATTCTGGAGTCCGCCGGTCAGGGTGTAGGTGATGGTGAATGCAGCAGCATTGCCCCCGCCAATTCCGTCGGCAATATTGATGCGGAAACCCTGGAAAGGAGGACCATAGCCCGGACCGGGATTGATATTGGTAATGGTTACATTGCCTTGAACAGAGGCCACGGCAATGCCTGAGTACGTGCCAGGAAGGGCCTGCACCCAAAAGTATTTTAATTTCTTGCAACCCTGGCAACCGTCGTTGGCCACAGTAAGCACTATGGTATGCGTTCCATTGTCATTCAGCGTTACTGAGGATAGTGTGGTAGAATACCCGTTGTTGTTAGGTTGTGTGATGCCGCAATCTGTATCCTGGGCGTTGGCTATTTGCAGGGTGGAACAGAAAAAAAGCAGCACAATACAGAGTAAGGGTCGAAAAAGTTTCATGACAGATTGATTGGTTTATAGGTGCCGTAAGGTAAAGCCTTAAAGCGACGGTGAAGGTAGAACATTGGCAGCTCAAGAGCAACATGGCATAGACGAATGCGCAACAGGTCGGTGATAGCCGCATGTGTGATATCTGGTTCAGAGTGATAATTCTCAGGAAATTCGACAAATATTCGATTGCCAAAGAACATGGTCCAAAAGGAACGCTACCTATCTGTGAACCGAACCAAGTAAAACTACCTCAGCCCAGCTTCCCAATAACGTGCTCTCCAAAAAGCCCGATGGATTTCATCATAGCCTTATGCGGCGGGGCACCTACATCCATATGTGCTACAAACCGGGTGATTCCAAACAGGTCCTTCATGGCGGAAATTTTTTCAAAAACCTGCTGTGGCTCTCCCATGAGCAGTGCTCCATCTTTGCTCATACCACCCAGAAACTGATCCCTGGTATACGGGGGCCAGCCCCGGGAGCGCCCTACGCGATCCATCTGGGCAGCGTAGTATGGAAAATAATCATTCTCAACCGCCTGGACCGATTCGCTGAGAAAAGTATGCGCGTGAACGCCGATCTGCATTTCATTTTCATTGTGTCCAAATCGCAGGTATTCCTGCTTGTAAAAATCGATCAATGGCTTGAACTGCCTGGGCATACCGCCTATAATGGCAAATACAACAGGCACTCCCAGCCGGGCTGCGCGGCGCACTGATTCCGGTGTACCACCTACTGCAATCCAAATGGGCAGCTGCCGGTTGTTCAACGGTCTTGGAAAAATTTCCTGCTCCTTCAAAGATGCCCTGAACTTTCCCTCCCAGGTGATTATTCTCTCTTCATTGAGCTTCAAAAGCAACTCCAACTTTTCTGCAAAAAGCGCATCATAATCCTGAAGGTCGTAACCGAATAAAGGGAAGGATTCAGTAAAGCTTCCCCTGCCGGGCATTATCTCTGCGCGCCCACCAGAAAGTAAATCGATGGTCGCAAAATTCTGAAATACCTTCACCGGATCGGATGAGCTGAGCACCGTAACACCACTCGAAAGTTTTATCCTACTGGTAATGGTGGCCAGTGCAGCCAAAATAATTTCCGGAGAAGACACTGCGTAATCGGCACGGTGGTGCTCACCCATGGCGAATACGTCGAACCCGAGCTTATCGGCCAGCTTTACTTCTTCAATCAATTCAATTAGCCTTCTCTCTGTGGGCAAAAATGCCTGCTTCTTATTGTCAAAACCAATATCGCCAAACATTCCAAGTCCTAATTCCATAACCTTGATTCTAATTAGAAATTATCGTCTTTATTCTCTATCAAAACATCCCGAAAGCAGCTTGGTTTCTACACCTTTAGCCACAGAGGTTTCTCCTTCAATGTTTTGGTAAATACGGGACATTGCTCCTCATGGGCCCCGGATAATATGCCAATGCTCATCAGAAATTCACCTACAATTTCGCCTCCGGTAAATTTAAACGTCTTCTTGAAAAGCTTCACCCATTCCTCTTTGGTTTTCGGATGGTGGTGCTCCAGCCATTTCCCGAAAGAGCCAAACTTATGCTGCAATTCCAGGATGGTCCTTGCGTTTTCAATCGCTGCATGTACCTTTAGTTTGTTTCGGATTATGCCCGCATCGGCCAACAGTCTTTCCCTGTCGCGATCGGTGAAAGCCGCCACCTTCTTTATGCTAAAATTGGCGTATGCCTTTCGGAAAGATTCTTCCTTTTTTAAGATGGTCTCCCAACTAAGTCCGGCCTGATTTATCTCCATGACCAACCTTCCGAAAAGTTCATTGTCATCATGAATGGGAAATCCATAATGCCTGTCATGGTAGTTCTTGTGCAGCGACCTTCGCGGTTCGGGCATGGTGTCAATAGCTTTGCAATACGACATGGAAAATACTTTGGGTGACAAATGTCGTTAATTCAAACATGCGCAAGCCTGTGGGGAAAACTGCACCTTAGCCTCAGCGCCAGCCTTGTTTTATTTGCGAAGGCATACTTCGATAAATGCGTTTAGAACACCCGTCCCGGCCATTGCAGCGCCCAATTGGATTGAACCAAGGATAATATTCATTGGTGTGGAAACAGCCTACCTCACCTTCTCCCGGTTGGTCATTTCCAGGTAGGCATTGCCGGTTCGGCTTTCGCCAGAAATGCTGCCACTCACGGTGCACATTCCTTCCCAGTACGGAAACCTAAAACCCATGCGTGTAAGGATTAGTTCCTGATTTGGAAATACGGCTTCCACGGTTATATCCACGCCCATCATTGGAACAACCACTTGCCAGCTTACGGGGTATTTCCTACGGGTTTCAGGGCTGGTCCAATACGCAATTGGCTTCATCATTACATCCCCATCTTGTAAAAATACCTCTGTGCCATCTGCTTTATGGAAACTACCGCCGTACAGCACCCTTTCTGCCTTTCGGTCCTCCACCCTGTACACCATAAGGTCTTCATTGGTATTGGCAAACTGCACCGAAATCCAATCCCAACTCGTGTTTCCACCAATTAGATTGGTACCGCAATTCCATTGTCGGTCGTACCAAAGTTGCCCGCTCACCCGCACCGTATCGGCATTAAACACCAAGTAGCCCTTAGCATCGAGCCGGGGAAAAGAGTAGTAGCCAGCTGTGGTAAGCTCTCCGTATTGCTCGTACCCGGTTCCATTTTGAAAAACTGGCTCCCTTGCAGGGGTGGTGGTCAGGGCCAATTCTATGGGTTCTCTTTCCATCTTTCCCTTTAAGGCGTAGTTTCCATCCTGGCCTGAAAAGGAATAATTGCCCTTTTTTAGATCCAGGGGAAGCACGCCTGCTTCGGGTGTTTCTTTAGAATTGAAGTAGGCGTAATCGTAATAAAAAGCGGTGTCCTGTGGGTCTGTAACTGCAAAGTTGACCATATAATTGCTGCTTTTAAAGCTCCTTGTAGTGAAATGAAAAAACACGTACTCAATCCCAAACACGCGTCCATCTTCTGCAGTGAGGTGGCCGGTGGTGTACCACCATTCAAGAGAATTGTTGAGGTGTACAGGCTCATCACGCTCGAGCGATGCCTGTGGCTCGGTGCGGTCGAATTTACTTACAAAGGGATTACAAGCCATAAGGCAAGGCAAAATCAGAAAAACATAAATGGCTCGGCTCACAGCTCAGAAACAAGTTTAGAAAACAAAAGTTTACCGGATTCGAAGTACAGCAATAGATTTCAGAAGACAGCTATTTCCGCTCGTTGATCACAGAGTACCGCTCATCACAACATGGTGGTTTTTGCCACACTCCGGAAGTATGTTCGCAGTATAGTATACCTGAGCAACAAACCGCGAAACGATCACATGAAGGCACTCATACATACCAAATACGGCCCGCCAGAAGTGGTGAGCCTTGCTGACATACCTGTGCCTGTCCCTAAAAAGAATGAGGTACTTATAAAGGTATATGCCAGCACTGTGAACCGCACAGACTCTGGGTTCAGGAGTGCAAATTACTTTGTAAGCCGTTTTTTTAGTGGGCTTTTCAATCCACGCAATCAAGTGCTGGGCTGTGAATTTGCCGGTGAAATAGCTGCCTTGGGCGGGGAGGTAACTGCTTTCAACATTGGAGACCGGGTGTTTGGATTCAACGACTCCACCTTTGGAGGCCATGCCGAGTATATGACCACGCCAGCCGACAAAGCCATTGCCATTATACCCGAAGGAATGGCATATGAGGTGGCCGCTGCCCTCACCGAAGGTTGCCACTATGCGCTGGGAAATATAAGAGCAGCCAAGATAAGCAAGGGGCATAAAGTATTGGTAAACGGCGCCACGGGTGCCATTGGCTCAGCTGCTGTGCAATTGTGCAAGTACTTTGGCGCCGAAGTGGTTGCGGTATGCGAAACGAAACATATTGATCTTGTCAAATCACTGGGTGCCGATACTGTTATCGATTATGCACAGGAAGACTTCACCCGCATGACCCATTCCTTTGATGTGGTTTTCGACGCGGTAGGAAAGAGCACTTTCGGCAAGTGCAAACCCATTATTAAGGAGAAAGGCATCTATATGTCCACTGAACTTGGGCCTAATTTTGAGAATCCATTTTTGGCAATGTTCACACCTATGCTCGGGGGCAAAAAAGTATTGTTTCCACTCCCCTCCATCAATAGGGCTGATGTGGAATTCATAAAAAAGCTGGCAACCCAGGGTGCATTCAAGCCGGTAATGGACCGGACATTCCGGGCAGAAGAAATTGTGGAAGCCTACAAATATGTGGAAACAGGTTTTAAAACTGGCAATGTCATCCTAAGCATGGCTCCGTAGCCTCAATTATTTTTGGTTTTGGCAAAAAATGCCTGCGCGGATATTTCAATTCTAGCCTGTTTGTTGGGCGCGATAATTCCTAAAAGTTTATACCCAATCCCTGGCAAATCCAATGCAATTGCTTCAATGTGACCTGGGTCATTGGCATTGTGAAGAAAGTGAGATAGTTTTGGGAGCTGAATTTAAAAGTGCACCAGGAATATCAGATACCATTTCCTTTCACCCGAAAGAATTGGGATATCTGTTAGTTTTGGGCACACAACCGCTGCTGTAACATGTACGCATTAAAAAAAGCCTTTGCAAAATACTTTCCCATTTTAGATTGGGGATCAAGGTACAACAGCAAAACTTTGGTGAATGACTTAGTGGTAGCACTCATTGTTACCATGATGCTTATACCGCAGTCACTGGCTTATGCAACATTGGCAGGGTTGCAGCCAGAAGTAGGGCTTTATGCCTCCATGCTTCCACTTATATTGTATGCCGTTTTTGGAACTTCCAGTGCGCTCGCGGTGGGTCCTGTGGCAGTGGTGAGCCTTATGACTGCAACTGCGATAAGCAAGATGGCCATATCTGGAACCTCAGAATATTTGACTGCGGCCATCGCACTGGCGCTTATTTCAGGATTGATCCTTCTGGTTCTCGGATTTTTGAAAATGGGTTTCGTAGCCAATTTTCTTAGCCACCCTGTAATATCAGGATTTATTACCGCTTCGGGTTTACAAATTGCAGCCGGGCAACTAGGTCCGGTTTTAGGAATTCCTTTGCACGGTGATAATTTTCTGGAAATCATCATCTCACTGTGGAATGAGATAAAACATGCGCATTTTGAAACCACTGTTCTAGGTCTGTCAGTCGTGGTTTTCTTATTCTTTTTAAAGAGCGGCTTGAGACCACTTTTACGTAGGGTCGGTCTACGTGATTCTCTGGCAAATATGATAGTGAAGGTCGGGCCCGTGTTGGCTATTATTGTCACCACCCTGGTGGCATGGTCCATGGATTTGTTGGGCAGCGGTGTGCGCATTGTGGGTGAGATACCCGGCGGACTGCCCACCCTTTCATTGCATATTCCGAAAATAAATCTTCTGGCTCAACTACTCGTTCCTGCCATTCTCATTTCCATAGTAGGATATGCCGAATCCATTTCAGTGGCTCAAACCCTGGCCGCGAAAAAGCGAGAGCGCGTAGACCCCGATCAGGAACTTATTGCACTTGGAGCTTCTAATATAGGATCGGCCTTATCAGGAGGATTTCCAGTAACAGGAGGCCTTTCACGCTCAGTGGTAAATTTCGATGCCGGCGCCGAAACCCCGGCAGCGGGTGCATTCACAGCTTTGGGAATTGCCCTTGCAATCATCTTTCTCACCCCATTGCTCTATTTCCTACCCTATGCCACCCTAGGGGCATTGATTCTGGTAGCCATACTTTCGCTTGTAGGCTTTGGTGAACTTCTTGAAACCTGGTCGTTCTCAAAAGCAGATTTTACAGCCATGCTTATCACCATTATTACCACCCTTACAGCTGGTATTGAGACCGGGCTTATTGCCGGGGTCACACTATCCATGCTGCTTCATCTTTATACAACATCCCGCCCGCACATCGCCATAATAGGTCAAATTCCGGGTACAGCCCACTTTCGAAATGTGCTGAGACATAAAGTAGCAACAGATCCTGAGGTAATCTCTGTGAGATTTGACGAAAGTATCTATTTCCCTAATGTGCGATTTCTTGAAGATTTTGTAAACGACGCGGTGGCAGCCAATCCGGCTGTGAAACATTTTATCCTGGAATGCAGGGCAGTGAACCGCATAGACACTTCAGCGCTCGTAAGTCTGGAGGCAATAAACCGAAGGTTGAAGGAAGGCGGTATCGCTTTTCATCTTTCCGAGGTGAAAGGACCCGTCATGGACCAACTTAAAAAATCGAATTTTCTGGAGCATCTCACGGGCAAAGTGCACCTCACGCATTATGGGGCAGTATCGAGCCTGAATCCAGATATGGCAGCCAATACCTTGAATGCTGCTGAGTAGGTAACGAACTGATTGGTCTGGTTGTATTATCCAAATATTTCTATTCATCTTTGGTACTTAAATAAATTCAAATCAAGGCGAACAGTTAAGCCTTTCAGTCAATGATCTATGAGAAAGATTCTTTTTATTGCCACATTGGGCTTGATGACTTCCCTGCCGAGTTATGGGCAGGTACTTATTTCGCTCATTTTAGGCGATGAACTCAATACAGGAAAAATCGAATTCGGCCTGGATGGTGGATTAAGTGTTTCCAACCTCACGGGTGATGGCAAAGCCAGTCCGCTCACATCTCTAAATCTCGGCTTCTATTTCGACTTTAAAACGAAGGCCGAAAAATGGAAAGTCCATACTGGTGTTGTAGTAAAATCAGTGATGGGCTCATCAGAACTTCCAGTGTACGATCTCGGAGACCCAGCCCTGAATGATGTGTTTGCCGAAGGAGAAGTCGAACGGCGCATCAGCGGCTTTTACGTTCCAGCGATGGCAAAGTATTTTTTAAGCCCGCATTTCTATGCTGAAGCTGGACCAATGTTCGGACTACTCTACGGCGCCAAAGACGTTTTTACCAATAGTACAGATGATGATGAGGTGACGTATTCACGCAAGACGAACAAATCCTACCACCCTTTGGAAGCAGGTTTAATTGGGGGCGTAGGATATAGATTATCAAAGGGATACGGTATGAACCTGGCCCTTAGATACTACCATGGACTTACAGATATTTATATTGACGATAAAAGTCCGGACCTCTTCAACCGCAATCTTTATGTGAATGTGGGTATACCTATTGGCGTTGGCAAAGCGCAGAAGAAAGCGGCCGAAAAGCAGGGCAATCTTCCAGAAGATTAAAGGTGAAACCTCCGCGAAAAGAACATAAGCCCAGGAAATTTTTCAGCTACCCAAGTTGTGTATTAGCACTGCTTGCTATGTTTCTTGTATCCAGTTGTCCTGCGCAGGGTGATGGGGACCCAACGCTGGAGTTTTGGCCTGAACTGGATATGTGGTTGCGCATTTCTCCCCAATGGCGCTTTTCGGTATTTGTTCCTGTGGCCAGAAATATTGAAACATCCTACCGCGAAGGCAGCGTCAACATACAATCGGACTTTTCCTGGGGTGTAACGCACGATTTGAAGCGCACGAGAATCAATGAGGATTCCAGGGCTTTTAATATCCGCAAAAACATGATTCGCGCTGGGTATTACGCCAGCCGGAGTCTCAACGATGAAGGGGCCTCTTTTGAAGAAAATACGGCCACCCTTGAATTTCACCGCCGCATTCCCGTGGGCGAAGCATTGCTTATCACCAACAGGGTCAGAACCGATTTCCGGTTTATTGGCGAGAACCATGATCCTTCCTATAGAATAAGATACAGGTTGCACGCCGAAAGGGCCTTCAATGCAGGAAAGTTCTCATTCGTACCTTATTTGAAGGCAGAATTTGGGTACGATTCACGCTTTGATGAAATAAATAGATTTAGGGCCACAGCAGGGTCATCAATGAGCCATACACCACGCTATGCAGTGGAGGTAAACTTAAATTATCAGCGAGATTCGCAGATGAGTATAAAAACTTTGATCTCTGCCGGGCTCATTCTTCACATCTATTTTGAGGTATAGGTTTTTCTGAAATTACCTCTTTTACCTGTGTGAGGCATATTGAATGAATACAAACAATTCCGTCGGGTCGATTTACAAACCAAACCGGTACTGAAGTCCAACCAGCCCCTGTGTGCGGGACCCTAGAAAACCAGCCTCAGCCCTCGCCATCCAATGCTTGTTGAGCTGAAACTGACCACCCACTATAAAGTTCCACATATCCTTCACCCGCTTTTCCATCGCATACTGCACGGTTGAATTGGCAAGATTGGTCCCCGCAACTTCTGCGGCACTTACCAGGCCACCTGCTCTTTGGAGCAGATCGTTTGCGGTGGTGTACTTGGCTTCGTTTATGGGATTGGACTGTTGTATATCACTCAACCCGGCCCACCACGCATCTACTTGCTGCTGTGCATCATCGATTTTCAAGTACGCAGCATCAATTTTGGCATTAAAATCTGCAGTGTTAAACACTTCAGAGAGTGCCAGCGAACCTTCGGTACCCGAGTTAATTTTCACCCTGAAACCACCTGCCCATACCGCCACTGACCGCTCGGGTTTTCCAAGTTTAAAATTCTTACCAAAGCGGGGGCCAAACACAAATGCATAGGCAGGTTTCTTGAGTTGAGGTACATCTGTCCACGAGAAGTTCATATCAAGGGCAAGAAATCCCCCCCCAACTCCGATGGTGGGTGTAAAACCAAATCCTGTTGTCACAGAATTGAACTCAACATTGGTACTCGCACTCAGTATTTGGGTGGATGTATTGGTGGAATCTGGTATCCATATTCCAAAATTGACCTGCGTGCTCGCCTGTGCTTTGCCAAAAATTCCGTACACATTCAGAAATGGCAAAATCCAAATATCAGGGCGTACAGTGATGGCACTTGCAGTGGCCTTGGCATCATCGAACCTTACAATCCCATCAAGGTCATACATGGTGCCATTGTTGAAACCTACCATCAAATTGTCAATTACAAGCTCAGATTCTTGCCCAAAGTATTGAATACTAATTCCCGCTGAATACGGCAGGTTATATCCTGCAGCTGTGGCTTTCTTACCCAAAATTGGTAAAGCGTAGGGGTATTCCGTCACTTTGAGACTGTCAATCAGTTCCTGGTTTTTCTTTCCTACTTCCTTGTTGGTAAATACCTGTGAGAATCCCTGTGCAAGCACCCCAAAAAGGCACAAAAGGAACGCGAAATTCTTAATCATTGCTCAACGGTTTTTGGTGGGTACGAAAGTATCACTACAAACCGATAAAAACACGGCCATGGGAAAAAACTTAAGCGTGAAAATTTGTGAGCGAAAATGCGTATGATGGCCTTTCTCAGCAATGAATGATAAAATGAAACTGCACACAAATACCAAACAAGGTAGAGTGCGTTACCTGGGCTCGTTGCTCACCACTTTTCCATTTATAAATACCTTCATCACATGGGTGGAATACTCAAATGGGTCGCCATCATACAGGGCGATGTCTGCATCTTTGCCAACCTTTAGAGACCCTACCCTTTTGTCGATTTTAAGCAGTTTCGCAGCATCCATAGTGAGTGCCTGCATGGCTGCATCGTAGTCAAGTCCATTGGCCACAGCCACAGCTGCTTCAAAAGTCACCACTCTGGTTTTTGGAACATATCCTTCGTATCCGCTTTGAAAAGCGATGGGAATACCTGCCTTGTGCAACAAGCCTGCAGAAATGAAGGTTGCATGCCGTGTATCACCATAGGTTCTCACCATGGTGGGGTGAATGATTACAGGAACTTTGGCCGCTATTATTTCATCAATCACTGAGTAGGCTTCGGCGCCACCGTCAATGATCAGGTCGAAGCCAAACTCATCGCGCAGGCGAATGGCTGTGATGATGTCTCTTGCCGACTGGGCCGTAATAAGTGCAGGTACTTCCCTTTTGAGTACCTTTACCAATACTTCCTTGGCAAGGTCCCGGTCGGGGTGCTTCGTACTGTCCTGGTTCTCCATTTTCACTCTATAGCTCTGGGCAGCTACAAAAGCTTCCCTCAGCATGGAAACACCCTTTGCCCTGGTGCCTGGTTTTTCAAAATTATCGGCTACGCTGCTGCCTATGGTCATGGCCACCATTGCCATGGGATTGATCAGGCCTTCATCCAATGTTTCGCCAGCGGTTTTCACTACAATGGTTTGGCCACTCACCAGCGCTCCAGGCGCGTGCCCCGTATTCACAGTTGTGATACCAAAAGCCTTCAGGTAGCCCACCAGCTCCTCCCGGGCATTGTAGGCATCAATTGCTCGGAGTTCGGGTTGTATAGGACTGGATTTCTCCAATTGGTCCTGATCGTGTTTTTGGTTGTAAATGCCTGCCAGGCCCACCACGCTGTGGGCATCTATGAATCCGGGAGTTACCACGGCAGCCTGGTGCACTTCATACCCCTCCGGTACTTTTATATTTGAAGCGGGACCCACGGCAGCAATCTTACCATGGCTCATGAGTACCACTCCATTCTCAATTACAGGCCCTTCGGATGTGTAAAGTTTGGCAGCAAGGATGGCGTGATTCTGGGCATAGAAAGCCAATGGTGAGAAAAGAAATATGAGGGAAACAAAGAATATTTTTATCGCTTTCATGCGCTTCAATTGTTGTTAAAATCTACGTGGTGGTTGTAGTGTTCACCGCGAAATACGTCGAGTCCGCCGGTGGCGAATTTAAGGTCATCTGGATTGGCGCGGTCGAAGACTTTCTGTCCTTCCACCCATGTTTGTTCCACAAGGGTATACACGCTGAGCGGGTCGCCGGAGAGAATGATAAAATCGGCATCTTTTCCCGCTTCCAGGGAGCCCACTTTCTTGTCAGCGTCGAGCATGCGCGCATTGGCCAGAGTGACCGCTTCGAGGGCTTTGGCCCTTGACATTCCACCACGAACACCAAAAGCTGCTGAGCGGAGAAAAACGCGGGAGTCTGTAATGCCATCGTCCGTGTGGTAGCCCACATCTACGCCAGCTTGCTCCAGTATTTTCCCGGTATCGAAACGAAGCTCAGCGGCTTCGAGCTTGCCCCCGGGTGAATCTATTACAATCACAGAGCAGGGCACGCCTGCAGCGGCTATCTCATCGGCAACCTTCCATCCTTCGCTAACGTGGTGCAGCACCATGCGGTAGCCAAACTCCTGGGAAAGCCTGATGGAAGTCATGATATCATCGTGGCGGTGGGTGTGGTTGTGCACCATACGCCTTCCTTCAAGCACTTCTACCAGCGCTTCCATCTGAAGGTCCCTGTCGGGCATCTTCGTAGCATCATCGCCTGCGAGCTTCAACTTCTCCTGGTAAGCTTGAGCTTTCACAAAAAGACCGCGCACCATGGCCGCCGATTTGGCCCTGGTGCCGGGAAAGGGGACTGCCCTGATGGAGTTTGTGCCATTGGCCATCTTCATTCCACCCAATATGCCATTTGGATCTTTGTTGAGCAGCATATCATAAACGGTGGTGGCGGGTCGCAGCTTTAAGTAGATGGTTTGCCCACTCATAAGGTGGCCCGAGCCAGGCATAATATTCACGGTAGTGATGCCTCCTGCGCGGGCTTTCTTAAACGTGTCGGAGTGCACATCGATGGCATCGAAAATGCGCACATCCGGGTGCAGTGCGGAAGATGCATCGCCCCCATCGCCATTTCCTATATGCGAGTGAGAATCAACCAAACCCGGCATCAACACTTTGCCCGGAAAGGAGACGACCGTTGCATTCTTTGGAATCTTCACCTCATCGGTTGCGCCTACCTTTACGATGATTCCACCTTCTATAAGAAGCACTCCCTTTTCTATTTCAGGACCTGCGATGGGAATGATGCGCGCATCGGTAAACGCAGTGACCTGGGCCAACAAGCCGCTGGTGCAAAAGAGTAGTAAATATCCGAGTAGCGCCATTCCTGCGGCTTTCTTTGCATTCATCATCGTGTGGTTTGAATGCCCGCAATATAGACATTCCCGCAAAGGCAATCGCACGTTGAAGACAAAGAAAAACCCACAACGGTTTTTACGCCATTGCGGGTTTGAAATTCGTAGGTTTTCGGGTCACTTATTCCATGGTGGTAGCGGCGCTGTCTGTGGCTGCCATTTCCATTGCCATCATGTCTTCGGTGATGGAAGATGAGTCCCAATAACCGTGTTCTTCAGTAATAAGGCCATTTTCAAACCGCATGGTGAAGTGCATAGGCGAAGCATATTCTTTGCCATTGGCAGCCATCACACCTTTCCAAATACCCCAGAAATTGACCCATGTTTCAGTGCTGTCGGTCACAACCATCTCGGCATCCTCAGTGGTAATGGATTCGCTGCTGAAGTACTGTGCGGACTCCTGAGATTTGCTGATCATCTCATCTATTCCGGAATGCTCAGAGCTGTTGTGGTAAATTTTCGCGTCGGGAGCATACATGGCTTTTAGGGCATCCCAATCACGTTTGCAGTATGCATCATTCGATGCAATTGCAATATCAATTTCAGGAGATTGTTGCGTGTATCGTGCTGGTGGACATTCCGTGCAAGCAGATAACATTGCAACGGCTGAAAGAGTAAGTAGATAAGTCTTCATTGGTTATTTGGTTTTGGGTTAATTACAGCTCAAAATAGTTTGTCGATTTCTGTACCCACTGAATAAAGCATTTAGAAACTACTCAGCGGTACAAGCGATCGGTAAAGGCCAACAATTGGTGAAGCGAAAGTATGTATAAAACAATGACAAGCTAAGTACCTGCATATCGAGATACAAACCACTTATTGTTAACATTATATGCCTGACCCATTCTGCAAAAGATACACACCAATTCCTGCAAAATACCCTAAAAGAGCAAGCCATGAAATGCGCTTCAGGAACCAAACGAACTCAATTCGCATGATGCCCATTGCTGCCACGCCAGCCGCAGAACCGATGATCAGCACGCTGCCCCCGGTACCGGCACAATAGGCGAGATAGGTCCAGAATTCATGGTCTTGTGGGAAACGTTCCATGCTGTACATTCCCATAGCACCTGCAACAAGCGGCACATTGTCCACCACCGAAGAGAGAAGTCCCAGCAGGGTATTGGTAACATGGTAGTTGGCAAAAGTGACATCGAGCGAAAGACCCAGCACATGTAGGGAACCATTGGCTTCCATGGCTGCTACGGCAAGTAAAATGCCTAGAAAGAAAAGTACACTGGTGGTATCTATGCGCTGCAGGGTGCTGGACACGGAAAGGTGGTGCTTCAACTCTGGTGCCTTCTTGCGGTGCCATATTTCCGTAAGGACCCAAAAGACTCCCAAACTAAAGAGCATGCCCATAAAAGGTGGAAGGTGGGTGACTGTTTTAAAAACAGGAACCAACAAAAGCAGACCCACTCCAACCAAAAGAATAAGATTGCTTTCGCCAGCTGGTATTTTACGGTGTTCAGGGTTTGAGTCGGTAACCACAGTGAGCCTTTGCCCCCGGTACCGGTATGATGCAAGTGCGAGAGGTACCAGCATGCAAGTCAGAGAAGGCAGGAAGGTATCGACCACAATAGCAGCTGTTGACACCTGACCACCATTCCATAGCATAATGGTGGTCACATCGCCAATGGGCGACCAGGCACCACCTGCATTTGCTGCAATGACAATGAATCCGGCAAAAAACCAGGAGTCCTCGCGGTTGTCCATGAACTTTTTCAAAATGGCCATCATCACAATGGTAGTGGTAAGATTGTCGAGTACGGCAGAGAGAAAAAAGGTAAGAATAGAAAGTATCCAGAGCAGGCTTGCCTTGTTTCTGGTTACGATGATGCGCTGCACGAACTCAAAGCCATTGTGTGCATCAATCAACTCCACAATAGTCATGGCGCTAAGCAGGAAGAAAAGTATCTCCGCTATTTCTTCGAAATGCTCGGTGAGTTGGTGGGTGGTCTCGCTGATCTCGCCCATACCGAATGCCACCGTAAGCCACACTACCACGCCCAATACCAATGCTGTAGCAGCCTTGTCAATTTTTACCTGGTGCTCAAGGGCAATGAGCAAGTAACCAAGCACGAAGATGATTGCAGCAGTAATCATAATGAGAAAAGATTTGGTTTATCAGAAATAACTTCTTCAAAATGCGCATTCATACTGCCAACATTCAAAAGGATTTTCAGACGGGTCAAAGCTAAATATTTATGGAGAGTTGAGGCTGATACGTCAAAATAATCCACACAGTTGTACATCATGGTAGATTGGGGAAACTACGTCATTAAATGCACCCACATTCTGCACTTGCATGGATGACTTTAACACCATTCACTTCTGATTCTGCCAAGGGATTCTTATGTCGTATAACACATCTGTCCAAGACGTTTAATAGTCTGAGATAAAAAAATGGAGTTGGCCCGGAAAAATCCGGTATGTTTAAAGTGCGAACAAAAAACAGCCAACTCCGGTATGAAGATCACGTTATTTGCCCAGATATTCCAAAA
>JBGTBE010000097.1:0-46343 GCA_041749535.1 Cryomorpha sp. | reverse complement strand
GTACTTGCCTACCTCTGCCCGGTCCCGTTAGAACCTTGCAGTTGTATGTATCCGGTTCTTACGCAGTCTCCACCATCAATCTTTAGCACATAGAAATAAGTGCCATCGCTCAGGTCTTCACCACGGAAGGCATCCTGGGATACCACCAGCGGATCACCCGCACGGTAGTCGCCAGACTGGTATACTGAGCGGCCCCATCGGTCGAACACTTCCAGTTCCGAGCCCGGAAACTTCTGTATGCCTTCTATTACAAGCACATCATTCAACCCATCGCCGTTGGGGGTAATCACATTGGGCATCTTGTCTAAGAACACAATGTCTGGCTCATAGTCAAAGGTGTTCAGAGGGGTGCTATAAAAATTACAACGGTCGCGAACCACAAGGGTATAATCCGAATTTTCAGGCTCCCCGAATACTGCTGTACCGGTAAGGGTATCTGCTTCGAGTAAGGTGCCAGGTCCACTCCAATAGTATTCGAAAGGTGCTTCGCCTCCATAGGTTTCAATCACCCTCCACTCTACTTCTGTACCTGCACAGTTGGGGCGGTCTACAACCTCTACGCTATCAACCGGAAAGTAGAAAAAGCTGTAAAACTGGCTGTCTTCGCCGGTTTCTCCACACTGATCTGTTACCACAAGGGTGAAGTTGATGTTGCCAAAACCAGGGGTTAGGGTAACTACTGGCTCTGTAGATATGAGCTGACTATTGCCTGCACTGCCGCTAAACCATTCATAGGTATACAGACCCGCACCACCTCCGCTATTGGCAGAGAGGGTAATTGGGTCGCCGGGGCAGTTCACAAATACGGAGTCAAAGCTTGCAGCTACTTCGGTATATACAGGGTAGATGGCCAGTACGCTGTCCTGCACTGTGGTACCGCATATGTCTATCACATCCAGATACACCATCTGGGTGAGTGTGAAATTCACTGTGGTGGTAGGTTCGCTGGCACTCACCGGATTCCACACATACGTGTACCCAGGGTTCCCATTCTGCACAATTGCTTGTATCAGCACATCATCGCCCGGACAAGTAGGTACGGCTGGTTGGGGTATGGCAAGTGTCAAGGGGGGGGGTATATTGTTCGTGACCAGTACACTGTCGGTAATAATCTCAAAATCGCAGGGGTCTGTCATGCTCACCTGAAAATAAGCCTCGTCGGGGGGCATCGGAACGAATACACTACCACCAAAACCGAACTCGCCCCAGTCGTAAAAGTATGGCTCGAGGCCATTTACTCCCTGGGCTGAAATAAGCACAGAGTCGGCAGGACAGGTTACCACTACTGGTGGGGTTTCCATTGTAATACTATAAGGGGGTATGATTGGGATTACTGCTACAACAGTATCAGTTCCTCCGCATATCTCATAGATCACATAGATCTCAAGAAAAGTAGTGTCAGCGGCATTGGGATTTACCAGCGTCTGAATATTGTAAAAGAGGGTATCAGTACCAGGAGGAAAGGTAAATAGGGTGTCGTTCTCACCGAGTATGTAATCTACTCCCAGGATTGCGGTACCGCCATAGCTCACATTTATTTCTCCTGTGGGTGCGTTCTGCGGTCTTACGAGCTCAACTATCGTGCTGAAGCATCCTGCTACTACCACGCCCTCGTACTGTGTGCCTTCAACATTG
Source organism: Cryomorpha sp. (assembly GCA_041749535.1). Classification (GTDB taxonomy): domain Bacteria; phylum Bacteroidota; class Bacteroidia; order Flavobacteriales_D; family Cryomorphaceae; genus JBBQZU01. The sequence continues at coordinate 44,708 of JBGTBE010000097.1, read as the reverse complement.
ATCCCAGGTATGCCCGGCTCCACGTTTACAAATACTTCGCCAGCGGCGGAGAAAGAACCAGCTTCAATAAAAACAGCCGAGTCCCATGCACCGTCAGAAACATCCGCTACAGCTAATTTTATACGATAAGTTTCGCCACAAAGAACCGCAGCCTTCGCAGTAAGGCGAACAGTAAAACCGTCATATTGGGTGCTGGTTGGATCTGTATTAGATTCATTATCAATAAAATAAACGCTGTTCGATTGCCAGTTGGGGTCAAGGTCGTTACAATTTGATGCTTGACCATTATTGCCTACGTTGCCATTGTTAACCGTATTTATTGAAATAGGCACATCAGTATTTGGCAACAATGCTATATTGATTGAATTGTTTGAATAAGGGCCATTTATCCCCGGTCCTGACAAAAAGAACCCAAACACATCATTTACCGTTGCGCATACATATTCGTTGTATTCTTCAGATGCAAAAACAAAATCGAATTTTATCGAGTCAGCATTAACAGTAAATTCAAATTCAAGGCTTGCCACATTAAAAACATTATTTCCAACGACTGCTTCCAAATCGGAATCCTGGTCAATTGATGTAAATCCTACATTATCAGACCCTGAGCCGGTATTATTTGGACCAACAGCAAAAGTCGAATTCCCAGCAGATAATATAACTCCTTCCGGCAAGGGAATATTCGAATTTTCAGCATTGAAAAACCCTGCCTGAACCGATACAGTACTGGCAGGTTGTCCATTAAATGTAATGTTTGTTGCGGCTACCCCATCACCCAGCAGTACGTCATTCACCAATTGTTCTATTGTCAGGGTATTGTCCACAGTTACTTGAGCTGCAACATGGTTCGAGTAGAGTGAAACAACAGAAGCCAAAATAGCTCCATACAAACAATATTTGGTTAACTTCATTGGTAAGGGTTATTTAATATGAATTACCTGACAACCGTGATGGTTCCGGTTTTCTCTAGTGCGTCTTCCTCTTTCATCCCTTTGTACTTGATCATAAAGGCATACATGGAAGAATTGGCATAGTAGTCTCCACCGTCGTAGCTGCCGTTCCACTTCTTAGTGATGTCGGAAGTATAGAACACCTCACGTCCCCAGCGGTCGTAAATCCACATTTCAAACTTCGAAACATTCGATCCTACTACATCAAACAGGTCATTGATGCCGTCTCCATTTGGTGTGAAACTATTCGGGATAAACAATTCTACCGGTGGCAAGACAATCCTATATGTAGAGTCCTGACATCCCATTTCATCGGTAACGAGCAGGTCAATCTGATACTCCTCATTGTCTAAGAAAATATGCCTTGGATTCTCTTCAGTGCTGCTGGCACCATCGCCGAATTCCCAAACATACGTTGAGTTGTATGGGGTTGATCGGTTCAGTATTTGCACACCATAATAATCAACATACTCGTACTCAAAGTCAGCCCGTACTTGTCGGATAGATACCGAAACCGCTTCTTGCGCTTCTACACCACAGGTATCCGTTACGGTAACTATATAGCGGGTAAGCGCATCAGGAGTCACATATACTATTGAATCTGACAGACCAAGATCTTCCCAATAAATACTGAAGTTACCTGAGCCTGCTGATGCAGATACACGGAGTTCTGCCCCAGTTTGCTCACAAATCGATGTGTCTGCTGAGACTTTCAAATCTATTGCAGGGAAATTCAATGAGACCACTGTTGTATCTGACGAAAAGTTATCGCATTCATCTTCTGCGTAAAGCACCACAGTTTGCCCCATAGATGCATGGTATTGGAAATATACGTCCTGTGTTATTGCCTGTTCGGCACCGTCTACAAGCCATGTATATGTTTTTGTACCTATCCCGCCTTCTGCTATAGCAGGCATAAGGAAGCCTTCCAGGCATGAGTTCACTTCAAAAATATCTGGTAAAAATACACTCACCTCTACTGGAGGCACAATGACTCCAACTTCATCAATCCCTATTGCGTCACAATCGTCAGTGACTGTGAGTGTAATATTGGTGCTTGACTCCACGAAGTATGCAAGGGCCGGCAGAATACCTAGACTCTCCCCTCCTGAAGTCCAGTTGTAGCTATACGAACCAAATCCCCCGGTTACAGTAGGGATAATATTAATCGTAACATCACACTCATTGATTACAAAATCTTCTCCAAGGTCCACAACGACTGGTGGATATGTGGGAACATCAACCTGGAAGGATACCTGCTGACTTCCCGCCGTACATGTATCACTTACAGTAAGAAAATAGGTAGTTGTGAATCCCGGTGAGACCGTTATCAAAGGGACTTCATCCCCCGTAGACCAAAAATACCTATACTCTCCGTACCCACCTGTGACCGTGGGAAAGATATCGACCTCATCATTGCAATCGACCAAAGAAGTATTGAAGCCCGTGACTACAAGTGGTTCTGCGAATGAAACATAAAAAGAAAATTCTGATGTCAACTCTGCACCCGTGCAATTGGATGCAATGTTTGTGATGGTAACTGTGAAGATTTTGATGATGCCGTCGGACGCTCCATTGGGCGCAGTCACTATGAAAGTCACAGTATCATTGCCAGCAAGAAAAACTACACTGTCTGGAAGAGCGGGAACAATGTCGACACCATTGATGGCAGTGCCTGAGAATTCCAAATACGCTACTTCATCTATACCTAGCCCAATACTCGCCGGAGGTCTGATAAATTGAATGACCGCCTGACCACAACCTTCGTAAAGTGTAGAGTCATTGATTCCGATAGGCACATCGAGATTTACCTGTACTACTGAATTGGAAGAAAACGATTCCGCCTCAAGAAAAACGAAGGAATCAAGTGCTCCATCGCTGGCATCTCCAATTGCGATTTTAATATGGTACATGGCACCACATTGCACCAAAGCATAAGCTGTAAGTGGCACAGTCAGCCCTGGTATCTGCACATCGCCAGGAGTTTGAGGGTTGTTATTGACAAAATACTGGCTGTCGGCAATCCAGTTTGGATTCGCGCTGGCACAGTTCGATGCAGGATAGTTGGCGGATGGAGTTCCAGAGTTTATGGTATTCACTGCTACGGGAATGTTTGAGCCAGGTATGACTGCAATGTTGACAGAATTGTTGCTATACGGACCCGAAAGGCCCGGTCCACTTACAAAGAATCCAAATGCATCATTAAAAGATGAACAGGTAAAACTGGGATACTCGGTAGATCCAAAAACGTATCGAAATTCAAGTGAGTCGCCATTCGGGATAAAGTCAAACTCGAGCACAGCGGCATCATTGATATTAAACCCCGACAAGGCAACCAAGTCCGGATCATTCTGAACAGGATTTGTTGGCGCCTGAAATTGTGGATCGGGTCCGGCATTTGAAACATCTCCACTTCCCAGTAAAATAGCTTCATCGAATCCCACAAATGCGCTGGTTCCAAAAAACCGGGCCATCTGGTTGGTAATCTGATCAGCCGGCTGCCCGTTGAACGTAATGTTAAATACTGCAACGCCGTTTCCCAGAAGTACATCCTGAACGAGCTGCTCAGGAGTCATCGTCATATCAATCTCAACCTGACTGTATGCCAGGTTCAATGAAAAAACCATTGAAATGAAGAGGGCAATGCGCTTAAAACCGGAAAGATGCGAGTAGAGAATTCTAGCCATAATGGATACTTTGTAGAGCGTTGACGAAAAACCCAAAACTTAGTTGCCCAAGATTTGAGGGGATGAAGATAAGACAATAAGCCTATTTCTCAATACTTACCGAAGAAAGCAGCAAGGGGCATTAATTTCTATCTTTGGCCTTCACAAATTTATTCTTCATGACTCCAACAAATCAGTACATAGACTCCAACAAGGAGCGATTTCTAAATGAACTTGTAGACTTATTGCGCATACCATCTGTAAGCACTGATAAAACCTACAAAGCAGATGTGATGAAGGCTGCCGATTTCATTCGCGACCGCCTTGTAGAAGCTGGTGCTGAGAAGGTTGAAGTGTGCCCTACACCCGGCTACCCGATTGTATACGGTGAGAAAATCCTTGACCCTTCCCTACCTACTGTACTGGTATATGGACATTACGATGTACAGCCCGCCGACCCGCTCGAGTTGTGGGATTCACCCCCCTTTGAGCCCGTGGTTACTGATGAGCTGGTAATAGCACGTGGGGCAGCGGACGACAAGGGTCAGGTGTATATGCACATCAAGGCATTTGAGGCGATGATGAAAACAAACACCCTTACCTGCAATGTGAAATTCATGATAGAAGGTGAAGAGGAAATAGGCTCAGATAACCTGGGGCCATTTCTTGCAGAGAATAAAGACAGGCTCAAGGCTGATGTGGTGCTTGTATCAGATACTGCAATGCTCAGCAACGAGAACCCCAGCATCACCATGGGGCTCCGCGGTCTGAGCTATGTAGAAGTGGAAGTAACCGGTCCTAATCGCGACCTGCACAGCGGTATTTACGGAGGGGCAGTTGCAAATCCCATCAACATACTCGCCAAAATGATTGCTTCCCTTCACGACGAAAACAACCATATAACCATTCCCGGCTTTTACGATAAGGTTGTAGAATTGAGCAGCGAGGAGCGCACTGCCATGAACAAAGCTCCTTTTAACTTGCAGAAATACCAGGAAACATTGGAAGTAGCCACTGTACATGGCGAAACGGGCTATACCACCCTGGAAAGAGCCAGCGTGAGGCCCACCTTAGATGTGAACGGAATTTGGGGAGGATTTACCGCTCCCGGAGCCAAGACGGTACTACCTTCCAAAGCTTTTGCAAAAATTTCTATGCGTTTGGTGCCAAATCAAAGCAGCGATGAAATCACAACTTTGTTCAAGAATCACTTTGAGGGCATCGCTCCGAAGTCTGTTAAAGTAGTGGTTCGTGCCCACCATGGAGGAGAGCCCGCTGTTACACCCATCGACTCTCTGGCTTACAAAGCAGCAAGCATGGCCATGGAAGATTCATTTGGCAAAAAGCCGATCCCAATGCGTGGAGGTGGATCCATTCCCATTGTAGCTTTGTTTGAGAAAACGCTGGGTCTTAAAACGGTTCTGATGGGATTCGGACTCGACTCAAATAAAATTCACTCACCCAACGAGAATTACGGACTCTTCAATTATTACAAGGGCATTGAGACTATACCATTGTTTTTCAAACATTTTGCAGCCCTTTCGGGAAAATAAAATTCCATTTGCGCTTTGGATGTTGCTTCTACCATTCCTTGCAGTTTCCTGCAATTATACAGAGGTAGAAGTGAAAGAGATCCGTAAGGTGCAGATTAATAATTTCGATTCCAAAGGGATTGAAATTACCGCAACCATGCAGGTAGTAAACCCAAACAACTACAAAGTACAGGTTACAGGCACCGATGCAGATATATATCTGAATGGGAAGAAAGCGGGCAAGGCAGTGCTCCTCCAAAAAGTGGTTTCACCTCCCAATTCCGACAAGGATTTAGCTGTGCGTTTGAGGGCCGATTTCGACAGCGGTAGCGCTTCACTGCTGCCCATGTTATTCAATGCTGCGATGGGGAAAAAAGTGGAAATTAGAGCTGTGGGCAAAATTCGGGTGAAATCCGTGCTTATTGGCAAGAATATTGATTTTGATGAAACCCACAAAGCCCAATTCTGACAAGTACCAGCACCACGTGAAGCCTTCTCATCCAATGTATACCAACAGTCTTGCAGACGAATCGAGTCTCTATCTGCAACAGCACGCCCACAACCCTGTGCAGTGGATGCCTTGGGGCGAAGCTTCCAGAGCACGCGCAATTGCCGAGAAAAAACTCATGCTGGTGAGCATAGGTTATTCAGCGTGTCATTGGTGTCATGTGATGGAGCGTGAGTGCTTCGAAGATGAAGAGGTTGCTGAAGTGATGAATACACACTTCATCAACGTGAAGGTAGACCGCGAAGAGCGTCCCGATGTGGACCAGGTCTATCTGGAAGCTGTGCAGATGATGTCGCGCCAAGGTGGATGGCCGCTTAATTGCTTCACCACTCCCGATGGATTGCCAATATATGGAGGTACCTATTTCCCGAAAGGTCAGTGGGTACAAATCTTAAAACAGCTTGCGGGGCTTTGGCATTCTGACCCCGATAAGATCCGTGCATACGGCGAGCAACTCGTGGAGGGCATGGGGCTTACAGAATCATTGCCTGCCGTTTCTGAAAACCATCACTTCACCTATGCACCCTTAGACGATTGTATTCACAATTGGAAAAAAAGATTTGACCCTGAATACGGAGGACCAAATAAAGCCCCAAAATTCCCACTTCCTTCGAACTACACATTCCTGCTGCACTACGGAATTTTGAAGGACGATCACGAAGTGCTGCAACACGTGCGGCTTACGTTGAACCGAATGGCACATGGTGGAATCTACGATCAGGTGGGGGGCGGCTTTGCAAGGTACAGTACCGATGTGTACTGGAAGGTTCCACATTTTGAAAAGATGCTGTATGACAATGCACAGCTTATAGGACTTTACGCGGAAGCCTACCACGCCTTTGGAAATCCTGAGTATTTGCAAGTGGTGAATGGGATATTTAACTGGCTACAGCGGGACATGAAACACCCATCTGGCGGGTATTTCAGCGCCATTGACGCCGACAGCGAAGGGGAAGAAGGCAAATTTTACACCTGGGATCATGCCAGCATCATAAAAGATACGGAAGTAGGACAAGCCTTTCGGAAATTTTACCACAGCGATCACAATGCAATTTGGGAGGAGAGACTGATTCCTGTGCGCAAAGGCTCCATTGCATCTATTGCAACTCAAAACAAGGTTGATGAAGCGGGCGTACTTGCCGAATTCAACGCCCTGAACACAAGGCTTATCAAAGAAAGGAACAAGCAAGTGGCACCCCAACTTGATACCAAATGCCTGTGCTCCTGGAACGCCATGCTCGCCTCAGGGTTGGCGCTTTCATACCAGCATACCCAAAACAGTGCCTTTCTCAAAGAAGCATCAGGAATTCTAACGTTCATAGAAACCGAACTCACGGATGCTAGAACGGGTGAATTGCTGCACAGCTGGAAAGATGGAAAGGCCAAAATTGCTGGATTTCTCGAAGACTACGCCTTCACAATTCAAGCGCAAATTCAGCTTTACAGGGCTACCTTCGACGAGGGCTATCTCCTCAAGGCAAAAGCTATGACTGAGACGGTCATAGATCAGTTTTACGACAGTGACAAAGGCCTTTTCTATTTTACATCAAGCAGACAAAATGACCTCATCAGCAAGCCCGTTGAAATTTCTGACAATGTAATACCCGCCACCAATTCGGTGATGGCCCAGAACCTCCATACACTTTCAATCTATTTTGACGACAGCCGCTTACGGGAAATTGCCGAAAGAATGTTGTACAATGTTGTTGACGCAATGATTGCTTATGGCTCAGGGTATTCAAATTGGGCAGACTTATACTTAAAGAAAGCAGCCGGATCGGTTGAAGTGGTTATCACAGGACCGAAATCTAAAGAACGTGCCGCGCAGCTTGAGCGGGAATACTTACCACTTATCACTGCCGCTGTGGCAAGAGATGCTTCCCAACTTCCGTTGTTGCATCAGAGGTTTATAGATCACAAAACCCTTATATACCTTTGCCGCAATCAAAGCTGCGACGCACCGATAGAAAGCACCGAGACAATTATAGAAACACTAAAAAAATCACACGCACAGCATTGAAATACCTGCTCTTTACCATCCTTTGCACTACTCTAAATTTTGTTGCCTTTGCTCAGCTGCTGAGCCCACCTTCTGCGAAAGATTTCTCGCACCATCAAAGATTCAATCCAAGCTTTATTGCCGCAAACAACATACAAGAAATACGCTGTAGTGTGGAATCCAAGAGAGATGGTGACAAGATAAAAAGCACCCACAAGAGCTATGTGTACCAATTTCACAAGGATGGCAACGTACGCCTCATTTCAGAGATCGATTATAAACTTGGCGATACAGCGGTTACGGTATTCACCTATGCGGGCAATAGGCTGGAGTGCGAGGTGAAGAACGACGCCGCCGGAATGTTCAGCTATTGCTACAACTATGGTGATGATGGGCTCCCCATTTCCAGAAAATACGGCCGTACCGCGAGAAGCAGTAGTCTTATGGCGAATGAGGTACCCACCAGGGTAACCGAAGTTGCTACTGAAAACTACACCCACGCCCGCTTCGAAAACCAACTTCACACCACCTTGCACAACTCAGCAGGAAGGCCGTACATCAAGGAGATCAGGTATTATGATGAAAATGAATACCTGCTTCGGTATAGTCAGGCCTACATTATGAGCAGCGACCGCTACGAAGAAACCTATGCCTACAATATGCAAGGCTGGATCAGCGAACTACAAATTCCGCACCCTGCAGCACAGCGGTACACATACAGCTACGATCAGGTAGGCAATTTGCTCGAAGAAGTGCTGTATAAGCAAGCCAGTGAAATATACCGTAAAGAGTATGTGTATGAAGGCAATAACATGCTTATAAGGGCTGAACTGAGAAGGGACGAAGCGGTGCAGATTATATATATTACGAACTATACATATGGGTATTGGTAGGGGGTGATTAACGCTCACTGTATGGAGCGTATTCGAAGGGTATGCACTATACAGAATGTTGTGCAGCGTATTTATTTAAATTTCAAGGGCAAATTCAATTCTGATTTTACTGGTCTTCCCTTGTAAGTCGCAGGATACCATTCTGTCATTAACGCTTTGTTCTTTTTTAGCCGACTGAGTATTTCGAGTGATCTCATCGGCTCCCAAATTGCCATACTCTCCTTTTCAACGCGTCCGTTCTCATCAATAAGAATTTGAAGTGTGACAACGCTTTTCAGCTGTTCCGTTGATTCAGATCTATCAATTTCAAATTCTTTCAATAGTGCCTTCAATGAATCAGAACCAAATTTGAATTCAGCAAAATCATCGGGCATCAAATAAACACCCGAACTATCTTTAACACCCATCGTAATTTCGTTCTGATTAATAATCCATTCTCTTCCCTTTTCTTTCTCTTTGTTAGAATACACCTTAAATTTCCCATTGAAGATTAGGTAGGTGGTGGTATCTCTGTCACCTTCCTTTCTAGGCTGTTCTCCTGCAAAATAGTCTTCCCTAATTTGAAGGGTGTAATGTCCCGTAATTAATTTCGATTTGAATGGGCTTTCATTCATCGATAGAACTGCTTTTTCAACAGTATAATCCGTCTTTGATCCATCAATCAAATCCGTCCATTCTTGATAATCGACTCGTACTATTTCCAAGTCAGAAGATAGTACGAACTCCACTGCGTGCCCTGTAAAACCATCATTAAAGGTGTTCGTGATCTTTAGAATTTTTTCGTCTCCTAATATAGATACAGCGGTATCAAGAAGTTCGGCCATATCGCTCGCCACGAAATAGTCATGAGGGAAATAGGTATTGTCTAATTCATAAACATACTGATAAGTTATGGCAGCGCGCCCCATTTGCCCGAACAGAGATTGACCCGAGAAAATCAGAAGGCCAATTATTATGTGAGTTAGGCTGTTCATTTTAATGTTTGCCAACATCAGAATATTCGACACTCCTCCATACCTTATTGCGTATATATCCTCTATCTGCGACAGTCAAAACCAAAAGTAATGAAATAACAAACCTGCATTGAAAAGCATGGGTATTATGTATTTCAACCCGAGCAATAGACTCCCCTTGCCCTACAGCCGATCATAACCCCACATCATTCCCAAATTGAATTACGGCCTGCTATTTGGTAGTCAGGGTTGCCCATAAGCCGGATTGGCATGGGAGCAATTGAAATGTTACCTTTGCAAAAAACGAGAATAACCAACTACTTATGAAGAAATCCATTGCTATGGTGCTGCTGCTTGTAGCAGTAATCACCACACCGCTGCGCGCTGATGAGGGCATGTGGCTCCCAATGCTTATACAGCGCCTCAATCAGCAAGACCTGCAGAAAATGGGATTGCAGCTTACCCCCGATGAAATATACAGTGTGAACAATGCCAGCCTTAAAGATGCCATCGTATCTATGGGAGGTTTTTGCACGGGCGAGATCATCTCCCCTAACGGGCTTATGCTTACCAACCACCACTGCGGCTACGATGCCATACGCGAGAATAGCACTGTAGAGAAAGATTACCTCACCAATGGATTCTGGGCCAAAACGCACCAGGATGAACTTCCCAATGAAGGTCTCTACGCCTCCTTTCTGGTGAGGATGGAAGATGTAAGCAGAGAGGTACTCACCGCTGTGGAAGGCATTACCTCCGAGGCTGAGAGAAATGCCAAGATTGCTGAAGTAGCCAAGGCGATAAGTGGCAAAGCCAAAGAGGGCAACCATTACAAAGCTGAGGTGAAAAGCTTCTTTGCAGGCAATGAGTTCTATCTATTTGTGTATGAAGTTTTCACTGACGTGCGATTGGTTGGCGCTCCGCCATCATCTGTAGGGAAATTTGGTGGAGACACGGACAACTGGATGTGGCCAAGGCACACCGGCGATTTTTCACTCTTCAGAGTATACAGTGGCCCTGACGGAAAGCCCGCCAATTACAGTCCTGACAACATTCCTATGAAGTCCAAATTTTACCTGAACATCAATGTGGCCGGAATGAGGGAAGGCGATTTTACCATGACATTCGGATACCCGGGTTCTACTGATCGTTATCTTTCCTCATGGGGCATAGAGCAAGCCATTTCTAAGAAGAACCCGGCCGTGGTTGAAATTCGCGATGCAAAACTAGAAGTGCTTCGCGCTGATATGAAGGCAAGCGATGCCACACGCCTTATGTACGCTTCTAAATATGCCCAAATAGCCAATTACTGGAAGTACTTTATTGGGCAAACTGAGCAACTCAAGAGACTCAATGTAAAGAATGAGAAACAGTCCATAGAACGCAGATACAAAGTATGGGCTGAGGGTGATCCTGCACGCAACGAAAAATATGGCAGCGCTTTGGGTATGATCGAGAAAGGTGTGGCGATGAAAGACAATACGGTAGTTGGCGGGACGTACGTGCTCGAAGCCGGATTGCTCGGGGCAGATGCTATTCTATTCAGCTACAGAATGTCTCAGCAACTCGATGCATACATGGCTCTGCCAGAAGGTGCTGAGAAAACAGCGATGAAAGAAGAACTAAAGGCCACCGCTGATGCCTTCTTTGCAGAAACAGACCTGAACACCGACAAGAAACTATTTGCAGTGACCCAAGAGTTGTACAGTAAAAACGTGCCCGTCGATCAGCAGCCGGCTTACATGCAAGCCGGAGGCAGCAAAATGAATGGCAAATGGCAGGATTATGCGAACAAAGCTTACGGCAAAAGCATTTTTACCGACAGTGGAAGGCTCAACAACTTTCTCAACAAGCCCACAAAGAAAACCCTCGATGCGGATCCAATGAAAATTGTTTCCGCCGATCTCTTCGCAGTGTACCGCAATCAGGCCGCACTGAACACTGAAGCGAATGAACTTCTGGCCAGGGGCAACAGAATATTCCAGGACGGACTTAGAAATATGATGCCAGAGAAAGATTTCTATCCCGATGCCAACTCCACCATGAGGGTTTCTTTTGGAAATGTGGCGAACTATGCGCCTAAAGACGGGGTAATTTACAATCACTTTACCACTATGGAAGGCCTCTTGGCGAAAGAGAATCCGAATGACGACGAATTTATTGTTCCGACGAGGATGAAGGAACTGGCGAACAAGAGACAATTTGGACGTTACATTGACAGAGACAATTCACTACATGTAAACTTTATTAGTACCAATGACATCACCGGAGGTAACTCTGGAAGCCCTGTACTGAATGGAAGGGGTGAGCTGATTGGTTTGGCTTTTGACGGCAACTGGGAGGCGATGAGTGGGGACATTAATTTTGAACCATCTGTACAACGCACCATTTCAGTGGACATACGCTATGTGCTATGGTACATTGAAGTATGCGCAGGTGCAGACAACCTCACTGCTGAGATGCGCATTGTAGGCGGCAGAAATTCCGGAGATAGAGAAGTGGAAGCCACTCCCAGGGAGCGCAGCGAAAAGACCACCACGAGAGAAGCTCCGACACCCCGTGAAAGGATACCAGTTCCAACCACAACAGATCCTAGAAGAAACCAGCAAAGTACCTCTCCGAGGTAAAATGGATTGCTAAATAATTGCGAAAGCCGGTTGCACTCCAACCGGCTTTTTCATTTTATAAGCTGAGGTATGCAGGCTACTTAAGCCCGGTCTTAGGTCTACCGGCGAGAAAGTCCTTGAGGTAAAATGGTTCGAAATAGGCAGTATTCGCAAAATCCTTCTTATTGATTTTTTCCATGGCCAGACCGATCATGGAAACTGCTGAGAGCTTAACGTCCGGAACGAAAGCGAAGGATGGGTTCTCAGAAAGCAATGGTTCACACTTTTCGGCTCCATCTCCAAAGTAGTACACCTTATCAAAACCTTTTGCTTCCGGAAAGCTATTTTCTGTGAGCACCTCCGCCCTTACGGGAAAAACTACGATGCCCACCTCACTGAATCCACTGCAATACACTTCCATTCTTCTTGCGTCAATCATTGGCAGAACCATGGCCGATTGACCATTGCTCAGCATTGAGTGGTGGGCATCTATAAACCCGAAAGCAAGGGCCTCCAGCGTTCCGATTGTAACAATGGGAATATTCCTTGCATAGGCAAGCCCCTTTACTGCAGATACGCCAATTCTAAGTCCAGTATACGAGCCGGGGCCCACACTTACGGCAATACACTCCAAATCCTGAAAAGTGATTTGGGCTTCGTCCATTGTCTCCTTTATAAATACGTGGAGATGCTCTGAATGATTGTGCTTGCCTCCTACATCCTCGCGCAGGGCAAGCACCCTGTCATTTAGGGCCACTGCTACTGAGCAAACTGTGGTGCTCGTCTCTATGCAGAGTATTGGCTTCAGAGCGTGTTACTCCTCTTTTTTGTAAAGCTCTTCGCGGCTTATTACTTTCACTACATCATCAGGCGCGAGCCGCTGAGATACAATATCATATGGACCTGAAATTACAACATCGCCGGCGCTGATACCATTGGTAATCTCAATAAATTTATCATCCTGAATTCCAGTAGTTACCGGAATCAAATGTGCCCGCCCATCACGTTCTGTAAAAACACAAGTGATGGGTTCCTGGTCTTCTGAAGTTGAACCAAGGAGCTTCTCAGTGGCTGAACGCTCCTTGCCAGAAGTTGTATCAGTGCGCGAGGTAACACTCTCGAGTGGTATGGCTATCACATTGATTCTACTGGCAGTTTTAATATCTACAGTTGCATTCATACCTGGCCTGAAAGGCGATACATGTGGCATTTCCGTGTTGAGCAAATCTTCATATGATGTTTTGACAAGCCGCACCTTCACCTCAAAGTTGGTAACCTGATCGGCAGTAAGGCCCTGGCTCTTGGCAGAGTTTGCAATCTCAGTTACCACACCATCAAACTTTCTGTTCAGGTAAGCATCTACTTCAATGCTTGCCGTATCGCCCATTTTTACGCGCACTATGTCGCTTTCATTCACGTCTACAAGTACTTCCATCACATCGAGATTGGCCACGCGCATTATCTCAGTTCCCGTCATTTGCATCGCACCAACAACCTGCTCTCCAACCTCGGCTGAAAGTTTTGAGATGGTTCCATCCATGGGAGCATAAATGGTGGTTCTCGAATAGGAATCACGTGCTTCTTTTACGCTTGCACCGGCAGATTGCACTGAAAATGAAGCGGCATGAACGCTCTCATTTGCGGCCATCACCTCTGCTTCGGCTGATTCATAAGTCGCTTTTACATTGTCGAACTCGGCGTCGGATATCGCGCCTCCCGCTAACAACCCTTTGTTGCGGTTGAATATAATCTCACTGTTTCTAAACTGTGCTTTTGCTTGTATAAGGCGTGCTTCTGCGTTTGCCTTATTGGCACGGGCACTGTTCAGTGCAGCTTCAGCCCTGTCGAGTGCAGCTTGCGCCAGGTCAGGGTTTATTCTCACGAGCAGGTCTCCCTTGTTTACCTTGGCGCCTTCCTTGAAGGGCAATTCCAAAATCTTCCCTGACACTTCTGATGAAATCACCACTTCTGTTTCTGGCTGAATGGTGCCATTGGCTACCACCGTTTCCACGATTGTACGATTTTCAGCTGATGCCGTGGTAACGCGGATCTCGTTTGCATCTCGGTTCTTAAACACCGCAGCAACTGCAAGCAGGACAATGATTGCTGCAACGATCCACAAGAGTCTTTTTCTCCGTTTGGTCATGATATCGATTTTGATGAAAACCTAAAGTGTGATAGGATTGCCGAGGTAGAAATCCAATATTTTTGTCCGGAAAATGAAATCGTATTTTGCCCTGATTAGTCCAATTTGTGCATTGGTGAATTGGGTTTTGGTAAGATTAAAATCAACGGCATTGATCACCTTCTGATCGAAACGTACAGTGGCGTATTTAAAAGACTCTTCGAGTGCAGCAACCGCTTTTTGATTGGCTGCGAATGTGTTCAAGGCTGCCTTTGCATCAGCATATGCTTGTTCAATCTCGAAACGCAACTGATTGGTAGTCTGATAATAATTAAGATCAGCATCCAGGAGCGCTATTTGCTGCCTGTACACATTGGCTCTGGCCTGTGAGCCATTGAAAATTGGGATGGTAAGATTCAAGCTTACGTTCTGATTCAAGTTATCAGAAAGCTGATCTCCATATTTTTTTGTTCTAAAATCATTGTCGTTAAACTCAATTTGTTCCTGAAGTGAAACAACGATTTCACCCGTATTTGCAACCTGTCCGAAAGGCACAAAACCAAGGTTGGTGCCGGTGCCAATCAACTCAGAATTTGCTCCAGAGTATCCTGATCCAATAGAAGCGCTAAAGGTGAGCGATGGCGTGTATAACCCCCTTGCTGCGCTCAATCCATACTGCGCAGATCGCTTGCGGGCTTCAGCACCAAGCACCTGAGGCATGGTTTCCTTCGCCTTAAGGTAAATGTCGTAAGCTGCCATATCCATCATGCTTGTGCCTTCGTCGCTGAGATCGGGGATGACAATATCAAAGGTGGAAGCCTCCTCTCGGGTTAACTGCAAAAGCTGGGTGAGATTGAGCAAGGCCAGTGTTTCGGAGTTCTGATTGGTAATGAGGGTAACTTCTTCTTGTGCCAATTGCGACTGTATATCGAAGAGGCTACCACGTGGCATGGCACCTGCCTGCACCATGCTTTCTGCCCTACCTACCTGATCGCTGGTAATGGCAACCTGATTGGTGCTTACTTTTACATTCTCTTTGGCGAGAAGCACTTGCAGATATGCCAGGCATAATTGAAGAGAGATATCATTCTTCATCCTCTCCAGTTCAAATTCGGCTACGGCAACATCCTCGCGGCTTTGCTTCAATGTGTTCATTTTATTGAAGCCGTTGAAGAGGTCAACATCGGTAGCCAGAAAAAGGTTGCTGGTCTGCACCCGCTCAGTGGCAAACTCGTTGGTGAAAGGGTCGATACGCTGACCAAAATTATAACCTGCGGAAGCACCTGCATTGAGATTGGGAAGCAAGCCCAACCTATTCTGCTCATAATTCACCTCCGCATTCTGCGTCTGCAACCTGGTTTGCTTTACTGTAAGGTTATTTTCTAGTGCATAGTCTATGCAGCGCCTTAGGTCCCATTGTTCCTGGGCGAAACTTGTAATGGAGACAAGAAAAATAGCCACAAAGGCTGCCGTTTTATTCATAGTTACGGTTTTGGAATGTAAAAATAGATTAGCTCCGGTGATGCTGTATTCAGAAAATTACGAACGGCAGAAGATCGTTCTAAGTGGTCTCAAAGCTTCGTAACTTCTGCTTCAACCCTCCTATTGGCTTCTGCCTGTCTATTGTTCACAGGCGTGGGATATACCATCTGAGAATTTCCAAAGCCTATATATTTCAATCTTGACTTGTCTACGCCAGCTTCCACCAATTTATCATATATGGCCCGGGCCCGGGAAGCAGATAATTTCTTAAACTTCTTCTTATTCTTCTTCCCTTCACCATTCACATGCCCCTGAATTTCGATGTGCATATCGGGGTTCATCACCAAAAATTCTTTGAGCTGCTCCAATGCAGGTATACTCTTATCGAGAATCACTGTTTTATCACTGTCGAATTTGATGTTTTCAAGGTTTATTCGATCGCCGATCGCCATGGGCTTCAGCTCAACGGTGATGTCGTACAGGGAGTCTCCTTTAGGAATCAGCTCTGCTGTATGAAGCAAGTAGCCTTTGCGAAGTACTGAGTATTCGTAGGTACGGTAGCTCACGACATCAAGCGCGATTTGCGACACTGAATTAAAATTTGACTGGAGTGAGTCAGGCATACCATCAAGAAAAATATTGGAGGCAAGTCTTTCTCCATTGTTCTTGTCTACCACGGTAATCCTAAGTTTTCGCAGTGGGGAAACATAAACAGGCTCTTCTGAACTTTCGTATGCCATTGCACCGCCAGGCGCAATTTTTCGATAATTCAATGCTATTGAGTGCCCTTCATTTTCCCGGAAGGGGTTGTCGATAAGCAGGTAATACGTATCGCCCTTGCGCACCTTCAGGGCTCTGCTGTACGAGCTGCCCGGACCTGAGGGTATGTATTCGTAAATGGATGCCTCACTAAGGCCTGTGCGGCCTTGAACATCTGTGTTCTTTCGGGAAATATTGGTTCTTACAGGTATTTTTGATCCTGCGGCAATATCTGCACAGAAGTTGGGGCCATCGTACTTGAAGAGCATAAAGTCGAAGTCGTCGTCGTTGCGAATGGGGATAAGGTCGAAGGTAAAGACCGCATCGTAAGGCGCAATAAATTTATACCAGACCGTGTTGTGTTCTTGCTGAATAAAAAAGGGGTCACCGAGATCGTAGCCATTTATTTCAAGCTTATTCCCGTATCCTTTCGGAGAATATACCGGACCGATGATGGTATCGTTGATCATCACAGCACCAATGCAATCTGATGATGTTTTAGAAACCTGTATAGGCCGGCCTTGGGCCTGTGCATTTATTGGAGTAAGAACGATCACCAACAAAAGGGTGAAAAGAATGCGCATGGTTTTTTTCAAATCTAAATGGCCTTTGCAAAAGTAGTGATTTGCACTAATAATTCAGATTTGGAGCGAGCCATCGGCTCATTTCATTTTCAGAGATAATTTTTCGCTCTGCAATGCTCTGCACCTGGTCTTTGCCTATGCGTCCTACCCCGAAATATTTTGCATGGGGACTGCCAAAGTACCATCCTGAAACCGATGCCGTGGGATACATTGCATAACTCTCAGTGAGCACTATTCCAGAGAGATCGGTAGCGTTGAGGATGCGGAAGAGTCCGGGCTTCTCCGTATGGTCAGGGCAGGCCGGGTATCCTGGTGCGGGGCGAATGCCTCTGTACTTCTCAGCTATCAAATCATCTGTGGTAAGGCTTTCACCTGATCCGTAGCCCCAAAAATCCTTTCTCACCTTTTCGTGCATGAGTTCTGCAAATGCCTCTGCAAGGCGGTCGGCAAGTGCTTTCAACATGATGCTGTTGTAATCATCATGTGCTTTGTGAAAGCGTTCGAGGTGCTGCTCTATACCCTGACCGGCTGTTACCGCAAAGGCGCCTATATAATCTTTTCTACCTGTAGAAGCGGGCGCAATAAAATCTGCAAGGCTGTAATTGGGTTGCCCTGCCACCTTCCGCGTTTGCTGACGCATACATTCTATACGGTGTATGATCTCATCGTGATTGTCGGGATTGTAAATCTCAATTGTATCATCGTTTACCGTATTTGCAGGCCATATACCCACTGATGCCCTTGCCTTGAGCCACTGATTGGTGACCAGATTCTTCAGCATCTCAGTAGCATCGGCATAAAGGCGTGAAGCTTCAACACCTACCACCTCATCAGTTAATATTTGAGGGAAACGTCCATGCAGTTCCCAAGTCTGGAAAAATGGGGTCCAATCGATGTACTGTACTATTTCCCGCAAGGGATAATCATAAAATCCTTTCACTCCCAGCAATGCCGGGGCTTCGATCTGAGGCTCTGTTGCCCAATCAATTGAAAACCGATTGGCTCTGGCATCTTCAAGACTGATGTATTGCTTTTGTTTTTCTTTCCCGGCGTGGTTAATCCGTATCTTTTCGTATTCCTTCCTAATCTCACCAATGTAGGTTCCTTTATCTCTGCTTAGCAAGCGCTCCACTACCGTAACCGATCGGGATGCATCGAGCACGTGAATGGTTTGACTTCTGGTATAATGCTGTTCAATTTTCACGGCAGTGTGCACCCTGGAAGTAGTGGCTCCGCCTATGAGCAAGGGAATATCAAGACCCAATCTCTCCATTTCGCGCGCCACATTCACCATTTCTTCAAGGCTCGGTGTAATGAGCCCACTCAGGCCTATAATATCTACTTTTTCTTCAATGGCCCTGGCAATGATCTTCTCAGCAGGCACCATCACACCCATATCAATTACCTCGTAGTTGTTGCAAGCCAACACCACGCCTACAATGTTCTTACCTATATCGTGTACATCGCCTTTTACGGTGGCAAGTAGTATTCTACCCGCGTTGGACCTGTCCTTAAATTTTCTCTTATCCTCTTCAATATATGGAAGCAAGTATGCTACGGCTTTTTTCATAACCCGCGCACTTTTGACCACCTGAGGCAGGAACATTTTACCTGATCCAAATAGATCGCCCACTATATTCATCCCGTCCATGAGCGGGCCTTCTATTACTTCAAGAGGCCTTTCAAAGAGTTGGCGTACTTCTTCCGTATCCTGCTCAATAAAGCTATCGATTCCCTTCACCAGTGAGTGACTGAGCCTTTCTTTGACAGGAAGGGTTCTCCATTCTTCTTCTTTTTGAACGTTTCCAATACCCTTGCCTTTTACCAATTCAGCATGCTCCAAGAGGCGCTCGGTACTGTCAGGCCTTCTGTTTAGAAGCACATCTTCCACTCGCTCGAGCAAATCGCCGGGTATGTCATCGTAAAGTGTGAGCATGGAAGGGTTCACTATGCCCATATCCATACCCGCTTTTATACCGTGATAAAGAAATGCACTGTGCATGGCTTCGCGCACAGCATCGTTGCCCCTGAAGGAGAAGCTCACATTGCTCACTCCGCCGCTTACATGCGCTCCGGACAGATGTTTCTTAATCCATGTGGTGGCGGCGAAATAGTCCAATGCATTGTTTGAATGCTCTTCCATTCCGGTGGCCACAGGAAATATGTTGGGATCAAAAATAATATCGTCTTGAGAAAAATTGACTTTCTCAGTAAGGAGGTTGTAGGACCGCTGGCAAATGTCAATTCTTCTCTGCAAGGTGTCTGCCTGTCCGAGCTCGTCGAATGCCATCACTACCACTGCGGCTCCATAGCGGCGTATTCGCTTTGCTTGCCAAAGAAATTCTGATTCGCCTCCTTTAAGGCTAATGCTGTTCACCACGGCCTTGCCTTGCACACACTTAAGCCCAGCTTCAATGATGCTCCATTTAGATGAATCAATCATCACAGGAATTCTGCATATCTCAGGTTCAGCGGCAATGAGGTTAAGAAAGCGCACCATGGCTTGCTCACCTTCGAGCATTCCTTCATCCATGTTCACATCGAGAATCTGGGCACCACCTCGTACTTGCTCAAGTGCCACTTCTACAGCCTCATCGTACCTATTCTCCTTCACTAAGCGCAGAAACTTGCGGCTACCCGTCACATTGGTACGCTCACCAATATTGATGAAATTCGATTCCGGACGCAGCACCAAAGGCTCAAGCCCACTCAGTTTCAGCATGTATTCTCAGTTGTTTACGGCAGTTGTTTCTATAAAATTCGCAACGAAAGCTTTGCGGGGCTTGTACCGCTCTGCGAGATGGGCTATGGCAGCAATGTGTTCCGGGGTGGTACCACAACAGCCGCCAATAATATTCAGGTATCCTTCTTTGAGAAAGTCTTCAATTTGCGCAGCCATCTCCTCAGGAGTTTGATCGTACTCGCCAAATTCATTCGGCAATCCTGCATTGGGATGTGCGCTCACGGCAAATGATGACTTTTCGGCGAGCACTTTCAAATAAGGGCGCAGCTGTGCGGCTCCGAGGGCACAATTGAGACCAATGGAAATCAGAGGGGCGTGCTCCAGGCTAATCAGAAATGCCTCAGTAGTTTGTCCTGACAGAGTGCGTCCGCTGGCATCGGTAATGGTACCCGACACCATAATCGGGATATCGATGCCACGGTCTTCCAGCACTTCCTGGAGTGCAAATAGTGCTGCCTTGGCATTGAGCGTGTCAAATACAGTTTCAACCAGCAGCATATCTACACCTCCATCTATTAGGGCATTTGCCTGTTCTGCATAGGCCCTCCGGAGATCATCGAAGGTCACGGCCCTATAACCCGGGTCATTCACATTGGGCGACATACTCGCTGTGCGGTTGGTAGGCCCTATGGACCCGGCCACAAAGCGGGGTTTGTTGGGAGTGAGTGCCGTATACTTCTCGGCGGCAGCTTTCGCCAATCGCGCGCTTTGGAAATTCAAATCATAGACGGCGCCTTCAAGGTGGTAGTCTGATTGGGCTATGGTTGTGGAGCTGAAAGTATTGGTTTCGGCGATATCAGCACCTGCATCAAAATAGGCTTCATGAATGCCCAAAATAATATCAGGCCTCGTGATGCTAAGCAAATCATTGTTGCCCTTCAGAGGGTATGGATGGTCTTTAAATTGCTCACCCCTAAAATCTTCTTCAGAGAGCGTATGCCGCTGAATCATTGTGCCCATGGCGCCATCCAGCACAAGAATTTTTTCTTTAAGCAATGAGCGGAGCGAATTGCCGCTATGGGATTCGTGCTTTTTCATATCAACGAAGGAATTTGAACGGATGCAAACTGTTAGTGAATATTGCTGAATGATTTGAAGAAGCCAGCCAGCTGTTTTCTGAAAAAGACAAAAAACAACGTTGCAAGTAGCATGTATGGAATGAACATCAGAAGCATGATGCCGTAGTTCAGCCCCAGTGCCACACCATAGCCATCCTGATTGATAGATTCTTCAGCTACCGCCTTGCACATTGCGCACTGGGCTTGGCCATCCATATTGCCAGCCAAGAGGAGAGCAAATATGAAGGCAACCCTGACGATATGGGATAAGTTCAATTTCACTGTGCAAAGTTACTAAACGTAATAAGGAGAAATAAGCAGGTAAACCAAAACCCCGGAAATGGCAACATATAGCCATAGCGGAAAGGTGATTCTCGCAATGTATTTGTGCTTGTCAAATCGCTGTGATAAAGCCCTCACGTAAGTAATCAGCACCAAGGGTATAATGAAGACAGATAGCAGAATATGGCTCACAAGTAGGAAGAAATAAAAGGATCTGATCCAACCCTGCCCCCCAAAGGATGTGCTCTCGCTGGTGCTGTGGTACACCACGTACAGCAACAGAAAGACCGCAGAAAAGACAATGGCTGATGTCATCAATTTTCTATGCAGGTCAATGTTCTTGTTCTTTATTGCGACAAAACCCATGATGAGAAATAAGGCGGTGAGCCCATTCATGGTGGCATACACAGGTGGCAAAAAACTGGTATCGTATCCATCAATTTTGGTAGTAAAAAAAAGCGCAGCGACAGCAAGTGGAATGGCAACAGATACTATGGCGATCAGCCATTTGTATTTCGATTCCAAATTTTTACTGCTGCTCATGGTCTGATCTTTTCCGATTCTTTCATGTTCTCCTCTTTCAGGAGCATCTTGATATCGATAACCAGGTCATCGACTTCTTTGGTGCTTGTGCCATCGTAGAAGCCACGTATATGCCTCTTCCGGTCTACCAATACAAACATACTTGAATGCAAAAATCCTCCGGGGGCAGCCTCATCTTCCATGGTGCTGAGCAAGTAGCCTTCGAAGCCAAGCTCAAAAATCTGTGCTTGATCGCCTGTGAGAAAAGTCCACTTACTTAAATCAGCCCCCTGCTCATTGGCATAAGCCTTGAGCACCGTTGGCGTATCATGTGCCGGGTTCACAGTATGCGAAAGAAAATGAACGTCCTTGTAGGCTGCGTCGTCAAGGAGCCATTGCAGACGCGTCATCTGCTTGGTCATGATTGGGCATATCGTGGGACAGGTGGTGAAGAAGAAATCCGCAACGATAATCTTACCTGCGAAATCGTTGTGTGACCGCGCTGTGCTATCCTGATCAAAAAGATAAAAATCAGGTACCTGATGGTAAGCGGTGTCAGGCACGCTTTCGCCCGGAGTGTATATGATTTCGCGCTCCCCGAAGTAGGGCAACAACTGAAACTTATGGTCTGCTTTAGAAAGGTAAATCAATACCAATCCGGGGCCTACCAATAATAAGAAGATGATAAAAAATTTCTGTTTTGCTCCCGCAGTCTTCATGCTTATGGTCGGAATTGCCGCCATACGTCATTTAAGTAGTTCGACTCAGTAATACCTATGAAAAGCAGGTAAATGATAAACACTGCGTATGGCAGTATAATAACATACCGGAGTGATTTTCGTTCATCGCCGAGGTGCATAAATACCGCTACAATGTAAAATGCTTTGACAAGGGTCATAATGATAAAGCCCATTTTTACAGCAGTCCACCAAGTAGTGCCCTGTTTAATGTACACACCGAGTAGAACTTCAGCAGTTGTAATAACTGAGAGCAAAACGGTAACGAAATAAATCTTCTTTCTGATTTGCTTTCCATGCTCTTCGTCGTGGTTTGCCGCTACAGAGTATGAGTCGTTAACAATAAGGTCGTCGCGTTCCATGAAAAGCCTGTATTAGATAAGATAGAAGAAGGTGAATACAAATACCCAGACGAGGTCTACAAAGTGCCAGTACAGTCCGGTTTTCTCAATCATTTCATAGTGTCCTCTGCGGCGGTACACCCCACGGATTACACCAGACCAAATAATGATATTAATGATAACCCCGCTAAAAACGTGGAAACCGTGAAACCCTGTGATGAAGAAAAAGAAGTTACCGTATTGTGGTGGGCCATATTCATTGATGATGAGGTTGGCACCTTGCACGTGCTGCACATGCGACTCGTAAATATCCAGCGCCTGCTGCCCTGAAATCGTTGTCTCATTCTCAGTACCCTTGCCCTGTATAAGCGCGAACCCTTCTACATCAGCCGCTGTCATTCCATGGGGTATCTCTTCTACAAGATAATACTGTGCATTGTTTGGTGTAACAATGTATCCCGGTGTACCATGAATAAAGTGGCTCCACTCCCAAGCTTGCGAGCCGAGGAAAAAGAATCCACCAACAATGGTAAGACCTAGCCACTTAATGACCCCTTTCTCATCCATCCTATGACCGGCTTCCACAGCAAGTACCATAGTAACTGAGCTGATGATGAGGATAAAAGTCATCAAAGCCACATAAAGAAGGGGGAAGTGCCCATGTAAGAAAGGCATGGCGTGAAACACTTGTTCGCCTATTGGCCATTGGGCCGTATAGGCATGGCGTGCGTAACCATAGGCCACGAGTAACCCTGAGAATGTGAGGGCATCGGAGACGAGGAAAAACCACATCATCATTTTGCCATAGCTCACGCTAAAAGGAGATTGTCCTCCACTCCAGAGCTCCGTTTTGTCGATTGCTTGAGAAGCTTGTCCAGCCATTTCCTGAATTTTGTGCAAGTTTAGTGAAATAATAGTAAAAATAAGAGCAGGTATATCCAAAGACCATCAACGAAGTGCCAATATGTGGCTCCAAGCCTGAGCCGCAGGTTGTTAATGTTCTTCTTTCTCAGTGTTGATGCAAGAAAAATAACCACTAAAAAAATCAATCCCCCCAACAAGTGGATCAAATGTACAAAGCTTAGGGCGTATATATAGCTGCTGGTTGAGTTACTGAATATTGCTATTTCATTCTTCAGCGGCTTCTCTCTGAGATTGTCGCCAGGGTAATAATAATCTCCATTCTCATATACCAATTCCTGCCCTCGGTACTTTATGCTATAATCGGCACCATACTCACCAGAAAGATTGTCCACATGTCCCGACAAAAAGCTTCCCTGATTTACCATTTGGTTCCAGCCGTAAAATTGGGATACCCCAAAAACAACCCCAAGGAGTAACGTAATGCTTAGCATGCGTTTCGCTCCTGCTTCATCGCCCCTGCCCGATGCCTTCACAGAAAGATGCAGGCAAAGACTGCTCAGCAAAATAGCGACCGTAGAAACGTAAAAAGCAGAAGGCAAGCTAAGACTTACCCAAAGTTCCCCATATGAGCTAATGATATATGCACTTGAAAATGCTGCAAACAGCATCACAATGCTGAAAATGCCAACGTAAAGCACCATTTTGCTGGTGCGTTCAAGGATCGCCGGTTGTCCTGATAATTCCACATCACTTGCATTCATCACACTACACTTTATCGAGTAAATAAATTAATTGAATGACAGGTAAGTAGAAAAAAGAAGCAAACATTACCTTTCGGGCAGCCTCATCGGTTCTCTTCAGCAAGAGCTGAAGTGAAGGCCAGGTAAAGGCGACTCCTGCGGCCACTGTGGCGGCGGCAGCAAATGGCCCTACCAGGCCAAAAGCCCAGGGAGTAAGTGCAACTGGAATCAAAAACATAGTGTAGAGCAAAGTCAAAAACGCTGAATAAGCACTTTTTCCTCCAGCAGAAGGCAAAAGTTTGTAACCAGCCCGGGCATAGTCATCAGCAGAAACCCAGGCAATGGCCCAAAAATGGGGGAATTGCCACACAAATTGAACGGCAAATAACAAACCAGCATACAGATCGAACGCACCAGTTGCAGCAACATAACCAAGCATGGGGGGAATGGCACCAGGGAATGCCCCGGCAAAAACCGCTATTGGTGAAATCCGTTTAAGTGGGGTATAAATAAAGACATAACTAAATAGAGCCAGTGCTCCTAAAACTGCGGAAAGCGTATTGAAAGCAAAGTAGAGCAGCAACAACCCGCCAATGGCGAGAAGGGTGGAAAGGACCAATCCTTCTAAAACAGTTATAGCTCCGGTGGGCAAGGGTCTCCGTTCCGTGCGCTTCATCAATGCGTCATAGTCGCGCTCTATCACTTGGTTGAACCCGTTGGAAGCACCGGTTACGAAAAACCCACCGAGTGAAAGCCACAAAACATCAAACCAAAGAAAGGTCTCAGCCCCAATACCATAACCAATCACGGAGGAAACCACGACAAGAAATGTAAGCCTCAACTTCGTAAAAGCGGCATATGCAGCCAAGCGTGAAGTGAGCTTCAGTGGTTTTGTTGTTGTTTTCGCGATCATTCCAGACAATGGAAATTTGGGTGCAAAGATACTAGATTATGCATTAAGCACTGCGCAAAAACCGCAAGATCAGCTAAAAATCCCGGTATGAATTGTATAGGGCTGTGCTGAGGGAGATGCCCACTATATGCTCAGTTGTTCCATGCATTCCCGAAGTATTCTGATTCCGTATTACATAATTCAGGGCTAGGCGCAGGTTCATCGCTTTATTGATAATCCTACCAGCCGTAAACTCGTTGTAGTACACTCGGCTCTTGAGCCCTTGTGCAATGGTATTGTTGTACTCAAGTGCAGGATTGGCATAGCTACGGTATATATCGCCTCCCAGGTTTGGTTGCCCCGGATCGCGTCCGTAGAGTGCATACACAAACTTCCACTCCCCGTACCACACGTCTTTCTCCCTGTACAATCTACCCAGCAATTCATAGAAATTGGTGCCCAGCACATGTGCCAGCGGCTGGTTGTAGTGGCCAAAATTCTGCAGCACACTCCCGTGGGTATATGTGAAGGGCCTGGCCACATTGAATTCAAGCTGGCTGTGAAAACCTTCTTTACCCAACATGTTGTACCATTTTGCACCGATCTGTGCTCCCCACTTATTTCCCCACCAGCCGCTTCTGTCCCTGAACTCGCTCAGTAGAAACTCATCAAAGAGCAACTGGGTGTATATCATCGCATTCTTCGTTACCTTAAATGACATATCAAGGCCAATCAAAGCATTGTCTGGCGAACCAATGGAATACTCCACAGGACGGTAAAAAATGATTGGATTCAGGTAATGAGGATCGAAACCCCGGTCGAGTAATGTGTCCTGACTCTGCCATACGATGGTTTCGAAAATGCCCACATTGAACCATTTGCTCACTGCCCAACTGAGATAATGGGTGCTGGTAAATTTATTCCTGAATGCGCCCCCTTTCGGTAAATCAACGCGCACATCGCGGAGCATCGAAAAGAGATTTACATACTTGAAATGCCAAACATCCGTGGAAATCTTAAGGTATGGATAGTTGAAGGCAACATCGCTTAAAAACATACTGCGGTAACCATTGCCAAAAAAATTGCGCCCATAGCCAAGTTCAAACTCAAAGTACTCTGATGGAGCATAGGCCATTCTCAATGTTGGAAATCCATTCAGGTAGGTGGAATTCTTTTTCTCAAATCCTCCCACAGCAGGAAGTATGGAAAGCGAATCGCTGAAATGCTCAACGTATTGGGGTAGCGATTGAATCCCACCTGTGAAATCAGCATAGATCGAGAGTTTTCGACCTAAGTTCACATTTGCCGCCAGGCCTAACCTTTCGTTGTGTATAAAGGCGTTTTTATTGCCCGTGGCAAAGCCAAGTTCCAACAAGGGTATGAATCTAATTGTGTTTTTTCTCTCAGCGGGTACTGACCAAAAACCTGAAGAATATGCATGAAGGAGTTCTGAAGTGTCAGCCCTGCTTAAAAAGCCTTCCGGCAAATGACGAATTTGCAATGGACGTACGCTGAGATGGCTTCGGTTGCCCGCTTTGAGTATGGCCGCTTCAGCATCTTGCATCAGGTATTGATGCGACCAGTACGACCCTGACTGGGCAACGGCCATAGAAACAGCCGCCATGCAAATAATTATTATGAGGCTGTATCTATATAGCAACTTGAGGTTTCTTTTTTTCCGGAAGCAGGAGGGTGGCATTTACCACAATAAATCCTATGCAAAGCATACCTAAGAAGGTCCATGTAGGGTCTACTCCTGCAAACAGCACACATGCCAGAGGAATAAGCGCGCTTACCAGGTAAAGAATCACTGCAGTTTGGGCATGGGTATAACCCTTATCGATAAGCCGGTGGTGCAGGTGGTTGCGGTCAGCATCGAAAGGCGACATTCCTTTGGATACCCTTATTGCAAATACCCTGAGTGTGTCTATAAGCGGGTATGCCAGCACTGACATGGCAAAAACGGGTGCAGATATTTGCGTTCCAGTGCCTGGCAACGCAGCAATATCAGTACCGATGCATTTCATAGACATGGCAAAAGTGACTGCGCCAATAAAAAGAGAGCCCGAATCGCCCATAAAAATCCGTGCTGGGGAGAAATTGAACACAAGGAAGGCCATCAGCGATCCCGAAACTACAAACGCAAGCAAAGCCATATCAAGCTGCCAGGTGAGGGAAAACCAAACGCCCAGATAGCAGCTGGTTATCACCCCTATTCCCGCTGCCAGTCCATCGCTTCCATCAATAAGGTTAAAGGAATTTACCACAACGATATAGGTAAACACAGAAAGCAATACGCTCACATAATAGGGAATCTCATATGCGCCAAAGATGCCGTGCAAACTGTCAATCCGTATATCGGCCATAAGCACCAATATAAAACCAACTATAAAGTGCCCGATCAGCTTCTTCACAGGGGCCACGCCAATAATATCATCCTTCACACCGATAAAAAAGATAAGAATGAGTGCCGCAATAATGAACTTAAACTCTTTCACAGACTCAGAAAACTTAAAGGGGCTGCCGAAAAAATTCATATTGTCCCATGGGAACCAGAGCGCATATGCGAATATGCTTCCCGCAAAAAGGATGATCCCGCCAATGGTTGGTACACTTCTGCGGTGAAGTTTCCTCGTCTCATTTGGTTCGTCTACAAGATTCTTGAGCCTTGCCACTTTGATCAGTGAAGGAGTGGTAACGAGTACCACTATAAATGCTGTACCAAAGCCTAATAAAATTTCTTTCAAAGTTGAGCCATTTGCGTTAAACGTACTAAAAATCCCTGTATGAATTCTGCATGAAGGTTCTGAACCCGATGTACCAAAAATTGTTTTGTTTCCATTCAAAGAGCAATCTCTCATTGCGCAAAGTAGCACCGGCGTATATCTGCATATTGGTGCGCGGATTAAAAATGTATGCGGCCATCAGGTTATTAAATTTAAGATCGCTTGGCCCGTCAGATTGTACCTGTTCGCTATATGGCCTTGTAGGATCGCGCTCCCAATCAAAGGAAAACTGCGCCCAGATATGCTCGTACTTCAGATACCAGCGCTTGTGGTAGTATACCAAATTCGCGTATAACTCTCCGAAACCCGAACCCATTGGATGCGCCAGCGGCTGATTGGTATGGGTAAAACTTTGAAGCGGGTTGCTGGCTGCGTATGACCCGGCAGTAGCAGTATTTAATTCTACCTGAATATCCATTCGTTTAAGAATACTGTACCATTTCATTCCAAGCTGAAAACCTTCGTCTACACTTCTGTCAAGCATATATTGGCCATATACTCTCCACCACTTGTAGGGCTGCCATGCAGCACTTACTCCCACCAAGGCATTGTTATTCGGATCATCCACCCCATAGTACAGGGTATTTACAAAGGGCAGCGGATTCAGAGCAGCGTATTTAAAAGGCAAAGTACCCGTTTCGTTGTCGAACAGTTTCCACATTACTGCTTCAAAAAATCCCAATTCAATATTTGGCGCAGGTTTAAAACTGATGTAATTCCATGTGGCATATTTTCTTTGAAAAAGTGCTTCAGGAGTAGATCCCTGCGGCATCCTGTCAAGGCTTTGCAAGAGTGCTATATTCCAATCATATTGTATACGCCCCTCCCAAAACCTAAGTTGGTACCTGGCGAAAGGGTAATTGAAGGCATTGTCAGACAGTAGCAAAGAGCGGTGACCGTGACCTATAAACTGCTTATAATGCCCCACTTGCGCCGAAAGCCAGGGTGTGATATGAAATCCAATATACCCGCTGGCCATATTGTAGTCAAAACCATCATTTCCAAAAGGCTTTACCCTCCCATTGCCCGGTACCACTCCCAGAGAATCTACAAACCCATTGAGATATTGAGCAAACCTGCTTTGGTTTTCACGAAAATCAGTGTGGAAGTATACTGCATTGCCAACCTTCCCGGAAATGGCAAATCCACGCGTGTTCTCATAAATGTCTGGAACATCGCGCTCGGGGTTCAGCTCGTCACTGAACTCCTGTCCATATCCGAAATTGAAAAGAATATTGGCGGTGAGCTCCAACCCGGGTTTGTTGAGTTCTATAAGGTCTTCGCTAAATATTTTGGCGGTGAAGGTATAGTAGTATTTTGCACTGTCTTTGGCAAACCCCTCGACCATTTCCACATCGGTATGCAGCATGAAAACGGGCCGTGCGCCCATGTGCACTCCGGGTTGTAATTGCACACCTGCCCGCTCCAATCTCATTTGCGAAATTTCATTGAATGGCAGTACGAGGTGCTGGGCATAAGCACTCTGAAAAGCGGAGAAGACACTGCACCCAAGCAGAAATAAGACCAAAGGCGAAGCTATGCTTCTACTGCCCGCCCGCCTTGCTGTGCTGCTGCAAGTATTCTTTGTACACGGCTTCAATGCCTTCACGTAGGGATATTTTATGTTTCCAGCCCAGTGAATGTATTTTGGATACATCCATTAACTTGCGGGGGGTGCCGTCGGGTTTCATGGTATTGAATATCATCTTTCCATTATAGCCTATCACTGCAGCTACCAACTCCGATAGTTGGGCTATAGAAATCTCTTCTCCAGAGCCAACATTGATAAATCTGCGCTCCTCATAATTGAGCATCAGGAAAACGCAAGCTTCCGCGAGGTCGTTCACATGAAGAAACTCTCGAAGTGGTTTTCCGCTACCCCATATTTCCACTTCCTGCATTCCGCTTTCCTGTGCCTCATGAAACTTGCGTATCAAAGCAGGCAATACATGGGAATTGTTCAGGTCGTAATTATCATTGGGGCCGTAAAGATTGGTGGGCATGGCAGAAATAAAATTGCAGCCATATTGATCTCTGTATGCTTCGCAGAGCTTGATGCCTGCAATTTTGGCAATTGCGTAGGGTTCATTGGTGGGTTCCAAAAGCCCTGTGAGGAGCGCGTCTTCACTGAGTGGCTGTGACGCCAGCTTAGGATATATACAGGAAGAGCCCAGAAAGAGCAGCTTCTTCACCTTTGCCTTCCACGATGCGTGTATTACATTGGCTTCTATCAGTAGGTTATCATACAGAAATTCGGCTCTGTAGGTATTGTTCGCCATAATGCCGCCTACTTTTGCGGCTGCCAGAAACACATACTCCGGTTGGTTCTCGGCAAAGTATAAATCCGTTTGAGCTTGGTTGCGCAAGTCGAGCTCCCCGGATGATCGGACCATCACATCGGTGTATCCACTTTTGGTAAGATGGCGCACGATGGCACTTCCCACCATACCCCGATGCCCTGCAACATATATTCTGGCGCTCTTCTCCAAATCTTATTCGTGGTAATTCATCACTTTATGGCCACCGTCCAGGAGGTACTTATCGCGGGTGAAGAGTTCCAGATCGGCTTTAACCATTTCTGCGATCAGCGCGTCGAGGTCGTGCTTGTGATTCCAGCCAAGTTTATTGATGGCTTTGGATGGATCGCCCATCAGTAGATCTACCTCTGTAGGACGGTAATAGCGGGGGTCAACTTCTACAAGCACTTTGCCTGTTTTGCTATCGCACCCTATTTCATTGCTTCCGCTTCCGCTCCAATTGATGTCTAAGCCTGCTTTTGCAAAGGCCTGTGTACAAAAGTGCCGCACCGAGTGTGCCGTACCCGTAGCGAGTACATAATCATCCGCTTCTGCTTGCTGAAGCATAAGCCACATGCCCTCCACGTAGTCGCGGGCATGGCCCCAGTCGCGCTTTGCGTCGAGGTTGCCCATGAAAAGCTTCTCTTGCAATCCAAGTTTTATTCTGGCCACCGCGCGGGTTATCTTCCTTGTAACGAAAGTTTCACCCCGCATAGGACTCTCATGGTTGAAGAGTATGCCATTGCAGGCAAAAAGTCCATATGCTTCTCGGTAATTCTTGGTGATCCAAAAGGCATACATTTTAGCCACTCCGTATGGACTTCGCGGGTAGAAGGGGGTTGTTTCGCTCTGCGGAATTTCCTGCACCTTGCCATACAATTCGCTGGTGGAAGCCTGGTAAATTCTTGTTTTCTTCTCTAAGCCCAAAATGCGAATTGCCTCCAGAATGCGGAGGGTTCCGAGTGCATCCACGTTGGCGGTATATTCGGGCGTTTCGAACGAAACCTGCACATGGCTCATTGCCGCGAGATTGTATATCTCGTCTGGCTGCACTTCTTGAATAATTCTTATCAGGTTGGTAGCATCTGTCAGGTCGCCGTAGTGAAGGAAAAGGTTTACATTCTTCTCATGCTGATCACGGTACAAATGGTCTATTCTATCGGTATTGAAGAGGGAACTGCGGCGCTTTATACCGTGTACGATGTAGCCTTTCTTCAGTAACAGCTCGGATAGGTAAGCCCCATCCTGCCCTGTAATTCCCGTAATAAGCGCCACTTTTTTAGCCATCATCGCTTTTTTGCAAAGGTAATCATCATCATCAAAGACCCACGATCAGTAACCGCTTCCGCTGCCTTTGATTGATTCAATAGGGTGCCAAGTGGTTTTTATCTCTTGAAGTCCCATGAGAATATCTATAGGCTGCAGGCTTTTGTCGCCACTCTTATAAAAGCAAAGGCGCTTCACATTGTCCGTAGCCTTTCGGCAAATGTCAACTTGCGAAGGATGATCTACATCCCATGCAAGAAGGGCATTAACGTCCATATGCGAAGCAAAATGGCTCTGCAATTCTGCTCTACTACCTGTGAGAATATTTACCACGCCCGCAGGCACATCTGATGTGGCAAGCACTTCTGCAAATGTTACTGCGCAGAGCGGTACCTTCTCTGATGCCAGAACTACCGAAGTATTGCCCCCACAAATTGCCGGCAGTGAAGCCTCAATAATTCCCAGCAGGGCTGTTCCGATGGGCGCCATAGCTGCAACCACACCCATGGGTTCAGGAACTGAAAAGTTAAAGTGTGAACTTGCCACCGGATTCACAGCGCTATAAACCTGCACATACTTATCGCACCATCCAGAAAGGTGCACGAGCAGGTCTACCGATGCTGAAAACTCGCGCCCTGCTTGGGCCTCCGAATAACCCATGGCTGTCATTTCAGCTATAAACAGCGCTTCGCGCTGTTGCAGCATTTCAGCAATTCTATAAACTATCTGTGAGCGGTTGTAGGCCGTCCGATCCTGCCAGGATTCCTGCGCAGCGCGGGCTGCGGCCACTGCATTGCGAAAGTCCTTTCTCGAAGAGAGACATACATTTGCGATAAGTAGTCCATCAGCGCTTCGCAGTGCTGTGTAGCGCCCACTCTCACTGCGGGGAAATGCTCCGTTTATAAATATCTTGTAGGTTTTATTCACCAGCAAGTTGGGTGCTTTCACTGATACGGACTTCTTTTTTATAGCCATTTCAAGATAGTTTTAGGTAAGCCTGCAATCCGTGAATGCCCCCTTCTCGTCCATACCCTGACTCTTTGAAACCACCAAAAGGCGATGCAGGATCGAACCTGTTATAGGTATTTGCCCAAACCACACCGGCTTTGAGTCTTGTGGTGAGATTGAAAATTTTAGATCCTTTGTCGGTCCATACACCAGCAGAAAGACCATAGGGTGTGTTGTTTGCCTTATCGATTACCTCATCCACTGTGCGGAAGGTCTGTATAGCCAGCACCGGCCCAAAGATCTCTTCCCTGGAGATAACACTGCTCTGTGCTACATCAGTGAAAAGGGTAGGGCGGCACCAATACCCTTTCGATGGAACTGGACAATCAGTTTGATACATAGAAAGACCTTCCTCCTTTCCAATCTTAATATACTTGTTGATGGTGTCGAGTTGCGCCTTGGAATTAATCGCTCCTATATCGGTGTTTTTATCCAGAGGATCGCCAAGCACAAGGCTTTCCATTCGGTGCTTAAGGCGGCGTTCTACTTCGGATGATACGCTCTCCTGCACGAACAGGCGTGAGCCAGCGCAACACACATGCCCCTGGTTAAAATATATTCCGTTGATGATCCCCTCCACCGCCTGATCGATGGCAGCGTCTTCAAAGATGATATTGGCTGCCTTCCCACCCAGCTCAAGCGTGAGTTTCTTGCCTGTTCCGGCGGTAGACCGCTGTATGAGTTTACCGACCTCTGTGCTGCCGGTAAAAGCAATTTTATTCACATCAGGATGGCTTACAAGGTGTTTGCCAGTATCGCCAGCACCGGTAATGATATTTACAACCCCATCGGGCAAGCCTGCATCCTGAATCAATTCAGCAAGTTTAAGAGCTGTCAAGGATGTGGTTTCTGCAGGCTTTAGCACAACAGTATTGCCCGCAGCAAGTGCCGGAGCGATCTTCCATGCCGCCATAAGAAGCGGAAAATTCCAGGGAATGATTTGTCCTACAACCCCAATTGCTGAAACACGTTTCATAGGAAAAGCATAACCCAGCTTATCAGCCCAGCCAGCGTGATAAAAGAAGTGCGCAGCTGCGAGTGGCACGTCTATATCACGAGATTCGCGTATGGGCTTACCGCCGTCCATGCTCTCTATCACTGCTAATTCTCTCGCTCGTTCCTGAATAAGCCTGGCAATGCGGTATATGTATTTGGACCGCTCACCATGGGGCAGCTTGCTCCATTCTTGGTCATATGCAGTTCGGGCCGCTTTAACGGCTTTGTCCACATCGCGTTCACCAGCCAGGGCTATTTCACTTATCTTTTGCTCAGTCGCAGGATTGGTGGTGTCGAAGTATTGTTTGGTGGCAGGCTGCACGAACTTTCCTCCTATGAAGAGTTCATATCTCTTCTTCAGCGAAATATGGTCGCTGCTCTCAGGAGCAGGGGAAAGTTCCCAGCCGGCTTTGGTAGATTTATTACTCATTGTTTAGTCAATTGCAAAATAGTTTCCAGATTGGTATGCGCCTGATTGTTGTTTCACCAATTGCTTCAGTATATCGTTCGCAAGTGAGCTGGCTCCAAATCTAAACCAGGTATTGTTCAGCCAGGCCTCACCCAAAGTTTCTTTAACCATAATCAAATAATGCAGGGCTAGCTTGGAATTGGAAATGCCTCCTGCCGGCTTCATTCCCACCATTTTGCCTGTGGCAAAATAATGGTCGCGTATCACTTCGAGCATTACGAGGGTAACAGGCATGGTGGCAGCAGGTTTTATCTTGCCTGTGGATGTTTTAATAAAATCGGCTCCGGCTGCAATAGCAATTCGGCTGGCGCGGGTTACATCATCGAGTGTGCCCATTTCGCCGGTTTCGAGTATTACCTTCAGGCGGGCTTTACCACAAGCTTCTTTAATTGCTACAATCTCATCGTACACGTATTCATATTCGCCGCTGTGGTAGCGGCCGCGCGAAATCACCATATCAATTTCATCGGCTCCCGATTCTACGGCGTACCGCGTATCGGCAATTTTTAATTCAAGGGTGCTTTGTCCTGAAGGAAATGCCGTAGCCACACTTGCCACTTTTACAGCGCTTCCTTTGAGTGCTTCCTTTGCAATAGCAACCATTGAAGGAAACACACACACAGCGGCTACCGCTGGCAATCCAGGATACACATCGTGCAGGTGCATGGCTTTGTAGCACATCTGCTTTACTTTACCGGGGGTGTCTTTTCCTTCGAGGGTGGTAAGGTCAATCATATTAAGTGCCATCTTCAGTCCTTCGACCTTCGTTTGGTTCTTGATGCTTCGGGTGGTAAAACGCGCACAACGTTCTTCGACCCCTGTCTGGTCAATTGGTTTTGAAATCAGGCCTGGCAGCATGGATATATTGATTCTGATGAGACCAAATATAGAAAAGTTTCAAGGCAATGCTCCCCATTAAAAAACCCGCCCTGCAAGCAGGACGGGTTCAGTACTTTCGCTTAATGATGAAATTTACTTCAGTGTAAACCGTATGGGCAGGTTGTACTGCACTTTTACAGATTTACCCCGCTGCTTGCCCGCTTTCCATGCCGGCATGCTCTGCACCACACGTATGGCTTCTTCATCGCAGCCACCACCTATGGAGCGCAGCACGCGCACATCTTTTACCTTTCCATCCGTATCTACTACAAAGGTTACGAATACTGTACCTTGTATACCCGCATCTTTTGCGATCGCCGGGTATTTAATGTTGGATGCCAGATATTTCATTAACGCTGCTTCTCCGCCGGGAAAGGAAGGCATCTCTTCAACGATGGTAAAAATCTGCTCCTCTACCACTTCTTCTTTTGCAACTTCAATGAATTCAATTTCTGTAGACTCATCCACTTCGAGATCGTCCACGATCAGTTCTTCTTCGATCTCCTTGTCGTCTTCCACAATCTCAATCACTGTGGTGGGAGCTGGTGGTGGTGGTGGTGGTGGTGGTTGTTGAATGGAAGGTGGAATAATTTCTTCTTCAATCAATGAGAGGTCTAATTCACCGAGGTTCTTCAACTCAGTTTCGAAGGTTTTCCACTCAAACGCCACCAATACGAGCGAGAGTGAAAATAGAAGCCCGATAGCGATCAGAACGACCCGCTTTTTCTCGATGTTGGCTTCCGGACTTTTCTTTAATTCCATCTGATTAGGTTTTAATACCGACTGTGCGAAAGTATGAAACTTATTCAATCCGTGCACTTATCGGTGGGTT
The DNA here is from genome assembly GCA_041749535.1 of Cryomorpha sp. Lineage (GTDB taxonomy): Bacteria > Bacteroidota > Bacteroidia > Flavobacteriales_D > Cryomorphaceae > JBBQZU01. Next base: position 8,939 of record JBGTBE010000097.1, on the reverse strand, counting down.
AGGTTCAGACAATCCCAAACTCTGTGCCTCGAAATGTTAAAATGCCAATTTTTCAAAAAAAAACATACCCCGTCATATGTTGCTGATTACAAATGATATAATCTCTTTGATTTATCCCCATCCTATCTTTCTACTCAGCCGACTTTGGCAATCAGTGTTTTTTTTAACACGTGCATCGGGCAACTATACGCTTTCGGCTACCACTTCCTTCACCACTGGAAGTTCGGAGGTGAGCAAGTTTTCAATGCCATTTTTAAGGGTCATGGTACTCGAAGGACACCCGGAGCAGGAGCCCCGCAACTGCACAGTTACCACCCCATCTTTAAATGAAACGAAGTCTATGGCACCACCATCGCTTTCCACTGCGGGTTTTACGTATTCATCGAGCAATCGCACGATGGCTTCATCGTATTCACTTGGCTCCACCTGCTTTGCTGGCTTGCCGTTTTCATGTGATGCATGTACATCTTCAGTTGTTTCTAATGGGGCAACTTCTACGACAAACTCTTTGCTGAGCAAAAATTCGCGTATGAATTCTCTCAGCTCGAAAGTGATCATATCCCAGCTTATATCGGCAGTTTTGCCAACCGTTACAAAGTTGTGGGCTATGAAAACCGATTTGACAAAAGGAAAATTGAAAAGCTGAGAGGCGAGCTCAGATGATCCCTTTGCTGATGCTGCGGTGCGATATTCTACAGCATCTGCCGACTGAAATATTACCCGGTCCGATACAAACTTCATGGTATTGGGATTTGGGGTTAGCTCAGCATATACAGAGGTAGGAAACATGCAGTTAAGTTTTTATCTTTGCAAAGTTAACGCCCACGGGTACAATTTTGTGTAGAACACCTAAAAATAAAAACCCATTTGTAAAAGCAATCATGAGTTTCGTACTCATGGGCGCTGTGCTAATGCAGATGTCCTTTGTGTCTGCCACCCATTCCCGGTGCAATACATCGGGAAAAGAAAAGGTGTTGCTCAACGGCAAAAAAGGCTGCTGTCCAGCCATTCCCCGCGAAGCCAATACACTGGATGTACGGTGCTGCGACTTTACGGAGTTCGAGACAGTTTTTCACAATTTCAAAACTGAAAAGTCTGGTTCAGCGTTTTTTCAGTTGGTTGGTCTTAATGTAGCCAACAACCACACGCTGTCGGGCTTCATCCAAACTCCAGGCAGTAAAACGCTGTGGAAACACCAAAAGGCGCCTCCCCTCTCGGCCAGGCAAATGCTGCAACATATCTGTAAGTACACTATTTGATAAAGTTCTTTCAATCGGCATCGCAACTGATCGATTCATCAACTTTATCAAACCATTATGTACAAAAAACTTCTTTTAGCCTTTGTTGTGGTCTTCGCAACAACCTTCTCAAAAGCCCAATCCGTTTCCGGAAAGGTAAGCGATGAGAAATCAAAAACCCCACTGCCCGGGGTCAACATATATTGGGCAGGCACAACCACTGGCAGCAGCACCGCTGCCGACGGAAGGTTTACCCTCCCCATTTCGGACCAAAGCAAGCTGCTCGTTGCGAGCATGGTAGGTTACAGCAGTGATACCATTCGCGTGGAAGGTGCTGGAGCTGAAATCAATTTCAAACTCCACCAATCTGTTGATATCGCAACCGTTGAAATCACTGAAACCCAATCCGTATTTTCCATGAGTGCGGCGAGCACCATCAACACGGAAGCTATTAACCGGGGCGTGTTGCGAAAAGCTGCCTGTTGCAACCTGTCGGAAACATTTGAAAGCACTGCCACTGTAGATGTGGTGATGAACGATGCCCTCACCGGTGCCCGCAAAATTCAAATGCTAGGCCTGGAAGGCGTATATGTCCAAAATCTCTTTGAGGGCATCCCCTTTACCCGTGGCTTGGGTAATATTCTTGGGTTTGATCAGATTCCCGGCCCCTGGATCAATTCCATACAACTGAGCAAAGGCATAGGTTCCGTGGCAGAAGGTTATGAAAGTATGACAGGGCAAATAAACCTTGAATTTCTGCAGCCTTGCGCACTTGATGCTGTGCACTTCGATGTGTTCGCCAGCAATCAGGGACGATACGAGAGCAACCTTATATGGAACAGGCAGATTGGCGCAGTCTGGAGCACTGCGATTTTTGCAGGTGTGCACACACAACAAATGAAGGTGGACAACAACAACGACGGGTTTCTGGACATGCCACTGCGCGAAGGAGCCAAGGTGATGAACCGCTGGAAATATGAAGGGGACCTGTTCAGAATGGAATTGATTGGACGTTATTCAATTGAAGAGCGCAGCGCAGGGCAAACCGGCTTCAACTACGATGAGGATTTTGGAACTGTGAATTCCTATGGCTTCGGCATGGATTACGAACAAGCCGAAATACTGGGAAAATTTGGATTCTTCAACCCTGACAGAGAAGACCAAACCCTGGGCATCACCGCCATTGCCACCTACAATGATGCTGATACGTATTTCGGTTTTACAACCTACGATGGAATAGAGCGCACCGCAAGGGTTAATATGATTTTTCAAAGCGATTTTGCCCCTTTGAGCGACCACAGCTATAAGGCGGGATTGCACTTCCTTTACGATGCCTTCAGCGAATCGTTGGGTGACTCAGCATTCAGCAGAACCGAACGGGTGCCGGGAATGTTTGCAGAGTATACCTATGAAAGGCCCAGATTCACTGCAATTGCTGGTGCACGGTTGGATTTTCACAACATCTATGGCAATCAGTTTTCGCCCCGTGTGCATCTCAAATACAACTTCAAGGAACTTACTTCCCTGCGCTACACAGCGGGCAGTGGCTTCAGGGCACCCAACGCCTTTGCAGATCAGCTTGGACTTCTCGCCAGCGCGCGCAATGTGGTGGTGCTGGAGAGCCCCAAAGCTGAAGAGAGTTGGAACACGGGACTGTCATTTCTCCACAAGTTCGAAATACGAGGACGGGAAGCTGTTTTCAACACCGACTACTTCTACACTTCATTTGTGAACCAACTGGTAGTGGACAGGGATGCATCTCCACAAGTACTTCAGTTTTACAACCTCGATGGCCGCAGTTTTGCGCACAGCTTTCAAACTGACTTTCAGTATGAGGTGCTTCGCGGACTTGGCATTAAGCTATCGTACAAATTCCAGGATGTACAAATGCAATATGAGACTGGTTTGCTTGAGAAACCTATGATACCCAACCACCGGGCGCTTTTTAATGCAGGCTATACAACCAAGGCAGAGAATTGGTATTTTGACATTACAGGCAATTACTACGGTACCATGCGCCTTCCCGGCACAGCATCAAATCCCGAATCATTCAGGCTTGGCGACCGCTCAGAGTCCTTCTACCTGTTCAACGCACAAATAACCCGCACCTGGAAAAAAGTAGAAGTATATGTGGGTGCAGAGAATTTGGGCAATTACATACAAGAAAATGCCATCATAGACCCTGAAAATCCATTTGGATCAAATTTTGATGCCACCATGATCTATGCCCCACTCAATGGAAGAATGTACTACCTTGGAGTGCGCTTAAACCTTCAAACCAAAAAACAATGAAATTTCTGATCTCTTTGCTGCTACTTGCAGCACCTTTCTTGCTGAAAGCCCAGACCACCGAAAGTGGCGACATCACCATAAAAAGCTCCGTGGTATGCGAAATGTGTAAAAATACCATTGAAAAAAACCTTGCCTTTGCCCCCGGCATCAAGTCAGTAAGGGTAAACGTGGAGGAAAAGGAAGTACATGTAAAGTACAACCCCAGGAAAACCACAGCTTTGGAAATACGCACTGCCATCACGAAGTTGGGATACACTGCCGACGATATGCCTCCCACCCCTGAGGGTTTTGAAGGCCTTCATGAATGCTGCAAACCCGACTCACACTAACAATTGGCCCACCTCAAATCCGTAAACGGCAAAACACCCGTGCTGGGTGCTGGCTGCTGGCTGGCGCCCGATGCAATATTGGTGGGTGAAGTAACACTTGGCACCAATTGCAGTGTATGGTACACCGCAGTGCTTCGGGGCGATGTGGGAAGCATTACACTTGGCGATGATGTGAATATTCAGGACGGGGCCATTGTGCACAGCACCTTTAAGAAAAGCACCGTGGTACTCGGAAACCGCGTATCAGTAGGCCACCGCGCCATTGTGCACGGCTGCACCGCCGAAGATGATGTGCTGATAGGCATGGGCGCCATTGTGATGGACAATGCTTACCTGGAGCGGGGCAGCATTGTAGCAGCCGGAGCCGTGGTACTCGAAGGGACAAAGGTAGAATCCGGCACCATCTGGGCTGGTGTACCCGCCCGCGAAGTAAAGCGCCGCGATGTTCAAGAAGCCATTGCGCAGATCAGAAAGACTGCCGATGCTTATGTGAAGTACAAGGAGTGGTATAGGGGGTGATTACCTACCCACCACCAATTTCTCAGCGCTTACGACGCCACCACTTGTTGTTTTCACCACATACACCCCATTGCTCAGCATGCCCAAATCCACCTGTACCTGCTTACCAGGGCTATTGCCAAATAATTGGTTGTAGAGTCTCCGGCCGGAGAGGTCGTACACTTCTATTTGGTTTATTGGAGCATTAGATGAAGTGACTTGGAGGAAGCCTGATGTGGGGTTGGGGTGGAGCCTTATAGCATTTTTTTGAGCAGGAATTAACTTTTCAATCGTAGCAAACGCTGCCTGTTCTTGGAGTATTCGCTCCATAAGAGGTCGGGAAGCAGTATTGGCTTGGTATTGGCTGCTATTGTTACAAAAATTATATACAGCAGCGTTGTCAGCATATTCAAACACTGGGGTGTCGTAGAAATCCTTTTTGATGCGGAGATGGGTTTTTGGACCGGAAGCGCCAATACCTTCAGGCCTCAAACGAGTTGGATTCAAAAGAGTTCCTGGAACGATATGAATTTGTTCCAAGGCTTGAATGGTCAAGTGATGCGGATAAAAGCCAGGTGTGGAGATTGGAAAATCTCCTTTTATGAGAATTTCCTGACCATTTACAAAAATATCATTGCCAATTACTTCATGGACTGAAGGATGTGTCGGGATTATTTTTTCCTCCCCAATTGAAATGATACCAGGGGTGTATTGGTCAAAAACACCGAGCTGTGGTTCGTTCCAATTACTTTGGTCACCCAGATAATTGATGTTTTCATCAGCATTGAAAAGATAATAGGAGGTCACTTGGGTTGTATTCACTTGCTCTTCAAGATGTCCGATTTGTTGGAAATAATTATCTTGTAAAACTTTTAATTTTACGGACTCGAGTTTCTGTTCGATCAGCACTGGATCGAAAGGCCATACAGGGGGACAGCCTTGATCCGGTTCGAAGGTGGTAGAAGTGTAAGCATAAAAAGCCTTGTCTACGATATTAAGAGAGAATATATACTGGTTCAATTCTTCCAACAGAATCCATTCGGAGCTGTAAATTCTCCTGGTTCCACCATCTGCGATCGGAAATTCATGGCTTAAATGCATATTATCTGCGGATAATTCTGAAGTGAAATCGAATTCCGGATTGCTTCCAATTGTAAAGTTTATGTAATTCGCTCCGTAGTACTCAAGGTTCCACTGATTCAACTCTGGGACTTCATTACTTATTTGGATTTCTATTCTGACATAAGTTTTCGTCTTTTCAAAATCAAAATCCAAGCTTCTGTTCAGCGCCATTTGTATTTCGTCAAGTTTAAATTTGAAATCCGTATTTCCAACAATCTCTTTTTCTATTTCGCATATAGTTACCGTAGGGTCAAGTAGCGGGTCATTCCCTGGTATCACCTGATCAACATAAGATAGAATGTCACTGTAGCGATAAAAATTATAGTAAATCTTAGATTCTGGGGTTTTTAGGAGGGCGCTGGTGCCAAGGAGCTTGTTGTAAGCAGGAAATATGCTGGTGTAAAGTTGCGCATGTCCATATCCAATTTGTGTTGGAAGCGTAGAAAGTGCGGGGTCTATGCTCGAAGGAATAAAATCGGCATTGATACCACCGGGTATAAGCAATGGTGGCGATCGCTGATAGAATGTTCTGGTCAATTTTCCCTTGTAAGTGGTTTCGCGGAATGATGCTATTGGGGCAGTGGGCTTAACGGGTTTATCGGCTTTTTTGCCAAATATTTCCATTGATGCATAATCAACCCCCGAACCGACAAGGCCTTTAATCGCGTTATTTGTAATTTTATTGGCGTCGTCAGTCCCCTCAAATGCGTCCGCTTTCAGAACTTCTTTGAATATTTCTCCAGCCGGAATAACCAAGCTTATTCCGCTGGTCACAAAGTTTTTAGCAATATTGAGCAATTGATACTTTGTAGAATTCCACGTGGTGTTGTAATCATCCAAGTCATCGTTGTATTTATCCAATTCGGCTTGGTATTGGGTAAACATGTCCTCCATCGCGCGGTACATGGCTGTACCGGGTTTAAAATCATTTTCATTGGTTTCAGATAAGTTCAGGAAGTCGTCGTTAAGTGTGGCAGCAGTTATTTCCTGCTCTACTTCGATAGAACGTGAGTAGAGGTCGATTTCAGAGGTTTCAATAATCTCAAAAAGAAATTCTATCCGCCCTGGATTTTTTGATGATAATGGGTCTTTCTCCTTCATGCAGATACAGGGGTCAAAGGCCATAGGGAACTCTGCAACAGCCCAATTGCTTTGATTGATCGATTGTGTCCGGGGGCCAATGATTTGGGTGTGTTCGGTAGGTTGGTCCAAAGGCCTGTCTATTGACGAAGCATGGCGGAAAAGGCCAGAAATATTTTCTTGAGCGTCATCAATATCTGAATATTTCATTGTCACCGACCATTCCTGACCTTGTGTACCTGTGCTGCCACCCTGCCATACATTTGCAAAAAGGCGAATCATACCCCTGTACCTATTATACAGGACAAAGTAGGGTATATTGCTGGGGTTGATCGCATCTGGATTTACAGCGTAATTGCCATTGGTTGCGTTTTGGTTCCCGTGGGCAAAGTAAGTTCCCTGCGATGGTGCGGAATAAGGGTCCCCATTTGGTGATTTTCCGATATTCATCCACAGCAATTCCCAACCATCTTCCCACCGAAAGTCTCTTTCATTTTCATTGAGGCTCGGTAGCCACAAGTGTGTTTGGTTGTGGTTGTTGGCAAATGGATTGGTCATCGATAAGCTGTTTGAATTGCCGAAATCGTGCACCCAATTTTCGTTAAGGTCGAGCTGGATACCATTGCCTGGATACCAATTAACCGTATTGTTGACAATCGAGTTTACTGTATATACAGATATGGACGGATCGTCTGATTCAAACCAATCATTCATCAATGGCAGGAACTCGTTGTTGAAGGGGTTAAATGGATTCGTAGAGATTTCCTTGTCGCATTGGGCATGGGCGTAGTTCGCCAATGCTGCAGAAATGAGCAGCAGGAGTACATTATTTTTCATGATATTACGGTTTGGGCTGTTATTCTAAAATGCGTGCGTGTACCACATGGTCCTCGCTGTGGTATTCATATTGCAGAATGGTGGTTCTGCGATCTGAAGGGTCTATTTCAATTGTGCCTTTTGGAGAGTCGTTTCCGTTTCCAGGGAAATCACCAACAAGGTTTCTGCCATTTAGAAACACATATGTCGAATCTCCTTCATCGTGAAAATTGATTCCAACGAAAAGTGGATTTGCATCAGGGTTAAAAGGAATAAGAACCGGACTATTGTCAGGGTAAACCAGTTTAAACTCAAAATCAAAAGAATCCGTTTGATTTTCAAAAACTCCACGAAACTTGCTGTAAGTCAAGAATTCATTGAACGACTCAATAATATAATAAGTCGCAGTTGTACTATCTCTTCCTATACTACCCGGATAGCAAATGCTGTCCACAGGATACGTGAGTACATGGCTCACCGTAATAAACTGTGGGCGTGGTATGGCATGCTCACGAGTGAAAACAGCGTCGTGAATCACTTCAGCTCCGAGATACCAGGTGTGTTCAAACCCAGGGCCTACAAATGGTGAACTGAACTCTACATGATTGAAGAACACCGTATCAAAAGGCGTCCAAACAGGCCCTACACCATTTCTGAAATATGTTTCTCGCATTTGGATTTTGCCGGTGGGTTCCTGGATGTTCCAACACGGATCATAATTTGGACATTCCGGGTTGCTCGAATCATCACAAGGTGGACATTCTTGCGCATCATCATCCTTCTTGCACTGCACTACAACCGCAGCAACAATGAAGAGCATTACAAAGTATCTGATAGGTGCATTCATAGCCTTTTCCTTTTCTTCCCGCCCTTCAGCGATTCAATTTCTGCCTTTAAGGTATCATTTTCTTTTTTGAGATCGATCAGGTAAAGCGTTATTTCTTCTACCTTCTCGGTTAGCAAACGCACCGTTTCACCCATTTCTATCCCATCTGCTGCTACTTTTTCTGCCGCCGGCATACCGGGTAGGCGCTTATGAATGCTGATGTACCTGTCAAGCTCCTGAAGCGGCATGCGCTTGTGCGCGGGGGTGAATACATAGTCCGGCCAGTTCATACTGAGCTTCACAAATATCTCTTCGGCGATGGTGGTGCCTTCTATATATAGGCTGTGGGTGCCAACAAAATTGCTCGTATTCACTCCCACCTTTCCCGCAGGACTCAGGGTAAGGGGTATGGCGCCTGTATTGCTGTTCCTGAACCTGAAGTTGCGGTTGTTGTTGCTCACCCAAAACAGCTCGTGGTTATTGTTGGCAAAGCGAAGCCTGAAGTACTCGGTGGTGCTGTTGTAGACCCCGGCGCTGTAGCGCACCGCCAGGTAGTCGTCGCCCGGTACAATGGGGAAATCTCCAATTTGGGTTTTGCCCAGGTGGTCTATGTTAAACACGGTTTTTGGGTTTTCGTAACCCAGTATCCCCGAGGTGGGGTCTGCCTGATAGGTACCTCTTAACAAGTAATCGGTGGTGTAGAGACCCCCTTCGCCGGGCAGTATCCCGCTATTGGCA
>JBGTBE010000096.1:0-12291 GCA_041749535.1 Cryomorpha sp. | reverse complement strand
TCACCGACCATGGAGTAGAAGGATCGAAAGGACCTTATTTCGAAGACGTATCATTCGACCTGAAGGAATTTTTGGTTAACAAAGCTGACACATTAACATCAACAAGAGATTATCTGGTCAACTCATCCTGGAACTTTAACGAAGGACTTTACAAAACGACAATAACAGAAGAAGAATTTAAATAAGCACGACGCCCCAACAATGGCTAAGAAAACATGCGGGCTTCTACTTAAAGATGAGAATTTGTACATTCAATGAAATTTCGATACAGGAAGAAAGATTCGTGTTCCTAAATCCGCACGTTTCTTAGCCTTGAACGTTAGCGGTTATTGAAAAAAGACTAAAACAAAAAAGTGTAATAATTAAAATTTAGAAATGCAAATATGAATTTTTCAAAGTTAGTACCAAGTGTGTTCTATATTGACATTGCAGACGGTCTGAAATTATTTGTGGATTGTTTGAAATTTACAATTGAACACCAAGATTTAAACGCATCACAACCATACTGTGTATTAGGTAAAGACGGAATAAGAATTATGGTATTTCAAGATAAAAAATTAGCTAAAGTGCATTACCCAGAGTTAAGGCTTGAAACAAATAATATTGAAGAAGTATTTTCAGCTGTTATGTTTTCTCATCCTCATCTACTTCACCCAAATCTAAACAAGATTACAAAGAGACCTTGGGGAGCAAAAGAATTCGCAATTTTAGATAAACAAGTAGGAATTAGGTTTCAACAATGGTAAAAACTATTTTCATAATATAAACAACGACACCACAATCGAGTATACGGCTCCGCCCCTATATAGGGACGGAGTGCGCCTCTCACACCACGGTGCGTAAGCGAGCTACGCTCTCAACCTGCAGTTGCATATAATCCATTGCGGAACAATGTTGTTGCAGCGTCCTGCGGCCCTCAAGTAACCGCGCTTCACGAGTAGCCACCTTGCGACTTACTTAACTGCCGAACGGGACCCCAGCGTTTTAGGGACATACACCCTTTGGGATTTCTTTCAAAAGAAATCTATATTTACCATTCAAGGCACACACATTTTGTAAAGTGCATACCCTTCGGGATACGCACCTTACAGTGAGCATTAGCCACAAGCTGAATAAAAACATTAACCATGAAGTATTATAGTAAAGCTTTCTCAACTTCAAAAAGTACTGCTTCTATAAGAATCAAGGAATCGGAAATTGTCTTTGGAATTACACCTGAATCAGCAAATAAATTACCGAACCCAGCCGAATTATTCCTGGGATCATTTTCTGCCTGTATTCTTAAAAATGTTGAACGATTCTCACATTTAATGCATTATGAATACTCAAAAGCCGAATTAACAGTCAGTGCCACACGTCTTGAAAAACCGCCAAGCATGAACGAATTGAATTATGAGCTGAAAGTGTACAGTCAAGACAACAACCTAAATATTGAACTACTCAAAAAGAATATTGAGAAATTCGGAACAATTTATAACACGGTAAAAGCCTCATGTAATATCAATGGCCAAATTGAAAAAATATCCGAATAAAGAACCAATGAAAAAAGCCACTGGCTTGCAACTAGGATTTTGTGCGGCCTGAAAGGCATGGAATAAAAAAGCTGTTGCATCCTTCGACTCAGCTCAGGACAGGCTCCACCGGGTGGTCTAGTGGCTTGTTTTCCATGGTATTAGTAAAGCGACATTTCTGTCTTTACCATTGCGATAGAATTTCTGGCAGCATGCAGTACTACAATCAGACAAACTTCACTTTAGCACAGATTTTCTACTCATTTCCATGTGGAATACATTCGACACGCTTCGAGAATCTCAATCAGAAGGATTTGGGTTTGATATTTTCTGTTAGTTTTGGGTGTGCAGGGAGAGTTTACAGACGGACTGACGTTTTGCACAAATTTTGAATCATGAGGAAAAACATACTGGTACCAATATTCCTACTCCTATGTATTAAAGGATATGGTCAAAAATTAATTGAAGCAGTACCTATAAAATTTGCCGATAATTACATATTCGTTGAAGTCACGGTAAACAACCATGGTAGACCACTTAATTTTTGGTTTGACACAGGAGCTGGGATTACAGTTATAGATACCGATATTGCTCAACAACGCTCAATTGAGCTAACTGGAGAATCCAAAATAAATACTTCGGGAAAATCCTTGATTTCTAAAGAATCTGCATTCAATGAACTGAAAATAGGTGAAAAAATCATTCTGGAAGATATCACACTGGTGCTGATGGACTTATCTCATTTAACTAAATATCTGAAAACCAATGTTGATGGCGTTATCGGCTATGATTTACTTGCCAAATTTATTACTGAAACAAATATAGACGAGAAAGAAATTAGGTTCTATTCTCCCATTGACTATGTATTCCAAGGAAATGCAAAAACCATCGAATTGACCACTTTAGAATCGAATTTGTTTGGAATTTTTATTGAGACTGTCCCTAAAAATCAATCTGAAAGCATTACGCTAAATCTACAAATAGATACTGGGGCAGATAATTATCTAACTTTTCATAATAAAATTGTCAAAGAGCATCAACTCATCAGTTCAAAGAAAAGACAAAAGACAGTAAAAGGATTCGGAGCCGACTCCACAATAGTAACCAACGTGAGTGGTAAAGTTTCAGAAATAGGTTTTGGAGATATGAAGTGGAAAAATGTTCCGGTTACATTCGAAGTTGATCCTATTAATAGTCGGAAGAATAGCTTGGCTGATGGACTATTAGGCCAAAAAATATTGCTTGACTTTAACATAACCTACAACCTTAAAGAGAGGCTTATATATCTTGAAAAAAGAAAATAAAACTAAGTACACCACTGTATACCCGATTGTGCTCCCTATGGACCGCCCTGAGCATATATTTGCCGTTGTGCGGCAGCTTAAAAGACGACACGTTAACAATCAAAATAGAGAAATATGAAAAACAAGATGACACATTTTGCCATTCACATTGACGACATAGACCGGGCAAAGAAATTCTACGAGGGAGTTTTTGAATGGGGTTTCAACGCTTATGGTCAAGATGACTTTTTGCAAATCAAGGCGGACAAGTCCGAAAATGGAGAATTGATTGGAGCCATGCAATCAAGAAAATATTCACCTGTTCCTGACAAAATCATTGGTTTGGAATGCACAATAGGCGTTGAGAATGTTGATGAAACTATTGAAAAAGTAAAAAGTAATGGCGGACAGGTTCTAATGCCAAAGACAACCATCCCTTATGTAGGTTACATTGCCAAGTTTTTGGACACCGAAGGAAATTTGATTTGCGGCATGCAATATGACAATTCAGCGAGATGAAAACTTTACGACCAATCCATGCAGACTTTCAATTCTTTTTGGACCCTAAAGACCAGGAAGTAATAGCGTTGTTTATAGACCTGCGAGAATACATTTTGGATTTGTATCCTGACAGTAATGAACTCCTTTATCACACCCACGCGCTGACAGCAGTATTTTCAATTTCTGACAAGCTTTCAGACGCTTTTTGTATGTTACCAATTTATACTAACCACCTCAACTTGGGGTTTAACAAAGGGACACTTTTGAAAGACCCTAATAAACTCTTAACAGGAACAGGAAATTTAATTAGGCACATTGACGTAAAGAAAACAAGCGATTACAGAAACTCCAAAGTAGAAGCATTGATACAAGAAGCCATTGAATTTGCAATCAAGGATATGGACAAACCGACTAAATCCATTGGACAAACAATATCGAAAATCAAGAAAAAATAGAAAGCCGACCGCATAACATCACCTTTACGGAAGCAGGGGTTTCGTGCGTATAAAATTCATGATGAAGGGTTTTGGAGTAATTTTCTCCTATGAATTGCCCACCGGAAAAATGCAGGTAAGTGCAACGCATAATCTCGGGCAATCTATCCGACTGCTAAAGAACATATCATCATCGGATAAACTACATCATAGAATATCCCCGCAACCAGGCGCCCCTGATTCCGCGCTCACTGGAAGAGATGATAGGCCTTGAAATTGAAATGCGTGTGATTGATCTGTTTGTACATAACCTGCCGCTGGCAGTTTGCGGGTTCCAGGCAGGTCAGGGCGAAAACGGAAGGCCATCGTAGAACATCCTTTTGAAATTATCAAACGACAATGTGGATTTTATTTCGTGCGCTCGCGACAAGGCATGGACATGGCCAGCGCCGATGTGGGGCTGATCTTCACTGTGTGCAACTTAGGGAGAATCATGTCCATCATCGGTCCCGAAGTGCTTAAGAGCTACTTCACTTGTGTTCAGCTAACCAAGTCTAAAGGCTTCAAAGGGTCATTTTACTCCTTTTTTAAAGGATTCCGCGTTGGGGTGCACCGTGTACCTGCTCTATCCGATACGGAGAATTTTAGCCGGGGTGCCATTCAGGTGGAATTTTGTGCTTAGTTTAGGACTGTGGGTAGGGTATTTAGGATGGACCGACTATATGGGCAATTTTATGAATCGACAGAACTACATACTGAAAATTGAAGAGCCGTGTGGACAGGAATGGACTGCAATGACCCAAACTGACATTGGAAAATTTTGTTCGCAGTGTTCTAAAACTGTTGTTGACTTCACAAAATTGACAGACACTGAAATCATTCAATTTGTTGAAAAGACATCAGACAAACTTTGTGGTCGTTTGACACCACAACAACTTAACCGGCTTTTAGAAATCAATCATCCAACCAACAACCCACGACTTTATAAAATACTTGCAGGACTTTTAGTTATTGGGACAACAGGTAATTCATATGCAGCAGACCGAATTTCTTCACAAATAGAAATTATCTCCTCTATTGACAATAAAGAGTTAGCAGGAAGACAATTACAGACACCGAAAGAAACAATAATAGACAGTCTAAAAAATGTTGTGCATGGAAAGATTTTTGATGCACATTCAAAAGAACCTTTGCCATTTGCATCGGTCTTAATTAAAGACACGAAGACAGGAGTAGCAACAGACCTTCATGGAAAATTCAGGCTTGTAATTCCTGAAAGTTTATTAACTGAAGAGATAACTTTGGTGGTTATGTACATAGGTTATGAAAATACCGAAATCATTATAAAAAGCAAAAATTTGCCTATAACAATGGAACTTTTAATAATTCAGGGAGAACATGCTTTACTAGGTGAAGTGTGTATTATTAAGAAGAAAAAATGGTGGCAGTTTTGGAAAAAGAAATAAGAAAGGCAGTCACCAACAACCAAAATTCTGTGTGAATCTCCAAATTCTATTGACTGAATTTTGGGATCTTTCAACCAATCCTGTTTATGCAGGAAGGCTAAAAGAAACCTCCTTTCAGAAATGGTTTGGATCAAACAGTAGGGTATTACAAAAAACAAAGCAATATGGCCAAAATCGATTTTACAGGACTCAAAGCAATGTTGGTGAATTGCACGCTGAAGCGATCACCGGAAGTAAGTCATACGCAAGGGTTAATGGATGTTTCCCTGAATATAATGGAGAAGGAAGGGGTGGCAGTTGACCAACTGAGACTTGTAGATTATGATGTTGCAAGAGGGGTATATCCCGACATGACAAAATACAATTGGGAAAAAGATGACTGGCCCGAATTGTTCAAAAGGATCTTTTCAGCAGATATTCTCATTATTGGAACTCCCATTTGGCTCGGTGAGAAATCTTCAGTTGCACAAATGCTTATTGAAAGACTCTATGGCATGAGCGGAGAAATGAACAAGAAAGGACAGTACTTGTACTACGGGAAAGTGGGTGGCTGCGTCATTACCGGAAATGAAGATGGAATAAAACATTGCGGCATGGGTATATTGTATTCATTGCAGCACATCGGATATTCTATTCCTCCGCAGGCTGATTGCGGGTGGGTGGGTGAAGCAGGTCCGGGCCCCAGCTACATGGATAAAGAATCCAAAGCTTCAGAAAATGATTTCACCAACAGAAACACCACCTTTATGACCTATAACCTCATGCATCTGTCAAAAATGCTGAAAGAGAACAAGGGATATCCCCGCTATGGCAATTCCAGAAAAGATTGGGATGAGGGTGCCCGGTGGAACTTTGAAAATCCTGAATAGAGATAAAACTTATTCCCGGAATGGTGCAAGCAATGACCGCGCAAATGGCGAATATCAAGATGTCCGAATACAGACATGCCTCCCTTCGATCTACAGAAATGGGCATTCCCCTCGCAAAAAATAGTGAACTGTTGCTGGCCAAATTGCTGTGGTCAGGCCATCAGCATCAGGAATAATTCAGCAATTTCTGGTTCTACGTGAATGATATTTCATTCACTAAGCACAATTTAATACCTTAATGAATGATTTTTCATTCATTTTATTTTTTTTTCCTAAAATAGCGTTACATTTGCATGATATAACATTCACTAAACCATTATATCAAACTTTATGACTGATATATCATTCAAAGAATGGGCTTCAATGAGCGATAAGAGCTTGGCGGAATATATTGGGCTATTTGTAAGGCACCATCGCATGGAGCAGAATAAAACCCAGGATGAACTGTCGACTGAAGCCGGCATCAGCCGCTCTACACTGAGCTTGCTCGAAAGAGGAGAAACGGTGACCGTAACTACCCTTATACAGGTACTGAGGGTATTGGATCAATTGCAGGTACTCTCGGCATTTGAAGTAAGAGAAACTGTAAGCCCACTGGCTTTGGCAAAAATGCAAAAGCAAAAACGACAAAGGGCCAGAAGTAAAGCAGGCAAAACCGACCCTCATTCAGAAGATTCAGACTGGTAGACGATGACCGTAGCAGAAGTAAAAATATGGGGAAAACAAGTGGGTGCTGTAGCCTGGGATACAGACAGGGGACTTGCCACATTTGAATACCACCCCCAATTCAGGCAAACACAATGGGACCTTGCACCCCTTAAAATGTCAATTAAAGACAACCGAAATCAATTTTCATTTCCTGAACTCCAAAAAGATAAAAATTCAACATTCGATACATTTAAAGGCTTACCCGGTTTATTGGCCGATGCCTTGCCAGACAAATACGGCAACCAACTGATCAACCTTTGGCTGGCACAACAAGGGATGGCACAGGACAGTATGAATCCGGTAGAAATGCTCTGCTTTATAGGAACCCGAGGCATGGGTGCGCTCGAATTTGAGCCCACCGTGCTCAAGGAGCCCAAACGGACTTTTTCCATAGAAATAGACCGGCTGGTTTACACCGCTCAAAAAATGCTGGAGCAGCGCGGTGCATTCGCCACCAATCTCAACAAAGAGGAAGAGCAAGCGGTAGCAGAGATTCTAAAAATCGGTACTTCAGCAGGTGGGGCTCGCCCCAAGGCAGTGATTGCCTGGAATAAAAAAACGGGAGAAGTAAAGTCGGGGCAAACGAAAGCACCCAATGGCTTTGAACATTGGCTACTCAAACTTGATGGGGTAAACGATGTGCAACTGGGCAGCACCCATGGATACGGCAGGGTAGAAATGGCCTATTACCACATGGCCATAGCCTGCGGTATAGAAATGATGCCTTCAGAGTTGCTGGAAGAGAATGGCAGGGCACATTTTATGACCAAGCGATTTGACAGAGCGGGTGCAGAGGAGAAACACCATGTACAAACTTTTTGTGCATTGAAGCACTTCGATTACAACCTGGTGAATAGTTTCAGTTACGAACAGCTTTTTCAATGTATGCGGGAATTGAAGCTCTCCTACGCCGACGCAGAGCAGATGTTCAGAAGGATGGTATTCAATGTAATAGCCCGAAATTGCGACGACCATACCAAGAATTTTTCCTTTGTATTGAAGCAGGGAGGCAAGTGGGAATTGGCCCCGGCGTACGACCTCTGCCATGCCTACAGGCCCGGCAGTCAGTGGGTCAGTCAGCATGCACTCAGCATCAATGGCAAGCGGAAAGATTTTACGAAGGCCGATTTACTTGTTATTGGAAATTCCATACGGTTCAAAAAAGCAGCCGAAACCATTGATGAAATAAATGCCACTGTAAATCAATGGATCAAATTTGCCGATGGCGTGAAGGTGCAACCCACTTTGCGAAATCAAATTGGCAAAACCCTCTTAAATCTCAATCGATAACGCGCAGAGATGCCGCATCGCTACCGCGCAACTCCTGTCGCGTGGGAAAAAATTCACCGCTACCGCGCGACTCCTGTCGCGTGGAGCGTCTTCCTCCCGCCTCAGAAGCACAATGCACAAATCAATGCCAATAACAACCGGAGCTTCATAGCAGGCTGAAGGTAAAAATTGGAGAAATCCTGTACGCATAGCCCACACAAGGATGGCGCCGTATGAACTGCCTTCATCGCGGTCACTTCAACTGTTTTCATTTCAAAAGAAATTCCCGCACAGGTATCAGTGCAATTTCCTTATCGTCAACCTGATAGTAATCGGCTTGATCGAAGGTAACTATAGTGCCCTGCTTCAACCCAAAAAAATCGAGGGCTTCGGTCAATCCTTCTATTTCTCTTTTTAGGTTGTCTTCGTTTAGTTCATGGCATACCTGCACGGCTTCTTTAACCTTTCCTTTTTCGAATACGATGAAGTCGCACTCCTTTTTTTCACTAAAATAGAAAAGCTCCTTTCCCTGCCTTCGGTAATGTAGAAATACGAGATTCTCCAGGCGCCTTCCCCGTTCTTCTGTGAATATAATGGAGTTGTGCGTAAACAGTCCCAAATCTATCGCATAACATACAGCTCCCAACTGTCGAGCATTTGTATTTCATCAAAATAGAGATTCTTTACTTTTCTCGTTTTCAGCGTCTGATCAAGGCGTCGGAAATCATCCTTTTCAAAGGCAGACAATCGGGGATCTTCAAAATTCAGAAACAGTATTTTTCCGGAAACTGTTGGCAATAGCTGCCTCAATAGGGTACTTTTTCCGCAGCGTCTTATGCCCGTTATGATGCTTGCAAAACCTTTGTGCAGCTTGATTTCCGAGAGTTTCTCACACTTGGTGCTGTTATCTTCTTTCAGCCAAACCGCATTCTGACTTTCTATTACTTCTTCCAGCAAGCCCTGACTGATCTTTTTTTGATTTTATATAATACAAAAATGCAATATCATTTGATAGTAACAAATGATATCGTTTGATGGTATTGTATGAATATGACGAACATGAATTTAGAAAAAATATAAATTCCGGAGGTAATTTCGCAATCAGAGATCTTTTTTCTTAAAGTCCTTATAAATATTACTTATCCAACCACTCTTTAAAATCCCTTGTGCGCTCACGGCATAGTACGATGTATTGATCGGTGTAGTGATGGAGTGGGCTTCATCCGGCTGGTTGCGGATAACAGCAATTGTCGAGGATTCCCGAACTTATTTGATGCGCCGCATCGATTTATTGTCCGGTCTATGACTCCGCTCGTACTTCTTGAGCGTGCTCATAATGGTATGATCTTTTTCGCAAATCTGTGCAATGAATGACGCAATATACCCCGCTTCTTCTTTGCTGCCGGGCTGAAAGTCGTCGTAGATATATTCTATATCTGCATGTGAGATTACAGCGCCGGGCACAGATGGATTGCGGGCTGTGGCTTCTGCGAACAGTTGCTCCGCTAGTTTTTTATCCCTGAAGATGGAGCGCTCCAGCCAGGACAGGTATTTGGCGAAAGCTTTGCCATCATCCTTGTATTGCTGAAAGGCTTTATGCATGCCCCCATAGTCAAAGGACTGCATCATGTTGGCGATCATCTTCCATCGACAGCTCTGGTGGTCGTCGGGGTCTAGTGCGAGCAGGTCTTTGTAGGTGCGTATGGCTTCCTTTGCGTTGCCCACAGCCCATTGGCACTCTGCATAGCGGTTGAGCGAATGCAGGTAAGCGTGCGTTTCGGGATATTGCCAGAGGCTGCCTTCGTGGTAGCGGCGGTACATCTTCCCAAATTGTTTCTCTCCCAGGCGTATGGCCTTCTCAAACCACACGGTTGCGAAAAATGGCAACTGCTCCTGATACCCCATACTCTCATAGGCCTCGATGCACTCAGGGTCATTCATCAGTGCTTCGGCAAGCAGGCCTTCCACCTTTTCCGGATCATCTTCATTCATGGCCTGCATCACGAGCTTCAAGGCCACCGTTTTGCGCGAAAGATAAACAGGCGCTTCCCTGGAAGGATCTACATGTGCTTTGCCGGCAGGATTCATAAGGTACTCCATTATTTCGTCTTCACTTCGAAAGCCTTTGGCATGAAGATCGGCGAGCATTTCGTCAAAGATGGTAGGCTTTTTCATGATATTTATGGCGATGTATTAGGTCAAACTCAAAGGTATTGTTTGAGAAAAGCCTTAGGGCGTATTCTGTGGATTGACCAATCAATAGATTTTTTGGCCAATGCCAGAAATGAAATTCAAACAATCCTAAGAAGTTTACTCAGCCTTGGATATTTCGTCATACTTCTTTTCAACAGTGTCACCGGCATCCGTCAAGACATAACAGTTTACATCATCTTTTAATGCTTTAACAACTCCACTTCTAAAGACTCCAGCCCCAACTTTCCAGGTGACTTTGTCTCCTACCTTAAAACCTCTATGTGCAACATTTCCCTTCATACCCCATACATCACCTTCAACTGCGAAGTACTTACCGTCAATCTCGTATATCTTAGCATTCGTTAAGAATTCGCCTCCCGGAACTTTTCGAACTGTTTGATCCACCGCATCTTCGATGTTTTCTGCTTTAGATTTTTTTAGCTCTGACTTTGCACCGCCAGAGTAACTCGCTAATTGCTCATAATTCATGTTGGGATCAACATTTCTTTGTGAAATCATGTTCACTCTACCTATCTGCCTGATCGCTGGACTGCAGCCAATAAAAAAAACTGCAGATAAGAATATTACCTTTCTCATAATAGTTGTTTTAGAGCTGCAAAAATAATCAGCTAAGTCGAATAACTATGAAAACTGACTGTGTTTTTCAAGCTTCAGCATCGAAAAAAAGTCGCAAGAAGAATACTTCTCTTGAGAAATGAGCGAAGGATATCTCAGCAGGTTGTGGAGCACTATACCAATATGGTATGTCTATGTGGAGTTGTCGGTGAGTTTAAGTCCTTTCATTCCTTTCTATCCTGCAGCCATGTCAGCTTAAGCGCTTTGTAGAAATCTTGGTTCCCTTCAACGTTAACTGCACCTTATCGGCTAGTCAGAGCGCAAAGAGCTGGCCTTTGTCGTCTTTGTAAAGATATGCAAGCGCCACCCTCTATGAACGGGTTGAGTATCACTCACCATGTTCAATCTTTCATACCAGAGCAGTATCAATACTTAGGTGAATCGCAACCCGCCTGAGAAGGCATTCTGCGTTTTCACGCAATTCTCTTACCTTCGAACCAAGCAGGTACATGGAGTGTGGATTGATTCGAAAAGCTGAGACAAATAATTAGAAAGTCCATCTATTAGAAATCTTCACTTCTCAACATTTTCTTTCAGGTATGTTGAACTGCAATACTCTAGATGGAACTTAAGTGGAGTTGTTGTTTGCCTACACGAATATTTCAAATTCACCTACCAGGTTTGACTGCAAATTATAAGTCAGCAAATTAAAATTCGTTTCGTCGTACTCAGGATACATTGTTCCAATCTGCAAAACCCCTTTTTTTTCGTTCAGAAGTATCGTGCAACATTGATTTTTTCTCCGAAAGTGAATGGTATATTTTGAAGCATAAAGAGGGGAAATCCTGTCACGCAATTGAACCACTTCTTCTATAACGTCAGGTAGGTCATCAGGCATTATGAAATCAGACCTAAAGTGCGATTTATCAGTTTGGAACTTCATGGTTGGACTGAAATGCCTATTAAAGACATGCAGGATTCTGCCAAGACTTATCAGAAAAGTAGTTTTGTTCAATTGAATATTTCTTGGAAAGTTCGTCCAGTCTTCTTGATACTCTAGTAACTTGTAATATGAATAGACAACACCAATGCGAATTACTTTGAATTCATGAGCACAACGTTTGCTACTTCTAAATACTATGTCGTTCTTGAATTGTTGTGAACTAGTAAGCTGCTTTCTATTAAAACGAAATTCCATGATTAACTCCCTTTCTTGTTCTGAAATAGACTGATGGGAGCTTAAACGGGCTGCAATTCCGTCCAATAGTTTGGTGCTGTGGTCAAACAAGAACTGCAAATCCTGTATCGTCTCACCGTAGGGAATAGTTTCTAACTTCCCATTTAGTAGTTTTGAATATCTCTCCCCTAAATTGTAACGACCTGAATAGTAATTCAGTGTCAGTCTCCTGAAAAGTGCAGTTTGAAGAGCTGCAAAGTAAAAAACTGATTCAGAACTCAGCCTTTCTTCAAGGGCGTGTAAT
>JBGTBE010000095.1:0-25533 GCA_041749535.1 Cryomorpha sp. | reverse complement strand
GACTGGGGTCCCGGGAGTTTGTTGGGTGAGATGGAATGCGTTTGTGTTCAATAAGTTCTTCCAGAAAAATAGCTCGTGCGGGAGGTGCTGCTTTGAAGATGTAAGGGTGAGGAACCGAAGCCATCGAGCCATAAAAATCCCATATGGCTTCGCCGTTCATGGTTTATGGTGATTCGTTTTTAGCCTTTGCGTGGGGGTAGACTGATTGTAACTTTCCCTCGAAGTGGGTCATCCCCCTGCCCCACTCCAAAGGGGGACTGGGGTCCGGGGAGTTTGTTGGGTGAGATGGAATGCGTTTGTGTTCAATAAGTTCTTCCAGAAAAATCGCTCGTGCGGGAGGTGCTGCTTTGAAGATGTAAGGGTGAGAACCGGAAGCCATCGCGCCATAAAAATCCCATATGCCTTCGCCGTTCATGGTTTATGGTGATTCGTTTTTAGCCTTGGCGTGGGGGTAGACTGATTGTAACTTTGCGTCCAAAGGGGGACTGGGGTCCCGGGCGAATGTTGGGTGGGATGGAATGCGTTTGTGTTCAATAAGTTCTTCCGGAAAAATCGCTCGTGCAGGCAGTTCTTCTTCGAAGCGGGATGATCTTGTATCCGAATAATGAACCAACAATCAAAAAACAACAACCAAAAAGAGGGGCTTCGCCGTTCCCGGTTTATGATTATTCGTTATTAGCGTGGGAGAGGATTTGCGTCTACCGAAAAAAAGTCTGTCAACTAAAACCAAGTACCTTTAAAAAAAAACGATGGAAGAACATAGGAATCAACCGAAACTATTATGTACATTTAATCTGTAATCAAATACTTTTCAGATATATTCTGACCATAAATGATGGTACCTAACTTACTCGATCGTATTACGCTGAATCCAGAAATCTTGTTTGGTAAACCATGCATTCGCAATATGAGATATCCTGTCTCACTCATACTCGAATTGCTCGCATCGGGTATGAAAAACAAAGAAATCCTGAAAGATTATCCAGATCTTGAAGATGAAGATATCCTCGCCTGTCTGCAATTTGCAGCGGCTCTTTCCAAAGTAAAAAGCGTCACCAAAGTAAAGGCCGCCTGATGCGATTTTTAGTGGATGCGCAATTGCCCAAATCACTTTGTGATTGGCTAAACCAACGCGGACATAATGCCATTCATACCCTGGACTTACCAGAGAAGAATAACACTTCAGACATTGGCATTATTCAGATAGCCCGGGAAGACAAAAGGATAGTCATAACGAAAGACAGCGATTTTGTTAATATCAGGATTTTGAAAGGTCAACCTGAAAAAATATTGGTTTTAACCACTGGCAACATCAAAAACAGCCAACTCAAAGCGCTCTTTGAAGCCAATTTTGAAAAACTTACCAGTCTATTTGAAGAGGGCAAAGTAGTTTTAGAAATGGATGCTTTGAATATCACTGTAATCATATAGTTTTCAATGCGAAGTAATGAAAACGCTGGTTGTTAGTGGTCTTTTACTCCTCGTTTCGCACGGCTGAATTTCCTTTACTATGCAAACAACAGCAGCGGGGTTGAAAATGGGTAGCCCACGGTGAAACCGTGGGGTATAAATGCGCCTTGTGCATCAGCGCCGTAGGTGATTATGATCGGAACAGAAGATGGTACATGCGGCGCAAACGGGGCAGCACACGGCCCCTGCCCCCCTCCAAAGGGGGACTGGGGTCCCGGGAGAATGTTGGGTGAGATGGAATGCGTTTGTGCTCAATAAGTTCTTCCGGAAAAATCGCTAGTGCCGGCAGTTCTTCTTCGAAGGGGGATGATCGTGTATCTGAAAAACGAACCAAAAACCAAAAAACAAAAACAGGGGCTTCGCCCCTACCCTAATAGAAAAACTGCAAGCTCTCCTCCCTCTGTCCGTCGGAAAGGCGAAGCACATACACACCCCTTGCAACGTTCACGTCCAGAGAATTTCGGTTCTGACCTTCGATGTTCTCCAGGACGTCACCAAACACAAGGCGGCCGCTGATGTCGAAGATCTCCACAGTAAGGTAGGGCGCAGAAGCGGTGTAGATAAAGTCGAGTGCCGACTCGGTGCGGAACACCTTGTGCAGGCCATAGTCGCTGCCATCATTGGCATCGATATGCACCACTTCCACCTCGCTGTAGGTGAATGCACCGTCGAAATCGGTTTGCTTAAGGCGGTAGTATGAAGTACCGCTAAAGGGCGCATCGTCGGTGTACAGATAGTCGAGGGTGGTGCTGCTGTTGCCGGCGCCCTGCACGG
This sequence comes from Cryomorpha sp., assembly GCA_041749535.1. Lineage (GTDB taxonomy): Bacteria > Bacteroidota > Bacteroidia > Flavobacteriales_D > Cryomorphaceae > JBBQZU01. The sequence continues at coordinate 23,289 of JBGTBE010000095.1, read as the reverse complement.
TGCCCACCCCAAACCAGGTTTGCCCGTCGCGGCTGCGCTCCAGGGTGAAGTAGTCGTTGTTGACCTCGCTCGCGGTTACCCAGGTGGCGTCTACCAATTTCACCGAATTCACCTCTGCATTGAAGGAGAGAAGGGTGATGGGGAGGACGTTGCCCGGACCGGATGAACCGATGGTGAAGGGGCTGAAAGTGCTGAATGGACCTGTCTGTGTATATCCTTGGTCGTTGGCGCTAATTACATTTACCACGGGTGTTCCAACTGTTTCCCATTGCGCTACATTAAAGTGGGCTACCGCCAGCACGGAAGGGTTCGATACGTCATAACAGGTACTGGCTTCATTCCAATAAAGGCGTACATCAGCATTGGGTGAGCCTGGAATTTTCACGATATCCCAATAATTGCATGTAGAAACTTCAGTCAGAGGCAGGCTCATCGGCGGCTTGTTATTTCCAGAGCTATAAGCAGGATTCTGATTTTCATGGAAATACCGTGCAGTATAGGCGGCCGAAGTAGAGCTGCTGATTGCGCGCACCCCGGCAGGCATATAGACATTCACGATGTTCATAGGGTCCGTGGCATCATAATACCCCACGGGATATTCAAAGTAGTTCGTGCCATCGAATCCAACCTTCCTCACCACCCCATTCACATAACTCTGCGCCCCGGCACCCGAATACGAACTGCCATTTTCAAATACCACCTCATGGCCATTTGTGTTCACAATGCCATCGGTAAAAGTCATGGCATTGCCTATGCGTATTTCATCGAGCAGTGTGAGCCCAATGACTCCCGAAGTGTTGTTGATGATCAGGTTGTAGAAGCCTTCTCCCCCATTGGCGTCGATGGTATTCACTGCGGTGCTGCCGTTGAAGATTACGGTGCTTGTTGATTCATTGAAAGCATTTTGGCCCTGATTGTTGAGCCAGTACTCGCCAACGATGATCGTATGACTTCCTGCCTGCACGGTGCCGGAACCCACACCAATGGTAAAGTCGGTGGTTGCTATATTGTTATTGAGGACCTTCTGACCGGAATTCCGGAATTCCACACTTTTAAACACTTCTCCGCCGGGACAGGTAATATTCTGCGTGCCTGTACCGTCAAACACAACGTTGGTATTGCCTTCCACAAAACCCACTTCATTGTGGTTGGACCAACTACCGCCTATATTCAGATCGCCGAAAAAATCAGGTACGATACATTCCACTTCGGCGCCATTGCTAATGGTCAGGTTATTGCGCACGGCACGGGTATTAAAAAGTTCAAGTCGTGAACCGGTACCATCTACAACAACATTCCACGGAATACCGGGCAATCCTGAAATGATACTGCCCGCAGCCCAGGTATAGTCACCCGCTTGAACCTGATAGTCAAAGCCGTTTGCGAACCTCAGTGTTGAACCCGCCGGATAAACAGCATTATCCGCATAGCGGCATGAATTGTCTATGGCATAGCCACCACTTAGCACCGACAGTACTCCGAATATGGTTACAGGGCTACCCGGTCCAAAGTTCACACCCCCGTTGCCCATGCGCACTTCTACGTTGGGGCCAATATCGAGTGAAGCGCCAAAGGTAGAAGTGAATTGTTTTGTTCTGAATGCTGCATCAACACCACCCTCACCGATGATATCCAGCCGACTCAAAGCCGGTCCGGTAATTTGACGGGCACCTGCGCCATCAGAGTGTATCTCCCCGGAATATACCATCAGGTCGGCGCTGCGGCCCCAGGCAGTAAGTACATGGCCACCAAGATTCAGGTTGCCGGAGAGCAGGTAGAGACTTCCGTCAAAACGTCTTGACCCCTCAAGTGTAGTGGTAATATTGCCACTGATTGTAACATCGCGTACTGCACCTGCAACTGTGCTGTATTCAAAAGCTGTTGTGAATGAGGCGTTCTGGTACTCCACATTGTATTTGTCCGTGCCGAGTGTTACAGGCTCATCGCTCATGGTGGCCGCCGCTGCCGCGCGAAGGACCAGGGAGTTGTTGGCCATCACCACATCGTTTCCGTTCAGGTTCAAAGTGCCATTGAGCAGGCGCAACCTGGTGTTAATGGTAAAATCCGTATTCATCAGCACCGAGCCACCGTTGTTGTTGATGGCGAGGTAATTGAAATCATCTACGTTGAACAGTTGCTGCACATTGCCCACACCGTTCATCATTACTTCGCGGTTGTTTTGGATGAAGTTGCCAAAGGTGGCATTGCGTGTCAGGTTGCCGCCTACCAGCAGGTCGCCATCAAAAACTGAGCTCAGGGTAAGGGTTCCTGCAGTGGTGCCGCCTATGCTCACATTCCCGAGCACTTCCAGGTTGCCGCTCATGGTTTGCATATCGAGCGCCCCGCCCTGTTCTATCGTCAGGTTGCCGCGTAGGGGGCGATTTGTTCCGCCTGTTCCCATGTTCAGCGGGTTGGTGCCGAATACTTCTACGTTGTATGGATATCCTATATTTCCGGAAACGGTGTTCCACTCATTGCCCCTGTTGTATAGACCAGTGGTGCCATAACGCAGTGTAGAGTTGTCTGCATACAGGGGGGGATTCACCTGAATGAAGCCATTGTTGGAGATTTGCATGGTTCCCTCTACTACAGTAATCCCGATTGACCCACAATCCAGGCCTGTGCGCAGGTTCAACAATACGTCGTTGTCCATCAGGCAAGAGCCGCTTGATACGCCAAGGAAGGTTTTGGCGGCGGTATTGATTTCCACTTCGCTGCCTGCTGCACCTGTAAACGATACTACGCCACCAGAGAAAGTCACGGTGCCGGCATTGCCATTAAAACTAAGAATGTTGCCGTTGAGATTTACCGGCACTGTATTGGTGAAGAAACCCAAAGTAGCCCCGGAACCCGATACTGAAAGGTTGTTGTTTAACGTGAAACTTCCCGCCGACTTGCTTACAGCAATCCTGCCCATCACCTCACCACCGGGACAAGTCACTGACTGGGCATTGCCCCCGGCAAAACGAATGATGGAAGAACCTTCTGTAAAACCGGATTGGTCATAGTTGGTCCAGTTGCCGCGAAGCTCAAGCAGGTTGTTTTGAAGGTTCAGGTTGCCGCTTTGGATGCTGAGGTTGCCGAGTATGGTGATGTTACCAAGGCCCGAAACAGGGGAAAAAACCACGTTGGATGCGCCGCTGTTCACAATGAAGTTGTTGAGTGGAGGGCCTATCACGTCTCCGGGTGTGCTTTCCAGCAACTGTGAGGCATTGCCGCTAGCACCTGTCATTTCCAAAGTACCAGTGAGATAAATGGCTGTGCTCCCACCTTCAAGTGTGGCATTGCCCCCTACCCTTATTGTATTGCCATTGTCGCGGAAATCCGCAAGGCTGACAAACCCTAAAGCCAGGGCATTCTTCACCTCCAGCGTGGTTGCAGGTGCAGCCAACTGGAAAGATCTGTCAAAAGTTGTTTTGTTCGATGTGAAGTTCAAAAGCCTGATGGGATTGGCATTTGTTGCGTTGTAAACCTGGTTGAAGTTGTTGTTTGTCACGATGCTCAGGTTGTCAAAACAATTGGAGGCGAAGGATGCTGCATCCTGCAGGGTGAGGTTAAGCTCATGCGTAACCACAGAAGCAGCAGTGGCGCTGCAAACGGTGTTGTCTCTGATGGTCCAGTTGCCTGCTATGGAGAAATTACCCCCGATGTTCCTGTTGCCGGAACCGGAGAAGATGAGGTTGCCGTAGTTGGTAGTACTGGTTACCGTTTGATCCCCAATATGTTGATAGTCGACAATAGAAGTGCTGCTAATAAAAAATAAAGAGGTGACAGGAAAAGTAGCACCAGTACCAGCAAATCCATTTGGGTTGGTGGTATTAACCCTACCTCCAGAATTCAATTCAAGGCTTGAATGATTTCCAATAATAGAAAAAGATCCAGCATTTAAGGTACCTTGAATTTTTAATGGACCTCCATTCAATGCCTTAGTAGATGTTAATGTACAAACCGTTGTTGAAGATAAAATTAAACCGTTTGAATTTGTCAATACCGAACCTGTTCCCCCCAAAACAGCGGTTTGTCCATTTATAAAAAATGTTTGTCCTCCTGCTACCTGCGTAACATTTCCTACTCCTTGGATGCCATTTCTGAATGTCTTACTTGCTGAAGTTGTCCAAGTAGAATTTCCATTGGCTTCAAAAACACCATTTATTGTGAAGGGCAATAATCCACCTAAGTTTACTCCGACATTCTGGGAAAGTCTGAATACTGGAATTGTGTTTTGATCTGCGTTTGGAAAATAGATTTGTCCAGATGTAGAGAAAGGTGAGGTGTTGTTCCAGTCAAAAATACTTTGGTGCTCATAAATTACCCTGTTGGATGACCCATTTCCAGCCAGCGCATCTGAACTTCCACCGATATTGCTAGACACTCTTAATATGCCGCCCGTTTGGACCCGAATGCGGACGCTAGCATTCTCGTAAGTGGGCTCATTTCCACCTGCAAATTCAAAAACCCCTCCATTTTGCACCACCAAATCATCGTCTGTGCCGTTGATAAGGTTAATACTTCCTCCAGTATATAAAATCCGGCCACTGTTTTGAATCACCGTTTGATCAATGGTGATTGAAGTATTTACTGTAACCGTGTGCCCATTTCCTATGGCAATAGAAGCCGAAGCGGCTGTGGGTCCGCAAGTGGGGATGGTCCAGGGTGCGTTGCCATCCACGCTGTGCTCCCAGGTATTAAAGTCGGCCCAGTTGCCGCTTACCCTGCTGCGGTAGTGCCAAGTGGTATTGGTGCATACTGCAATATCGTAGTGAAAGTCGTCAATCATAATACGCTCCCCACCGGAGCTAAGCACGCGGATTACCAGATCGCCTGGGTCAATATCCACAACCGGTGCAAGAATGTGGTTGAACACCCTCCATTGAGACCCACCGGCGAGGAATGTATTGTTGAGGGTAGCGAGCACGGCCGACCAGGTAGAACCCCCGTCGGTGCTGTATTGCACAGTGTAGTTCGGGTCAGGGTTATTGTCCCAGCGCCGCACTTTGAATCCGAAAGAGGTCACTGTACCCCCTTGAGCGAAGGTGGCACGCCAGTCGGGACCTCCACCATCCTGCAGACGCCACGCATAGGTACCAAGCCCCATTGGAAAACCATCCTGGGCAGTGGTGCCATCACGCAATGCCGGGCCACCGGTAAACGTCCACTGAAATTGGTTGTACTGGTGTACGTTGGAGTATGAAGACAGCGGTGGTGCAGAAGTTGACCAAAGGCCGTCTGTGTCAAAACTTATTGTAACCGCATCAGCCGTAAGAACTGCCCCGTGTAGGGGTACATTTTGCGTGATAGCATCCGTGCTGGTGGTGCTTACATTGCCATTGGCATCACCCGCGGATATGCCCGCCAAACGAACGTAGATGGTGGTGGCGCTTACCTCAAAACTGGTTGGTGACAGATTGATGGTGGTGGTAAAGCCGCTGCCACTTGTAAGAGAAATTTCGTAACCTGCAGGAGCAGTGAGCACAATATCGTCATTCAATTGGGTGCCACTTACGGTAAATGTCTGCTCGGCAGAAGGTCCGCCTTCCGGGGTCGTGAAGGGGAAGAGTATGCCACCGGGAACAGTGACAAATATTTCCGGGTTACGTGGCACAAGCTCACCTGTGCTTAGCAAGATGGCCGGGCCGTAGCCGGTGAAGGTAATGCGATTCATTTGGGCTTCGGTGAGGTGAGCGGCCGTTGAACCCACAAAGATGCGTCCGCTGGTGCCCGGATTGCCTGCTGTGCCTGCCCAGTCTGTGATGGTGATGGTTGTGCTGCCTGGCCATGTTACGCCGCTGCTGTTTGCGAAGCGAAGCTCATGTGCGTTGCCTCCCAGGGTAATAGTAGAACTGTTGGCCAGGAGTATAGTGCTGCTGTTGGCAAACACCCGCCCTGTCGCTATGTTCGCAGTAGATAATACCCCCCCATTCAAAACAAACTGGCTGTTCATTGCGGCATCAGCGCTCGGGTTCAACCTCAGCTCACCTGCAGTTATGGTGGTGGTATTTGTGTAGAGCGTATTGTCAGGCGCGGTTAGCGTCATCGTACCAGCGCCGGTCTTGGTTATCCCGCCGAGACCTGCAGTTGTACTGTTGATGCGCCAGTCGATGGTGAGGTTTGCGCCTGCGCCTATATTAAAAGTACGAATGGCGTTGTTCAGATTAAAGCGGAGTGATGTCCCTCCCCCGCTATTCGTAAAGCTCGGATTAGTGCCTCCATTTACAGTCACGGTGCCACCAATCCTGAAAGTACCTCCACTTCCGCCTGTTGCAGTGCTGTTAATAGCTGTATTGCCAAGCGTCAAATCTGAATTAAATGTGTAGCCACCGGTAGAAGTCATTACGACATTCCCTCCGGTGATGCTCGACGAAGAATTAAAAGTCAAATCGTTCCCGCCTTTGGTCAGGGTTCCACCTGTCATGGTCAAGCTTGCCACAGTCTCCGTTCTTGCGCCTGCATCAAAAGCACCGCTGCTCAGCGTAATGTTCGACGCATCAGCGATCTGACTGTCGGCGGTACTTCCATATTGAAGTGTGCCACCGTTGATCAGAATGTTACCGGGTATAGTATTATTTGCCAAAGCCGTACCATCCAGGGAGAGCACTCCTGAGCCCACAGTGGTAAGGCCTGAGTACGTATTTTGTCCTCCCAGGGTCCAGGTGCCCGTTCCGGTTTTTGTGATGGCGCCGCTTCCTGCGATAATTCCGGAATAACTTGTGTTGGCATTGTTGTTACCCGTTGTGAGAGTATGCGCGTTAAGATTGATGGTGCCACCTGTACCGGCTACACTTCCCACCTGATCGCTTCCGCCCATATTGTACGTGCCTCCGTTTACCGTTACCGGAATGTTATCACCCAGTGCATCAGCCAGGGTGGTAACAAAGCTGCCACCTGTTACGGTGAGGTTGCCTGTGGCCAAGGCAACGCCAGTTGTAAGGGTCGCCCCTGAAACGGCGGTAGCGCCGGTGTACGATTGGGCACCAAACAACGTCATATTGGTGGTACCGCTTCCAGCCATCGTGAGACCACCCGCACCTGAAATGGAATTTTGGAAGAAGGTGCCTTTGTTGGCCCCGTTTATGGTCAGTATCGTTCCTGTATTAAGAATGGCAGTACCGCTGTTTGAAACCCCGGCCTCACGGACTGAAGCTGCGCTGGTGCTGGCGCTAACGGTCAGGGTAGCTCCGCTTGCGATATACACATCCGTTCCACCTCCAAAAGCTCCGGCTGAGGCAGCGGTAAGGTCGCCTGCGTTGATGCGGGTATCGCCTGCATACGTATTCGAACCAGAAAGGGATAAATTTTCCGCTCCAATTTTTGTCAGTGCACCATTTGAAATAGGACCACTGATGGTGTTCCCGAAAATGGATGTAATTGTACGGGTACCGCCATTCAGATTCACGTTCCCGCTCAGTGTGAGCCCCTGGCTTGTGTAACCCAATGTTACATTGCCATTTAAAGTGACACTTTTTGGTGTATTTCTGCTGGTAGTATTATCTGGACGCAGTATCGTTCCGTTGCTCATAAAAAGAGTACCGGAGTTGCCTAAAGCGGCGTTGTCATTGATTCTGATTGTCCCTGAAACAAGATTTATATTTCCAGTGAGTGCGGTAAAGGCATCACTGAGTCTTAATTCGCCTGTACCATCCTTAAAAATCGCCCCATCGCCAGATGTTTTTCCTCCGTTCAATAAGGTGGTAGACAAATTTACCGTTCCAGAACTACCAACATATAGGGTATTCGCATTCAAGTCAATATTGGAAATATTTAAGGTAGCATTGTCGCTGTTAATGCGAGCATCCGATGCAAGTAGTACCTGACCGCTCAGGGTTCTTGTATTGTTCGTAATGTTGCGCAAAGCACCACCGCCCGAAACTCCGAAACCATTTAAGATGAATGGCTCAGACGTATCAAAAGCACCCGAAAACTCCACAACTTGTCCGGAATTTACTGTAGTTCCGCCAACATTGGTACCAAGGGCGGATCCGTTTGTCATACGTATCACCCCATTCGAAACTGTAGTATTTCCAGTGTAGGTATTTGCGCCACCTAAAATAAGTGTGCCAGTTCCTGCCTTAGTAAGCGCATGGGTCCCGCTACCCGCTATGATTCCGTTGTAAGTTGCTGTTTGCCCTCCAAACACGTCTATGCTGCTGCCTGTGTTGGTGAGCGTCATACCCCTGTTGGCATTAATTATCATACTGGCGCTGATGCCCAAGGTGCCATTTCCGATTTGAATTTTGTCAGCCGTAGCTCCGCCTGGTGCTGCGCCAAACCTGTTGTCATTTCCGACTATTAGGAAATTTTGGTTTACAATGGTATTACCTGTGAAGGTGTTGGCGGCATTCAAAGTAAGGTTGCCATTACCTGTTTTGGTAAGGTTTGATGCACCTGCCATTGTCCTGGGATCCGTCAGGTCAAAGTTGGTTTCGTACGGCTCAGCCTTGGTGAAATTGAAGTTATTGAAGAAAATATTCCGGTTGCCATTGTTGTCCTGCTGTGCACCGACGTAAATATTGATGTTATTGATATCAGCGGTCGAATTGATAGTAGTGTTAAAAGTCGCACCACCATTTCTTGATGTCATGGAGAAACTGTATTGCGTCCAACTTGTGCGTGTTAGGGTAACTAGCATCGCATCTGTGCCATAGGTAGTATTGGCATTTCCATTGGTAGTAGAGATGGTCGAACTGTTGGAATTGTTTACATTAAAAATTGTAGTCGTTCCAGCCCTCAAGTTAAAGCCTTTAGCGCCCGAGGTGCCACAATCGAAATTCATAGCCCAATGAAAAGAAAATACATCGCCAATTTGCATTGGAACATTTGTTCCACCAGCGCCAAAAAAGCGCGCGGCATTTACAAACTGACCGCTATGACCGAACAATGCAAAGGCAGTTGTTCCTATTCCCGCAGTTCCACTGCCACCGTCTGCCGGGTTTCCAATAAAAGTACCTGCATTGGCACCCCCGGTAGTTATTGCCCAGGCGTTGTATCCAGTTCCCTGGTTGTTTCCATTGGCCCACACCCCTCCATAGTTCGATGCCTGGTCTGAAAAAGCAAACTGGCCATACGAGGCCACACTAACTAAGAACAGGGGCAGAAAAACCAACACCCGGCTCAAAGAATTGGGAAAAAATATGCGGGAAAGATGTACAGTTCTCATCATAAGCAACACTATTTTCATCAGGCAGTTGGCAGACGCATTGGGGGCAGGACGGTTGCCATTGTTGCGCGCCGTTACCGTGGTTCTAAATCAAATGGTTAACAAGCCTAACAAAGATAGTGTTTGAAGCACACAATACAAAGATTGGGTAGAATGTATTATGTACTAAGTACAACGTATTAAGATTGAAAAAATTCGGCTTACTTCAGGCTGAACTGCAACGGCTGGTTATATTGAATACATACCGCCTTTCCTTCAAGTGAACCTGGAATCCAGCGTGGCATTGATTTTATTACCCTTACTGCTTCTTCATCAAGCAGAGGATGTACTGACTGCAGTACTTTTATATTGCCTATCATTCCGTTTTGATCCACAACAAATGAGACCACTACTATACCCATTATTCCTTTTCTTCTGGCGAACTTAGGATAGGTGATATTGGTCTGAAGGAATCGCATAAGCTCTTGCTCTCCACCCGGGTATTCCGCCATTACCTGAAACAGATAATGTTCCACAGGGTTGCCGGCTTCATCGTAACACTGCCCTTCCACAAACAAGCCCTTGTCGTACAAATCGCGGCGGCGCTGCTGCCCGTTGTCCCACCATGATTCAAGCACACCGTCAAACTGCGAGTCCTTGTAGGTAATTTGGGCTTGCTTATTGCCGTTGCGATGCCATTCTTTATACGCTCCTGACCTATTGGGTGTACCGTAATCCGTAAAACTGCTCTCAGCATATTTCTCTCCACTGATATACCATCCCTCCAATAAGGTGATACCCCAATCATCAGGATCCTTGGTCTTCACCATATAGTAATCCGCCCCTACCTTGTCGGGCAATAAAATGCCGTCCATGCTGTGCCAGGTGGTGTCCTGTGCGCCTGCTATACCTGCGACGAGACAAATCAATACTGTGATTGCGCTGTTTTTCATCTAAACCAAATATTTACTTGCGAAAATAGGGAATTCAACTTTTCAATGCGCACTGAATACCACCGTTAAAAACGAATGACGAAAAACCAATATCCTCTTAGTATTTTCGCCCCATGGACTTCTTCGATGTACTCCTCACCATCGTATACCTCGGCATTTGCCTGGGCATTGGGTACGCCATCAAAAAACGAAACAAGTCCAATTCCCTCTACCAGAAATGGTTTATAAAGGGACTTGCTGCGAAGCTGGTTGGGTGCATAGGCTTCTGTTTGGTGTACACCTATTATTACGATTATGGGGGCGATACGAAAGGGTATTTCAGGGATGCTACTCAGGTAATCCAATCAATTCAATACGGATTCGACGTATTCTTTCAAGTGTTCTCAAGGAAGTATGACAACGTTTCCTTTGATACCCTAAATTCATTAGCAAACCTCACCTATCACGCGGTAATGGAATATTATACCGTGAACCTCTCAATACCATTCATTCTACTCGGATTGGGCAGCTATTTTAGCGCTAGTTTACTTATTGCGACTTTCTCTTATTGGGGTGTTTGGAGGTTGTTTCAACTTTTCATTGAAAAATACCCAGCCATTGAGAAGGAACTGGCGTTTTCCATTCTTTTTATACCCTCGGTAGTATTTTGGGGTTCAGGGTTAAACAAAGACACCTTCATAATCTGTTTTCTTGGTTTGTTTTTATACCATGCAAACAAGATTTTCATGGGCAAGGCATTCCATTTGAATCATCTTTTGATTTTAGGAGTTTCAGCCTTTCTATCATATAAAATTAAATCGTATGTGATGTTAAGCCTGGTTCCTGCTGTAGTATTGTGGCGCACTCTGTACCTTCGAGATCGCATCAAAAATGCACTGATTAGAAGCCTCACCCTTCCTTTTTTTGGGGCGATGGGAATGGCAGCCATTGTTTGGTCAGTAAGTCTGTTGAGTCAATACGATCAGAGATATAGCATTGACAATTTTATTGGCAGTGCACAAAGCATGCAGGGCTGGCACTATGTGGAGGGTGAAAATACCTCTGTCGAATACGGTCGCGGGTCCAGTTATTCATTGGGAGAATATGACCCATCACCGTGGGGTGTATCAAAGATGCTTCCTACTGCTGTAAATGTTACCTTTTTCAGGCCCTATCTTTGGGAGGTGAATGGAGCTGCGATGTTGGCTCAATCAGTGGAAAGCCTGCTGTTTCTCATTTTCACCATACTTACCATTTTCAAGGTAGGCCCCTGGCGTTTCTACAGCATTGTATCTCGGGATTCATTCATTGTAATGTGCCTGGTTTTTGCCTTGTTTTTTGGATTTGCAGTGGGTTTCAGCGCGTATAATTTCGGGGCGCTTTCCCGTTACAAAATTCCTTGTATACCTTTCTACCTAGCAGCGCTGTTCATTATTAGGAATAACTATTTATTAGCAAATCAACCACAGTTTAGATCTTCAAGTTTTCGGAAACCATCTCATTCAACTATGGTCCGCTCAGTCTAAAACATTGTTTGTATATCGATTCATAGCAAAGCAATGCATTGGCCAGGCCAAAAGAAGTCGCCGCTTTCATTGAAATATTATTTCGATCCAACCCATCCAATTCTCTAATGTACGCCCCGGCTTTATGGTATTCAAGATCGTTTGTTTGCTCAAGCACCATCCCCCCATCAAAGTGCCTAATTTGTGCTTCCATATCACCCGTCCCGGCATTCACGATCATGGGTATGCCCATGCATTGCATCTCCCCAAATTTTACAGGACTTGTTGCCTTACGTGAAAATGCAGGCCGCATAAAACTGATGCCAATATCTGTTGCTGCAAGGTATGTCCTCAATTCATTTCTTTGCGCAAAAACTATACGAATATTGTCTTTCTGAAGGCCGGTTTCACCTGCTTTTTCAAACACCATTTCGGGAGGTTCGGGGGTGATAAACTGAAACAACAAATTACCGTGGTACGTTTGTAAAACCCGAAAGCAATCCAACATTTCACGAAGCATATACCACGTACCCAGAGAGCCCAGGTAAGTGAGCACCGTTTCATTCTCTAATCCCAACTTTTTCTTCGCGGTTTCGCGCTCATTCTCATGAACAGGGGCAAACAATTCCAAATCAGCAGCACATGGAATGACTGAAATCCTGTTTGACCAGTTGTTTCCATCGTAATGGTGCATTTTGGGCATTAGGCCGTGCATAATTTCTGCTTTACCTGCTTCGGTAAGGGACACAATGTGGTCGGCTTGCTTAAGAAAAGCGCCTTCCTTCTTTCGGTATGCCCGATAAACCAAACGGTAAGAAAAATACTGCAGATTCCAGATACTACCTTCAATTCTTTCGTCCACCCAAAACCCTCTCATATCAAATATCCAGGGCACGCCGAACTTGCGCTTCAACTTCAAGGCTACATCTGCTGCGACGTACGAGCGGGCGTGAACAAGTTGATACCGATGTGCGCGTTGAAGCTTTTGTGCAGCACGGCGAAACTTCAGCAAATCGTATATTTTAGACAGAATTGGCGGTTTCGGAGTAAAAAAAAGCGGAACCCAGCGAATGCCGTTTGCATCGCAAATGCGCTGAATACGGAGCTTCCCCGATGCGTACTTTTCTCGTTTCTCGAATGACAGCACGGTAAACACAAAACCCCGCTTTGAAAGACCTGTCAGGTATGGGAGTATCTGACTTTGACCCAGCGGGTCAGTAAGTCCGTCGTAACTCAGATATAGGATCCTGCCTCCTTGCATGGCTCAAATATATCCTGATAAAGCTTTGATGGTGTAGAGTCTGTTGTAGAGGTAAGTTTCTGCTTCAGATGCGCAATACCGTTTGTGCAACTCCTTGAAATATACTTGTTTTACTTCATTTTCCATCTTTACTTTGTCAAGCACTTTCGCATCCCTGAGCCACTTCTCCAGTGGAATCGAAAACCCCCATTTCTGACGGTAGATCAGGTGATTTGGATAATACCTTTCCATCATTTTCTTGATCGGGTATTTCGCTGTGCCCCCTTTGGTTTTCAGGGCAGGGTCTATGTTGAGTGCCAGCTCCACCAGACGGTGGTCGAGAAAGGGCACCCGCACTTCGAGTCCGTAGCGCATGCTGCTCCGGTCTACCTTTACCAGCAGGTCGTCTTTAAGGTAGTTGGTCAGGTCAAAAAATGCCTGTTGCTCGGCGGGCGTGAAGGTACGCGGCAGTTGGGGCATGGTCCACGGATCGCGGAACGGCTTTCCGTTGAGGCGCGTGATTTCGGAAGCCGCAAAGAAATTCTGTTCCTGAGAAAAGATGTGCGCAGCGAGGCCTGCTTTGTCGGGCGCATCAAATACATTCGCCGCGCGCCAGTTCCTGTTTCCACCCCTGCCACGGAGGGCAGCAGCGATCAGCTTCCGTCCGGCCCAAACTGGTGGTTTAGCCATGCGTGCTGCCCAGGTATAGGCCCCGTACCCCATAAAGAGCTCGTCGCCCCCGTCACCGCTCAGGGCCATCTTTACATGTTGGGCTGCAAAGCGCGATACGGCCATGGTGGGAAATACACTGCTGTCGGCAAAGGGTTCACCTACAAGGCCCAAGCCTTCTTCAAATCCATCCATCACCTCTTTTCGTGTGACGGTGATGATGTGGTGCTTCGCTCCTATGATGGAGGCCATCTCACGGGCGTACCCGGTTTCATTAAAGGCCGCATCTTCAAAGGACACGTTGAATGTATTCAGCGGTTGGGTATGCACCTCAGCGGCGATGGCTGAAACCAGGCCCGAGTCGGCACCCCCGCTCAGAAAAGTACCAAAGGGAACATCGGCAACCAACCGCAGGCGCACGCTGTCCCGCAGGAGTTCGTGCACCTGTTCGATTACCACCTTTTCATCGCTCAACGTGTGTGAGGCAATATGGTCTTCTGCCTTCCAATACGTTTGGTAGCTGATGGCACCACCTTCCACCTTTGCCCAGGTACCCGCAGGAAATTTCCTGATGCCTTTGTACAGGGTCATGGGCTCGGGGATATACCCACGGTGCAGGAAAACAGAAAGGGCCTCTTCGTCCTGTTCCAGTTCCCCGCACACGGATTTCAGCGCAGGGAGCTCGCTGGCGAAGGCAAAGGTGTGCCCATCCGACCAGGTATACAAGGGCTTGATGCCGAGCCGGTCCCGAAACAGGTGCAGTGTATCATCTACAATATTATAAATCGCGATGGCAAACATGCCGTTGAGTTCATTCACAAAACCTGGCCCCAGGCGGGCAAAAAGTTCGACTATGACCTCGGTATCACTGCTTGTCTTTAAAGGAATTGCGTGCTTGTTCGCGAGTTCCTGGTAGTTGTACACCTCTCCGTTGTACACCATCACATAACGGCCGTCAGCACTGTAAAATGGCTGGTTGGCAGCGCTGGAAAGGTCCAGGATGGAAAGGCGGGTGTGAAAAAGTATGACAAAATCAGATATAAATTCACCATTTGCATCAGGACCTCTATGAAGGAGAAAATGGCTCAGGTCCTTTGTTGACTTGTTACTATCAAATCCGAAAGTTCCTGCTATCCCGCACATCTCAAATTCATTCAGTTGTTATGCTGTAAATATATACTTCTATACATCAACCATTTTTGGTTTGTGGGTAGGACTTATTAATCCTAATGCAATGTAACATGGCGGTTCTATAAAGGATTCAAATCTACCAGGAGCATCTAATTGTACTGTTGGCTATGTAAGGATTGTGATTGCAAAACCATGTCAGCAAGAGAAATCAAACTCCCAACAGTACTCACCCTGTGGTAAGGCAACTTCGAAACACTTGAATTATAAAGATTGTCACCACTCAAAAAACTATTGTAAGCAGATTCGAGAAAATTGGCAATCTCAGATTCCGTATCACAAACTACGCCTGATTTCGATTCAGTAATGATTGAACTCATGGGGCCATTGTCGTCCCCCACCATGAGAATGCAGCGCTCCAAACCCAAGTATTCATAGAGTTTTCCGGAAATCATCTTTCTATTATCGAATAGAATCAGTACATGCTGCTCCCGGAGCCTCTGAAATAATTCTGCTCTATTAAGACGCTCAGTTATTTCAAAATAACTTGAAATTTCAGAAATTGAGTTGGTCAATCTCTCTGACTGTTCTTGATGATAGGACGTTCCGAAAAAGGTCACCTTCACGTTTGGGTGTACAAATCTTTTTAAGAACTGGCGAAATCCAGATGTAAATAACTCCAATGGTTGAAAAGGGTAAAGGCTGCCCGCGAATGCAATGCGGAAGCAACCCGGATCAGATTGAATGCCTTTTACAATGACAAATTCATCCGGATTGTAACCATTATTGACCACTTCAATTCTCTTCTTTGGAAACAACTCGCTAAGCGTCTCCTTAAAAACCAATGCAGGGGTTGTAATGATGGATGAGGTCTGAACGACTTTCTTCTCTATTCGAGAGTAAACAAAACGCGCCATTAATGCATCGAGTCCTCCAAGAAAGTTTACTTCATAATTCTGACTCCAACAATCCCTATAGTCTGCTATCCAAGGAATGTTAAACTTCTTTGAGAGCCTTGAAGCGTAGAGAAACATAATAAATGGCTCACCGGTTGCGATCACGATGTCCACTTTGTTGCGCTCAATATACGCTTCTGCACTTGAGTAAATCGAATACCTGTTGTGAAAACCCGGGAGTAAATATGAAATAAGACTATCTAATAAAGTCATTGTTTTTCTGATCATTACGAATCTGGACAAACCAAACTTTAAAATTATTCTGTCCCTAAGATTCGACCTATACGGTACAGAAATTATTGTACCGTTCTCGCATATTTTAAAGGCTGTTTCTTTAGAACTGGAGCTTCGGTGTATGTCTGCTTTCTGCTGAATAGAATCAGGCCAATCTCGTGTTACAACCACAGGATAATAATTGAATTCCCTTGCATATTTAAACCAGGCAAGAGGTCTTTGGGCTCCCATTGAGGTGTATGGAGGGAAATCGTATGCCAGGATAAGAATTCTCTTCAAAAATTAAATATTACCCGTTCCTATTAAGAACCGTTAGAACAAATAGAGGATTAATTGTCGGCCAAAGGTCGTACTTTCGTGTGATATATCGGAAAATAGGTTTCTACATCAGAAGTGGATAGTTCCTTGCCTAATTTCTGTTTGACTGAATGAAGACTGAACTAATACTTATAACTTATGCTTTTCCATTTGGGCTTGGGGAGACATTCATTGAAAATGAAATTAATTTTCTAGCCCGGGCTTATGACAGGGTCAGTATATTCAGCTTAAATACTGGAGACAAACAAACCCGAACAACGCCGCAAAACTGTCAGATACTTAGACTGTCTATTGACGAAAACTCAAAACTTCATGCCCTTTTCATAGCACTATTCCGAAGGGCTTTCTGGAAAGAATTGTACCTACAATTAAAAAGTCCAGCTTTTGATTTGAGATTTATTAAGGTTATGATCATGTCTCAATATCGTGCCATGCAAATTCATAATCGATTAAACATATATATTTCCAAAAGTGATTCAAACCAAATAGTCATTTACAATTACTGGGCAAATGATGGAGCGATTGCCGCGGCGAGTTTAAAAAATTCAAAGATTTTAAAAAGAATATGCCGTGCCCATCACGGTGATGTATACAGGGAAATCCATTCGATTCCTTATCTTCCATTTCGGAATGAAATCATCCAGGGATTAGATGCTATTGCATTTATATCAGATCATGCATTTGAATACACAAAAGCCTACCTACCCCAAGTTAGTAAGATAGGACAAGTGCATCGACTAGGTATTTTCCACACAGCCCAAATAGATCAAGATGCACACTTGCCAACCGTTCCAATAAAACAGAATTCTACTAAAGTCAACATTGCGTCTTGTTCATTTTTGCGACCGATTAAAAGGGTACAATTAATAATAAACGCTTTAGAATTGATTGACGAAAATATCAGACTACACTGGGTTCATATTGGAGATGGTCCTTTAGAAAAAAATCTTATACAGCAAGCAGAACAGCTACTAGGAAAAAAGAAGAATATTAGTTTTGAGTTTTTAGGTCATATCGAAAATCATTTAATTCAGGATACTTACATCAAAGAAAAGATTGATCTGTTCATTAACGTAAGCATAAGTGAAGGTGTGCCAGTCTCGATTATGGAAGCATTTGCCCTGGGCATACCAGCCATAGCAACCGACGTGGGGGCTACAAAGGAACTTGTAAGTCCTGAAACTGGTATTTTGTTAGGGAATAATCCAACGGCGAAGGAAGTAATGGATTCAATCCTATTGTTCGTTAATGCATCTGATGAGCAAAAATTGGACTGGTCCAGGAACGCTAAAAATTGTTGGATGGAAAATTACAATGCTGATATAAATTATCCGCTATTTATTACTGAAATTCTTACTTAAAAATAATGTGAGTTGTCAATTCATT
The DNA here is from genome assembly GCA_041749535.1 of Cryomorpha sp. GTDB lineage: Bacteria > Bacteroidota > Bacteroidia > Flavobacteriales_D > Cryomorphaceae > JBBQZU01. The sequence continues at coordinate 5,788 of JBGTBE010000095.1, read as the reverse complement.
GGTAGCTGAGACCACTATTCTTAAGGCCTTCCTTTTCTTTAAGTAATGGGGACAATAATCGTATTCTTCCATTCTAAAATTTCTTACGGACAGTTGAATTTGAAAGTCTCCAAAATCTAAAGCTCGAATGTCATCAGATGAAGGCTTGCAGTCAGGGTGCAGGTGGAATCTGGTTTCGAAGTCTCCGGAAATTTTATCCGTAATTCTCAAAGTATCGGGTGTCACTCGAATGTCCCTAAACTTAAACTCGTTGAATATATTTGAAGTTCTAAAAGTTAAGCCGTCCGAATAGCACTCTACATGATCGACATTTGGAAACATCTTCGCTGCCCAAAGACTAGGAAAGTAATCTATTTGCGAATCGCGGCTTGTTACAGCCACATTGTGCATATTGATACTTCTGTATAGATTTCGCTCTTCATAATTTGCCGTGTACGTATAAGTACCGGCATCCACAATACAAGGATTACCATGAATAGACAAAGTAATACTACCCACATCCATATGATTGTGACCTCCTTGCCCACCCATTCCGATTTTTTGAATTGCTGCCAGAAGTGATATAGTTTCAGTTCTCCAAATGAATATTCCACTTTCGAAATACCGCTTTTCGTATTTCAATGAAACCTTGCCAGTATTCTTCTCAGTCAATTGTTTTGAGTTAATTCCCAATCCCATCCCCTCTGTCGATTTTTTTAGCCATGGGCAAAGGTCAAATTCGAATATCAACTCATGTAATTTCAGTAAGCCTGAATGATTCGGTACTTCAGTTTGGCCAAAGTAAAATAAGCAACCACTGTCATTGTCACCAAGCAAAGGAGAATTACCCTTTGCATCAACGTAAGCAGCAGTGTATAGAAACATACTGTGGAGACGGGAATAATATTCAGATGAAAACCGTAAACCATTAGATCTGCACAGCAGCGCACACCAGCTAAAAAACTCCAATACTAAGCCGTGATAAGGAATGGATTTTTCAAAATGCACACCCTCATCATTTACCTGATAACGCATGTATTCCTCCAGACCTTCCATTGCTTGACTACGCCACTTGGAAGTCTCTGGATGTTTGCTAAGTGCTGTAGCCGCAAAAAGTAAACCAGTCATGTTGGCCACAGTATGATTCGTGCTATGCCCTTTCTTGAATACTTCAGGCAATGCACTTAGATAATATGCATGCTCCTCAATCATACGGGAGCATCGGAAATGAAAATCGGAATCTCGGTTAATTGCTTCAAAAAAAACCGAGACACCCAAGGCTAAATTGGATACACGAATACCCACCTCCATAGGTGATATCCAATTAATACCATGTAAATAGGGGTTCTTTACGTCCCAATCAATTATCAACACTTTCCACCTCTCGAAACTATCTTGACAACCATTATTGACATAATCTGATGCAAGCGTGGAGGTAAAGTATAATCTCGAAAGTTCCCAGGGAAACTTAATATCCGCTCCCCTATTGAAGTGCACGTCAAGATCTATTTGTGTGAAATACTCCCCTCCAGGAAACTCGTATTCATTGATGTAGTCCTTATGCCAGTGAATGGATTCATCTAAAGGAACATCGAATCCAAAGATTCGCTGCTGAGATGATGGCAATCTTGTGAGCGGCAGTGAAATCCCGGTAAAAAGCCGGGTTAAGGATACAGTGCTTAAGCCAACCTTCTTAAGTTTCTGAATCTTATACATCCTAGCATACCGACCTAAAACTGTCCGGAATTTTCCACCTATTCTATGAAACAAATTATCCATTAATCCAGAAATGAATACAAATAGATAATAGTACTGCTAAAAGCGAAAAATTCAATTTATCATTCATACTCAGATACCAACTTTCTGTATAACTGCAGCATTTTTTCAGCATGCGCATCCATATCAAAGGATTTTGCGAACTCATAAGCATTATTTGAAATCCTAAGATATTCTTCTGGGTTGGATGCCAACTGCATCACTGTATTCGCAAATTTCTCAGGATCAAGATCGAATTGCATGTATCCGTTCACGCCATTGTGTATTAAATCCCTATTGCCTTTACCATCAAGACAAACTACCGGCAAACCCGAAGCCATTGCTTCAACAATGACAAGACCGAAAGGCTCATAAACTGCCGGATGTACGTAAATATTTGCCCATGCGAGATTAGATTCTACATTATCCACAACGCCCATGAACCGAACGCTTTCTTTAAGGCCGAGGTCATGAAATCTTCTCTTAACTTTATCCATTTCTTCACCGGTTCCGATTAAGCGTATAGTAACTTTCTGCCCGTTTTCTTTGATTCTTTTGACAACATCTGCTAAAAAAATATGATTCTTGTATGTTGCAAAACGGGCTACATAGACCAGCCTAATCTCATCAAAATCTTCACTGCGATCTCGAAAATAATTACCAAACCTTTGAAAATCTATAGCATTAGCAAAGGTTGAAATATTTGATGAAAGTGATCCTGGCAAATTACGTTTATAATATGCTTCCATATCTTTCGAGATTACTATAAAATGATTTCTACATAACTTATATCTCTTCATAATCCAATTTTTTTCGAAGAGATTTGTCATTAATCTTTTCTTAAAGAAAACCTGAAGGCTCCAATTTGCAAATTCATCCAGGTTGTTATGCAGTGTTGTAATGTATCTCACACCTTCATATAAATCATATCTTGTAATTATCTCTGTTTTCAATAGATGAGTGTGAATTATCTGAGGCTTAAATTTCTTGACCAAACTATTCCAGCTCTCAAGGTTTACCTTGTGTGGCTTGTATACAGAGAGCTGAACATCTGAATCACATACTTGAAAATCAATCTGATTAGTGATGAATGAATATTCATTCTCATCGCTGAAGCTCACCAATTTCACTGTATGACCCATCTTTGTCAGAGCCAAAGACAGGTCTGCAGCATATCGTTCGGCTCCAGCCTTTTTTAGAGACCTGATTGCAATAATTACTCTAAGTGGCTTATTTGTCATTCGCTCAAAACTGAAATTCCTTTCGGGCTTATTACAATACCGGACTTCATGTCTTCCGTCGAGCAATCAACGATCCTGTCCAGATGCTCCCATGGAGCTTTCGTACCATCATGTCGCCACTTTGAAGATTTAAAATTCATAAAGTGCAAATAAATAAACTCTTTTTCCGCATCCCGGCAATTGGAAATTCTTCCATTAATATAGGTCCACGTGTCCGGTTGCTCACTGTTTACAGAATCATCAATCCAGGGTTTATTCATAAAAGGTGTGGTATACTGTTCAACCAAAAACATTTTACGCGCTTTATACTTTCGGATAGCATTAATAAACCACTTCGGTATATTCAGACGGTATTTATAATTTGCTTTTTCCCAAATAGAATACAGATATGCATTGGCAATACCGTGTTCATCAATCCCCACGAATTCAGGATTAAGAAGTGCTTCTTTCCACCTATATATTTTTAAGAATTTAGTCCTGTGATAATGGGTATTTCTGATGATAGCTAGATGTCCAGATATGGTATGCGCATGGGTTGAAAGGATATCGTATTTTTCAAGAATTGAATCCTGATAAAACTTCCTGATATCTCCAAAAAGGATGTCCATATCAGTCCAACCATAAAAGTCATACCCTTCTAAAATATCCTGATGAATGTAGCCAAAGAGTGGTCGTAAGTCACACAATTTATATGCGTTGGGTGGCCTAAAATCAAAGTCAAGGAACTGGTTAACGTGGTCTACATATCCATTGAATGATAATTTATGGATATGCACATTGTGAGGTAATGAATCACCAAAATGAATATCTGTGAAAAAATGAAAGTCTATGGAAGAATTCATTCTAACGGTCTCGAAGTACAGATCTGACCATTCTGGTGCCTTACCAAAATATGGAATGATTAAGGCGATTCTTTGCGTCATTCCTGTTCGATTATATTCAGGTTGATGGCTATCGTATATTCATGAGAATCAAATAGCCTGAAATTCTTTGCTTTCAGAATATCAACGATCCTTTGCCTGCAATTGAACTCATCATGTATTTCCAGAATTAAACATCTCACTTTTGGAAGCCAACTTTCTACGGACTCTGAATCACGGAAGATCTCACTCTCCGCACCTTCAATGTCCATTTTTAGAATATCAAGGGTTTGAAAATTCCTTTGAACCAACAAAGATGGAATGTCAAGTGCGTCAACTTGTTCATCACCTCCGTTGCTTACAACAGTTCTCGTAGCCCAATCCAGACCATCCCTAAATGACTTATCTATTCGAAGCTTTGTATTGAATAACCAAACAGCAGCATTCACAGTTGAAATATCATTCAATTGATTTAATCCTATATGATTCCGCAATCTTTGGTAGATATAAAAAGATGGCTCTACAGCGAGTATTTGAAGTTCCGGAAAAAAGGCCTTAAAATAAATCGTTGCAAGACCAATATTGGCTCCAGCGTCAAGCATGGTAGAAGGAACTATTCCATATTGTTTAATAATTTCTATTGCAGGAGCATATTCCTCATTTAGTATTAGCTGTTTGTACACTTGGAGATCAGAACCTATCTTAAGCAGAACAAACTGATATGTACGGCCATTGAGCGTACTCATTAATTCGATGTGGTCACTCTTGGCAATAATATTTGTGCCTTGTTGCAGAAGGCCATAAACTATTTCATAACTTCTTATAGTATGTCTGTCAAGTTGATTTAAGATCCTGAGTAGAAATCTGTTCAAACATATTTGAACAAAACCTTTGAAACCAAAAATTTTTGCAGCATTGTAGAAACGCGAAATGGACATTTTTGAAATGATGGCTAGATATTAAGGATCGAAAATTACCACTTAAATTAAGACCAAGCTTGTTACTCCGTAAAAGTTACCTCGAGAAAATGGCCTGAAGTGTTTCAAAAACCATTTTTTTCTGGCCAACATCGACATCCCTTTGAGATCTTCTGAATCATAAAGTTCTTTGTTGTAAAGCGCTGTGCCATCGAGATAATCCTTGTATAATCGAACTCTTTTAAAATATGCATCTAGCTCGATTTCTCTATACTCAGAAGATCTTCCAAAATATTTCAATAAGTCTTTTATGCTTGAAATCATCCTTCTCTGCTCTCCCAATCCTAGCGTATTTCGGTCATGAACTCTGTACGAAACCAGAGCTTTATCCCAAGTGATAATCTTCCCAAATATGAAAGTCAATATCTGAAGATGATCATCATGCAGTTGAAAAGATGGAGCCTTAAAATACAGCTCTTTAGCCGCATTATTAAACGCCATGGAACAACCTGGAATAAATCCTCGGAAAATCCCCTCCTTAACCTTCGTTTGAAGAAGGTTTGCTTTCGAATAGAAAGAATGGAACACGATTCTGTTTTCAGAATCAATAACCTCCATTTCGTGAGCAAGGAGTATAGGGACATTGGTTCCATAGATACCTTCATGCTCAATAAAAAGGTGGTCAATGGTAGAGAGCTTGTTTGATTTCCATAAATCGTCCTGATCGCACCAAAAATAGTACGTAGCTTTAGTTTGTTTGAGAAGTTCTTCAAATGAACGGCGGGGCCCCAGGTTACCCAGATTATCATAAATTACTTCAACTTTCTCATGGTGTGCTGATTGAAATTCAGATATAATACTCAAAGTCGAATCAGTACTTCCATCATCCCTGATAGTGAGAAAATCATTCTTTCCAACCAAATTATCAATTAAGGAATTCAACTGTGCAGGAAGGTATTTCTCTCCATTGTAGGTAGATAGGAGTATCACATTTCTTCTTATATTCTCCTTATCGCTCATTATCGCTGTAAAGTAA
>JBGTBE010000094.1:0-7909 GCA_041749535.1 Cryomorpha sp. | reverse complement strand
GGTATGCCGTACCCCTGATTTCAGTAGGTGCCCGCAACGGAGTGAGCGAATTGCTCGGCATAAAAGACGGAGAAAAAGCGGCTTACCGAGATTTTTTTAGTCCGGATGGCAGGTACAAGCTGGCAAAGGCTGTTCAAGATGCAAACGATATGAAACCCGCAGAGCGAGGCTTGTTTGAAAAACAGATCATAAAGGTGGACGAGCGATTAAACATTGTCACGATGGTTTTTTCAGGTAGCTTTTTTCGGGTCATCCCGCTGGAAAATGATCCCAACAATACGTGGGTATCAGAACGCTTACAGGGCCATCAGGAACAAGATCGTGCAGTGGCAAACAAATTCTTTGATGAATACCGTCAATCCCTGAATTCGGCCATGAATAGCGGAAATTACAACTACTCCAATCAGATCATTGCAGAGCTGAAAGATTATCAAGATACCTATGGTAAAGCCGTGATACCTTCATCAGCAAAATTGGAAACTGAGATAGTACTGAATGAATCGAAGGTATTTAATCGCTTAGCGCTTTATTACTTTTTCCTGGGCCTCATCTTCCTAATCTTGCTGTTTTATACCGTTTTTCGTCCGAATTCAAGGATCGCACGACTGCAGAATGTCTTTCTCGCCTTGGTCGTGGTGGGCTTCATTGCCCATACTGCCGGCCTGGGCTTGCGATGGTATGTCTCCGGACGTGCCCCTTGGAGCAATGGCTATGAGTCCATGATATACATCGCCTGGACGGCTACCCTGGCGGGCTTGTTGTTCACACGACGCTCATTGGGTGGAATGGCTGCTACCTTGGTGCTATCAGGAACCGTTTTGCTCATAGCGCTCTTGAGTTACCTCGACCCTGAAATTACCCCATTGGTTCCCGTTTTACGTTCATACTGGCTTACCATTCACGTGAGTCTGGAGGCGGGTAGCTATGGTTTCCTCATGCTGGGAGCCATTATTGGATTCATCAATCTTATGCTATATGCCGTAATGCGTGAAAGCAGCAAAAAGCGAATTCTGCGTATTGTTAAGGAAATGTCCTACATCAGCGAAATGACGCTCATCGGTGGAATTGTGATGCTGAGTGTGGGCACTTATCTCGGCGGGGTTTGGGCCAACGAATCATGGGGTCGATATTGGGGCTGGGACGCCAAGGAAACATGGGCGCTCGTATCGATTCTGGTCTACGCTTTTATTTTGCACATGCGACTGATTCCCGGATTAAAGAGTCTTTTCGCGTATAATTTCGCCACGCTGTTCGGCTTGTCGTCGGTAATTATGACGTACTTCGGGGTGAACTACTATCTATCAGGTTTGCACTCATACGCGGCAGGAGATCCTGTTCCTATTCCCGACTGGGTGTATGTTTCAGTATCGATCGTAGCGGCAATCAGCGCTTTGGCTTATTGGCGAAAAAGGGCGGTTGGTGCATGAGATTAGTTGACCCTTTCCTAAAGAAGAAGAACGTCCATATCGTGGGCGTCTTTTCGAAGAGAGTTACCGAAACTTACGCGTGCTCGACGCTGTCCGCCCTGCTTTTCAAACCATTTTACAAAATTGCGATGAAGACATTCACCAAGGAATTATCAGCGAGAAGTATTACCTTGGTAATGACCGTAGGCAATGTCTCAAGTCGAAATTATTTGGCCACAACGTGGAGGGAATAGAATACCAAATTGGAACATTCGAATGCAAAGACTGTCATTTATAGCACTCCTGCTTTTAGGATTTACAGGTTCCGTTTATGCGCAGAACCCGCACGGTGCTGATTTTATCATAGACTGTAAAGACTGCCATAACCCCGGAAGTTGGTCGGTAAATTTGGAGAAAATGACCTTTTCACACGACTCGGTTGGTTTTGAGCTCGAAGGGCGTCATGAGCAAATCACCTGCAAAGACTGCCATGCCACGCTGGTGTTTGACGAAGTGGGCAATGATTGTGTGGACTGTCACACAGATTTACACAACATGTCGGTAGGAAATGATTGCGTGCGCTGTCACGATTCACATAGTTGGTTGGTCAATAACATCCCCGAACTGCACGAGCAAAATGGTTTCCCCCTCCTGGGACAACACCGGGTAGCCGACTGTACTGACTGCCACCGTGATGCCAGTGAACTTGAGTGGAGCCGAATAGGCAACGAATGCGTGTCTTGTCACTTGGAAGACTATATGGCTGCTCTGGAGCCTAACCACCAAATGGCGGGATTTTCCACCGAGTGCACCGAATGTCACCCGCCTTTGGCGCAAGATTGGACGGTTGATGATTTCCACGTTTTCTTTCCGCTGGAAGGAGGTCACGATATTGATGATTGCACGGCATGCCACGAAGACTTCAACTACGAAGGCACATCACCAGAGTGTGTATTTTGTCATCAAGATGACTTTGACGGTACCTCTGAGCCCAATCACCAGGATGCAGGTTTCTCAACTGACTGCACACAATGTCACGATCCCTTTACGGGAGGATGGGGCGGAACCGGCGATTTTCACATCTTCTTCCCGCTTGAAGGAGGGCACGATATTCAGGATTGCAACGAATGCCACGATGGTACAGATTATTCAGCGGCCTCACCTGAATGCGTTTCGTGCCACCTTGACGACTTCCAGGGCACAACCCAACCCGACCACCAGGCCGCAGGCTTCTCAACAGACTGCCTGGAATGCCACAGCCCTACGGCGGATACATGGGGGTCTGAAAGCTTCCATTTATTCTTCCCGCTCGAAGGAGGACACGATATTCAGGATTGCAACCAATGCCACGATGGGAATGATTATGCAGCCGCTTCGCCGGAGTGCATCTCTTGTCATCAAGACGATTTTAACAATGCGAATTCTCCCAACCATGTGGATGCAGGGTTCGGTACGAACTGTCTCGAGTGCCACACCACCAGCAACTGGGAGTCTGCCATTCTCGACCAGCACGACGGGCTTTTTCCTATTTTCTCTGGTAAACACGAGAATAAATGGGACAATTGCAACGAGTGTCATACCACCCCCGGAAACTACATGTTGTTCAGCTGTATTGACTGTCATGAGCATGATGATCCAGGCGAGTTGGCGGATGAACATGATGAAGTGTCAGGTTACGTTTATGAAAGCAGTGCCTGCTACAATTGTCATCCGACTGGCGAAGCAGAATGAACGAGATGGAAACTGAATGATGCTAATTATTCGCAACGTACCATGGTATTGGCTTGCCTCAAAGCCAACAGCACGACGCTCCCAATGTAGTATTCACCTTTATTTCGAAATACCAAACGCATACCAATACGGCGTTTGGAGAAAATGCACCTGAGCGCTTTACTGCATAGAATAAGGTTGCCCTGAGCAGGTCACTGAGGGTCAGTGAAGTTCATCTGGTTTGCAGGTTGAATCTCGTAATTACGAATTCGTAAATTAGACTGCAAGGCAGGACCATCGGATCGGTGACCAGCGAGGCCTAAAGCGCGCGACCCTATAGAAATTCTGTTTCCGACCTTCCTGTATCAGGCCTTCTCGAGTTTGGTTCTATTCCATAGTGACGTGCTGGAGGCAGCTTCATAGGTGGTCCGTAAAAAGTCGTGCAACGTTTTTTCAGGATGTAATGATGTTCTTACATCTTCGTATTTCAGGAAAAACTCACCCATATCGGGACTATAGAAAGCTTCTTTGGGCAATACCTTTTGTGCTCCAAAACGGGCGTCAGCAGGATAAGCATATGCGTAAAAAACAGGCTCAGGAAAATTTTTGGATCCCGGCCAAAAGCCGGCACTGCTTACTTCCTGCGAATAGGCTTCCTGCATTACTTTCAAAGGCATATTAGGCATACCCCCCTGGTGTAGCGGTGCTTCATTTCCCGAGAAGCGGGTTACGGCAAGATCAAAAGCACCCCAAAACAAATGCACCGGACTTGCCTTGCCAATAAATTCACTTCTGAACTCATTAAAAACAGCGTTGGCCTTTAGCATGGCCTGCCACAGTGCAAATGCGGCATTAGGATCATACGCGTGGTTCACGGTATTTTCTGCAAAAGGAATGGCAGGATCCATTTCATTTGGACTGGCATGAATCTTTACATCAATACCCATGGTTGACAAATGATCAAACAGCTCAGTGTAAAATCTTGCTACAGATCTAGGTTTCAAGTCTATGGTTAACGCTTCTTTGTTTGAACACTGCAGGAGGAGCTGATGTTTCCTGAAGTCAAAATCTAATTGAAACGTGCGCCCACCGTAGGGGATACCATGGGTAGAATATCCGCTGGGTGTAACATACAATGCCGCATGCCAGGAGTGATTCTGCCAGGGCATGGTCTTAAGGCGAACCTTTCCCACTATTTGAAGCCACTGATGCAGGGTTTCAATGGTGTCTTGCATTTCATTAAAATTTAACTCGGGCCAGCTATGAACGTTTTTCATGGATTGTGATTTTAAGGATTGACAACCTATTTCGGCCAGTTGATTACCGAAGGCTCTTATATTGGTTTTAGACGCTGTATTGGCAACATTCAAAGATAACAGATCCCACCAAAACCCGATTTATGGACTATACCACCAAAGGATGGAACTGTAAAAAGCCAACAACAAGGTAGAAAGTACGCTGACCGGAAGCTTGGATTCACAAGTTTTTATCCTGGCCATCAGCCCAGTAGTAAGAAGTAAGCTCACTTTGATTCAATTTGATACATCTCGGTTAATTCTACTGGCTTTAGATATTTTCCAGCCCAAAATCTCCTCCAACCATCCATCTTTATAAAAATTTCGGGACGAAACCTACAGCAGGAGCTCAGTGCTGTCCTCATGAATACAGCAATTGATATTGCCGGAATTGATTTGTCGTTTTCATCGTTCTGAATTGTATAGAATGTATCATTTAATTATCTGTTTTATCGCTCCGCATGTCAGCATGGACTTGCCGAAATAGGGGTTGTGTATTTCTTTCTCATCACTGAATCAATTTGCCATTGGGCAATGCTGCACATAAATGGTTTTAGGCAGAGGGTCAAATGATTCTGCAATTTCGATCATTGAATTGGATATGCTGATGAACTTTTCTCGAATCGATTTTAAATTTTCCATATGCGCGATCTGTTGTAAATCAGATTTCAGTGAGCTGGATAGTTTCATCCATAAAGCGTGAGCATCACCTTTGAAAAGGTTCATATCCATTTTCATGATGGATGCATTCATTATTATGCCGGCTTCTTTGGCTTTTTCGAAATCATCAGCCGCCAATGCTCATTTCAGGTTGAAATAATTCTCAAAAAGAGGTTGTAATGATTTTTTAGCGTATGCCGTCAAGTGAATGATGGAGCCCATGGATGTTTTCATGGACCATTGAAGCGATGGATTAGGATTTCAGGGATCAGCGCTTCATGACCTTTTGGGTACGCAATGGCTGCCCTTTATGGTCGGTGAGTTGAAAGAAGTACAGTCCGCTTGGGCCATTGATTTCTACATCATAGGATGAGATTCCGGCAGTCACCTTGGTTTGCCAAAGCACTTGTCCCAGCACGTTTCGAACGATGATGAAGGCTGCGTCTCCATGATCGACTTGCACTTTGTAAAAGTCCTGGCCGGGATTGGGAAATACCTGGAAGTCATCGGCTGTGGCCAGGGATGGTGATTCAATGGCTCCGATTCCGGCGGGCAATGAGAAGTATTGTATGGCCGACCAAGGCCCTGCTGTGGCCGGATCTGAAGCGCACGAACATCGCACCCTCCAGCCATAGCTTTGGCCGGAGTTGAGGTAGCTGCTTGGGAAAGTCTTTGAGGAAGGGGCATCACCGTTTACCGTAAAGAATTGGGCGTTTGCAGGTGAGGTACCTCCTTGTATTTTGCAAGGCCCCGTGCCTGAAATAGGCGTCCATGAGAGCGTAAACTGATTTGCCGAAAAGGCCACGTTTAAGCCTGTAGGCTGAGCAATGTTGTTGGGGTTGCAAGCCGTTGAGGATGCACTTTCAGAGGCGCCCATGTCAATGATCGGGGCTAGTCCGGCACCGGTGTCTGCCACCTCGGGATGGTCAGCAAAGCGGGGGTTGCCATCCAGACCTTGGGCAGGCCAATTTGTATCGTAATAGCTGTTCTGGCCGGCATCAATGCAAGGAGAGCCGTCAGATAGCGCCCCGATGGGATTGAAGCCATCGATCATTGGGTCGGTGTCGATACATCCTGGAAAATTTGCGGGATCAGGTGCATCTTCGCCAGGCTCGGTTTGCAGCAGTCCCTCCACACAGCTGAATGATGCGTCGAAGCCACCACCTATTTGGGCCTTGAGTATCCACACATCCTGGCCTGTGGCCACATTGCCATAAACGATAGAGTTGTGCAATAAGAAGGGGGTTTGAATTGCATTGAAGATCCCTCCGCCTTCGCCTGCATTGTTGTTCACAATGGTGGAGTTTGTGATCTCTGAGCCATCGGCCGATGTGCCTACAAAATAGATGGCACCACCGCGATCGCCAAAGGAATAAACAGCTCCTTCAAGTGGATAGGCCATGTTATTGCTCAAAACCGAATTTACCAGCAGCAAATTTGAATAAACAGCTATGGCGCCGCCAAGATGCGATACATTGTTTGTGAAGGTAGAATTGAATACATCTAGCTGGTCTCCGGCCGAGTAGATGGCTCCGCCATAGTTCGGATTTTGTGCAATGGTATAAAAGGTGCCCAAGGTATTGTTTTCAAAGGTGCAGTCAATGACCCGCACAGTACCGGATTCAGCGCTACTGTATATGGCACCACCCAATGCTTGTGAAATATCAGCGCCCATGATACGGTTGTTGGTAAATGAAGAAGAAATCACCGTGAGATCGGCACCTGCCTCATTGGCGATTCCGGCACCTTTGCCCTGAGATGTATAGTTTTCATCAAAGCTGCAGTCGCTAATCAAGGGATGGCCACCGCTGTTGTATATGGCGCCGCCACTGCCTTTCCAGGCGAGGTTTCTTCTGAAAACACAATTTCTTACTGTAGGACTGGAGTTTTGCAAGAATAGGCCACCTCCTGAATTATTCAAATAGGTCCAACCAAGACTGACCTGAATGTACCCTGCCTCTATGAAAAAACCGTCTAAAACGGTCGCTCTGCTCAGGCCCAGGCCGCTTACTACGTGATAGCTGTTTGCCGTATTTACAGAAAATCCAGTATACCAAATGGCGGGTCCATAGACATCATCTTGATTGATGTCGCCTGACAGCACCGTGGGATTGGCGGATGGGTTGCGTTGGTTTAAAAGGCTTTCCGTGCCAATAAAACCACCGTACATCTCCACGCCGTCTATGAGCGCAAAGGTTTCGATGGGTGCAATGCCGGGGACGTAAACCCCTTGGGCCACCCAGATTTGATCGCCACCCGAAGCTTCGCCGAGTGCGCTTTGCAGGTCGTTGTAGGCATGGAGCCAACTGTTGCCGTTGTTGGCTCCTGTTGCAGATTGTGATACATAGATGATTTGCTGTCCATTCACAAAGATGGAAGAGCAAACCAGGCTGAGGGCCAGGAAAAACTTATTGGTAGTAGACATGTATGTAGGTAATTTGATGGATTGTAAATCAAAAGTAAATCCTTGGTGCTAAGCCATGTGCGACCCACATCACATTTCACTTTTTTAAGAAATCTTACCTTCGAAGTTTAGCTTTTCTGACTCGTATAAGTTATAGAGCCCAGCCCTTATTCCAACGTAAGTCACCAGACACTTGGAGTCCGTGGAGCGGTAAGTGCCTTTCAATAGCAGCTATTACGAACGGACTTGCCGAAATAGGGGTTGTGTTTTTCTTTTTCATCACTCAACCAATCTGCCATATAGGAGATGCTTCCAGAAAATGATTGAGGTCATGAGCGATATTGTCTGGACCATCAATCCAAAGAATAACACCTTTGAAAATATCATTTCACGCATGGGCACGGTTGCATATAACTTGCTGAAGGCAAACAACA
>JBGTBE010000093.1:0-34540 GCA_041749535.1 Cryomorpha sp. | reverse complement strand
ACTCCATTTGCCGAAAGGTATGCTCACCTATACCATCTTCCTTGACGGCACTCCGGTGCAGAATGGAAAAGTGGTGAGGGTTCAATAAGCTTAAACGGTATAATGTTCAATCGAAAGCAGCCTCTCTCGGGGCTGCTTTTTTTGATTTTATAATTATTCCCAAACCGAAAGCCATTTGGCACTTAAATAGCTTCCCCTGAACCAAAGAATTTTCAACAACAGTAGGTTCCTATAATTTAGCCCCTGTTTTGCAATTTCGCGGAATAGCAGTACTTTCGCAGGCTGTAAGTGAACATCACACACAAACCCTATGCAAGACATCTTCGAGAAGATTAAGAACAACCGCGGCCCGCTGGGCAGGCACGCAAAAGAATCGCACGGATATTTCTCCTTTCCAAAACTTGAAGGCGATATAGGCCGCAAAATGACCTTCCGCGGCAAGGAAGTGCTCGTATGGAGCATCAACAACTACCTGGGCTTTGCAAACCACCCCGACGTGCGACAAGTAGACGCCGAAGCAGCCGCCCGATGGGGTATGGGATACCCAATGGGAGCCCGAATGATGAGCGGTCAAACTTCCATGCACGAAAAACTCGAAGCAGACCTGGCCGACTTTATGCAAAAAGAAGACGCCTTCCTGCTCAACTATGGATACCAGGGCTGCCAGAGTGCCATTGAAGCACTGGTGGATAGAAACGACGTAATCGTTTACGACTCTGAGTCGCATGCCTGTATGGTAGATGGTGTGCGCCTCCACCAGGGAAAGCGTTTTGTGTTTATGCACAACGATATGGAGAGCTTTGCCAAGCAACTGGAGCGCGCCCGCCGATGGACCGACAATACCGGCGGGGGCATACTCGTGGTTACTGAAGGAGTATTCGGCATGGCTGGTGACCAGGGCAAACTGGCCGAAATTGTAAAATTCAAGGATGAATACAAATTCCGCCTTTTTGTAGACGATGCACACGGTTTTGGAACCATCGGCGAGATGGGTCGCGGTGCTGGTGACGCACAGGGCGTTCATGATAAAATCGATATCTACTTCGGTACATTCGCCAAGGCAATGGCTACCATCGGTGCCTTTGTGGTGAGCGATGAGCACGTAATAGAATTCCTCCGATACAACATGCGCTCACAAACATTTGCCAAAAGCCTGCCCATGCCCATTGTTGTAGGCGCCATAAAGCGGCTTGAAATGATGCGCACGCAGCCGGAACACAAAGAAAAACTTTGGGTCATTGCAAATGCCCTTCAAAAAGGACTGCGCGAAGCAGGTTTCAACATTGGTGTTACCAACTCATGCGTTACTCCGGTATTCCTGAAAGGTAGCCTCGGCGAAGCAACCAACATCACCATGGACCTGCGCGAGAACCACGGCATATTCAGCAGCATCGTAGTGTATCCTGTGGTACCGAAAGATGTGATCATGCTCAGGCTTATACCTACCGCTGTGCATACCCTCGAAGATGTTGCCTACACCATTGAAACCTTTAAGAAAATGAAAGTAAAACTCGATGCGGGTGAGTACCATGCGAACGAGATTGTGAACTGGCGTTAAGTCCCAAAACCCAAAAAATCAAAAGCCGCTCCGCATCTATGCAGGGCGGCTTTTTTTTCGCAAACCAAAAAACCTACTTTTGACTGCATACATGCAACCTATGAAATACGGCATTTGCACCCACGCGCTGATACCCGGAAGGGTTGAGCCAAGCGACAAGGCAGAAATGAGCACACAGTTGCTCTTCGGTGAAAACTATACTGTACAGGATGAAAATAAGAAATGGTATCTCATAGAAAATGCTCGGGATAATTACACGTGCTGGATTGATAAAAAACAACACACGGCCATTTCACATGAACAGTTTGAACACATTGCTGCCCTTTCTGAAAAACGCTGCGGAGATGCGATTGGTTTTCTGGATACCCGCGGTGGTCGAAGGTTTCCTGTGCCATGCAGTGCCTTATTCCCCGGGTATGATGGTGGTGCTTTTACCATCATCACCGAAGATGAGAAGCAAACAAAAACCTATGACTTTGATGGGCGCATAGCCCGCCACGATGCAGAGAGCAGGGTGCGCCACGCAAAGCGGTTGCTCAACGCCCCTTACCTATGGGGAGGCAAGTCGGCCTTCGGGATAGATTGTTCAGGCCTGGTGCAGGTGGTGTTCCATTGCGCAGGCATTGCCATGCCCCGCGATGCATACCAGCAGGCTGAAACAGGAACCACAATCGACTTTATTGACCTGACCCAACAAGGTGACCTGGTTTTTTTCGACAACGAGGAAGGTAAAATCATCCATGTGGGCATCGTACTTGAGCCTGGCCGAATCATTCATGCGAGCGGTTCTGTGCGCATTGACAAGATTGACCACGAGGGAATCTTTAATGAGGAAACGCAGGCTTACACACACAAGATGCGCATCATAAAAAGACACTTGACTACTGCCTGAGCAGGGTAATATTCCCTGTTTTTCCGTAGTCTATACCATCAAAACTGATGATCTCGGCAATGTAGAAATACACCCCCTCGGAACATGGCTCACCGTTGCGGAAGTTGTTGCCATCCCAGAACGGCTGTCCCGCTGTTGACTCGAAAACCATGCGGCCCCAGCGGTTATAGATGGTAATCTTGAAAAAACGGGCTTGCTCGTATGCCACCACCCAGGCATCGTTCAAGCCATCACCATTGGGTGTGAAAACATTGGGGATGTCCACATCGCAATCTACCAGACCTATATTCACCACATCGGCAGTCTTGCAGCCATTAAAGTCGGTGGTTTGTACAAAATACTCTCCCGACATAGTTGGCATGAGCGTATCGCCTGTTGAGCCATCCTGCCAGATATAAGCCAGATAAATTGTATCTGTGAATAGCAGATATTCCGCCTGAAGGCAAAGGGTGGTGTCGGGAGGCAGGTCTACTTGTCTCGGGGTAAAAAGTGCAACATCCACAAGTGTGGTATCACTCCTACATCCATCCAGCAACGCAAAGACTGAGTACTGGCCCTCATCTTCCTCATTGTTTACCGAAAAACTGACAGGTGCACCCTGCAAAGAGCTACCATCGGCGGTGATCCAAGTGTACTGAACCCCTCCCTGAGGGTTTAGCACATCGAGTAGCAACTGTGTACCAATACACACAGGGGCATCGGTGGCGGGCAGTGGATCGTCTGGAAGGGGCTTTGGTGAAATGCTCTCCTCTGCCGGATCGCCAGTGCACCATTCGCTGCTGAGCACCACCACAAATGCAGTATCAGCCACGAAAGAATCTATGGAAGTAGACTGGCCTTCAAAAAGGAAGTCACCCACTGTGGAATACCAGCTCGCGGTATAACCGGGCTGTACGCTTATGGTTAATGTCTCGCCAAAACAAGGTGGCACGAAGGTAAATGCGGGAACAGGGGGAATGGGCTCAAAATCTACCGGCAAAACATTGGAAACTAACGTACAGCCATTTGGATCGGTGGCAGTGGCTTGCAGTGTGCCTGGAGCGTACACGTAGATGCTGTCGCCAAAGTTGCTGTTGTTCCATATGTAGCCACTGAGTCCCGGACTGGCCACGATCAATATGCTATCGCCATCGCAAACCGGAGTTTGATCGGGTTGGGTGATGTCGAGTGGGAAATCGCTTAATTCCACAACGATGGTCACTTCAGTGCTAATGCCACAACTGCTCACTACCGCGGTATAGCTGCCCGGCTCGTATATCACCTGCAAAGTATCATTTCCCGAAAGGGGAGCCAACCACTCAATGCTGTTGATATCGGTACTGATCACGCTGATTATCACAGAATCACCCTGACACAACAAGGCGTTGGAACTTGCGAGAAAAGGGGTTGCATACTCAGCCACTTGCACTGTGTTAGAAACCAACGCACATCCCGGATAGAAAAATACTTCGGCAAAATAAAGCCCGGGCTCATTTACAGTGATGCTTAAGCCAGTGCCGGCGAAACCATTTGGACCCTGCCAGGTGATGGTGCCTATAGAGTTGGTATATATCTCTACTTCTTCCCCAGGACAAATAACTGCAGTGCCCGGGTCAGTGGCGATTACAGGTGTCAACACATTGTCGATAAGCACGGTTTGGATTGATGTAGCAGAGCAACCCAACTCGCTTGTACTTGTTGCCATCACGCTGTATTGACCAGGACCAGAAACCAGGATACTGTCCATGCCCCACACCTGCAAGGGACTGTATGCTGGAAAAGAGATCATATCGGCATTGGTTTCTATCACAATCACCACCGGGCCGCCGCAGCTCGCTTCGGGAGCTTCAAGGGTAAGGTCCACTTGGGGTGGGCTGTTCACAACGATATATATGCTGTCGGTTACCAGGTAGGGGTCTTCGAGGAGAGAGCATGGATTGTCCGTATATTCTATTTCTACTGAGATAACATACCATCCGGAAATACCTACAGCCACACCTCCTGATGAAGTACCCCCAGCTTGTCCCTGTGGAGTTACAGACCAGGTCCAGGTGTATCCTTGTGGTTCGGCAATGGCATCAGTAAAAAAATCCCACACTTCGACCACACTGGGAAAGCCAAGGCATTGCACCAGTGTATCTCCCTGAGGAAAAAACAGGTATGGATCCAACGGCGGTGGCGGGTCGGGGTATACCACGACCAAAATAAAATTTGATGCCGTGCACCCATCTGCATTGGTCACGATAACCTGATATGCCCCTGACTGGGAAACTGTAATAACGGGCTGCGTCGACATTTCAGGGGTTACATTCGAGCCGGCCCATACGAAGGTGTTGCCGGGATCAGTTTGAAACCAAAGGTCTACCGTCTCACCAGGGCAAAGAAAAACAGGTTCGGGCGAAATATCTTCCGTATTCACCACATAGTTATCGCTCATGGTTGGTTTAGCGGGTATGGGGAGTACGTCTACGTCAGCAGTTGCTATAGTGGTATAGCACCCGTCGGTGCTTGTTATGGTCGCGATAAGCGATGCTGGCCCTGTTACAGGCAAAGGGTTTCCAAAGCTGCCAGTGTTCCACTGCACCGAAAAGCCATAGCCCAGCAAGCTGTTTTGAAAATTGGTGTAAGGCGTGGCCTGCACACTGTAAGGAGGACAGCCCAGAAAATCATCATTGCACGGCATACCCGTTAGCGTTCCTGCATTGGCGATACAGGCATCGGGCACGTCGGCATTGCACGCACCAGCATATCTCTTATAAAAATCATAGGGAAGTCTCTCCAGGTCTACAGTCTTTAGCAAAAACCCGTCGAGACCAGCAGAACCTGCAAGCTGAGAAAACTCTCCATAATGCGCATCGCCACAATAATTGAGGTTTGGATTGTGCGTAGGTGTCACTGCAGTAAGCCCCGACACATTCAATGACTGCCTTACGGGGATATAAATATTAGATTCGAAATTTCCACATACCACTTCGAAATTGTCCGGAAGGATGTGAATGCCATTGGCCACTTCGTCGGTTCGGGATGCAAATTGCCTCGCCCACAAAAACTGACCGGAAGTATTGTATCTGCTTATGAAGACATCCTTAAAGCCCACGTTGTTGAAGGTACCCGTACCGTACTCCTGACTGAGAGACTCAAAAGTGCACTCAAACCATCCCGCAATGCCCAATTGTCCGTTGAGGTGGGATATACCCCTAACCGATACGTTGCTGCTGCTCCCTTCTGATGTTCCCCAAAGGTAATTACCATTGCTTCCAAACCCGGCAATGAAAACGGCATTCTGGTATCCGGTGGTGATCACATTGGTACCCGTGCCGCCTAAAAAGGTGATGCTCTGTCCGCAATCGCCAGTGAGGTACACATTGGTGCCATTGCTGGCAATGCCATACCCTATACTCTGATTGGAACCCCCTGCCCACCTGAACCAGGCTTCACTTCCATCACCTGCATACTTCACCAGAAAAAGGGCGTTCAGGATGGTGTTTGGGTAAAAATTATCAAAGGTAATGTCACCACTGAACTGACCTGTTACATACGCAGCACCCTGGCTATCGGTGGTGATGCCAAGGCCGCGGTTCAAGCCGGTACCACTCCCCTTTTTGGCCCAAAGTTCGTTGCCGTTTGGGTCGTACTTCACAATAAAAATGTCATTGGTTGCCCCGGAGCCGCTGAGGGTGAAAGGACCAAATGTAGCTTCACCCGTGAATTGTCCTGTGATGAACACATTGCCAGAACCATCGATTGCAACTGCATTGGCGCGGTCGCTGCTCCCGGAGCTACCCCCTGACCTGGCCCATATGGCCTGCCCGGCAGCATTGAATTTGGCTATAAAGGCATCCTGAGAACCTGCATTTGCAGAGAGGCTTACCCCCCCACCAAAATTGACGGTGCCAGTGATAAAGCCACATACAAGAATATTGCCCCCACCATCTACCGCAATTCCTAATCCCCGGTCGCTCTGCGAACCCCCGGCACTTATGCTCCAAACCGTTGCACCAGCAGGATTCGATTTGGTTACGAAAATGTCCGTAAGCCCATTGACTGCAAGGGTCACTCCATTTACCTGCGCAGAAGAGCTAAAATAACCGGCAGAATAGGTAGCTCCTGAAGCATCGCCGGTAACGGCAAGGGTTTCATCTACATTGGCCCCACCCTGATAGCGGCCCCAAAGGGTTTGGGCGTACAGAGGTGACCCAGCCAATAGTGTAATGAATACCAGAAGGGCAATTCTATTGTGGGTCATCTCAACATGTATTGTCATTGGCTACCTGCACAAATGACGGTTCCAAAAACCATTAGTTGCATTTTATCGTGGGTGAGTTGTACCATGACGTAAATATAAATGATGAAGAATCAATTCTGATTGCCTTATCCCATAATTATCTCCTTGAGCAGGACAAAAAGTCTCAAATATTTGAATCTCAAATGCCAAATTAACAGGGTTTCGCAATAAATAACGACAGATTTAGTCGAAATTTTGCCCAAATCATAAAGGCCTCATGTTTGATGCCTCTGTGTAAAATCACTAATATGGATTTCTCAAAACTTACTATAAAATCACAACAAGCCATACAGGAGGCCCAGCAGCTCGTGTTGCAAGCCGGGCAGCAAAACATAGAAACCCCTCACCTGCTCAAAGCCATGCTTTCAGTAGATGAAAATGTGGTACCCTACCTGCTCAAAAAACTCACGGTGAATACAGCCATTTTCGAAAAGGCACTCGACAGTCAGATTGCATCGTATCCCAAAGTTTCAGGAGCGCAAATACAGCTGGGCCGCAGCGGCAGCGAGGCCCTAACACGCTCATTCTCGTACCTCAAAGAATTTGGCGACGAGTTCGTTTCACTCGAGCACATCCTGCTCGCCATACTCGAAGGCAGCGACAGCACCTCCAAAATGCTGAAGGACCAGGGAGTGAGCAAATCTGCCCTGATAGCGGCCATCAAAGAGCTGCGCAAGGGCGAAAGGGTGACCTCAGCCAGCGCCGAAGAAACGTACAACGCACTGGGCAAATACGCGAAGAACCTGAACGACCTTGCCCGAAAGGGAAAACTTGACCCAGTGATAGGCCGGGATGAAGAGATACGGCGCGTGCTGCAAATACTTACCCGCCGCACCAAGAACAATCCAATATTAATTGGTGAGCCTGGTACAGGTAAAACGGCCATTGCCGAGGGCATAGCCCACCGCATAGTGAATGGAGATGTGCCCGAGAATCTTAAAAGCAAGCAAATATACAGCCTGGACATGAGCGCCCTTATTGCCGGGGCTAAGTACAAAGGAGAATTTGAGGAAAGACTCAAAGCGGTGGTGAAGGAAGTAACCGGGGCCGAGGGCGAAATCATTCTTTTCATTGATGAGATACACACCCTTGTAGGTGCGGGAGGTGGCGAGGGCGCCATGGATGCCGCCAACATTCTGAAGCCAGCATTGGCCCGGGGAGAACTACGCGCAGTGGGTGCAACAACCCTCAACGAGTACCAGAAATATTTTGAAAAGGACAAGGCCCTGGAGCGCCGCTTCCAGAAGGTATTGGTGGATGAACCCGACCGTGACTCAGCCATATCCATACTGAGGGGCATTAAGGACAAGTACGAGGCACACCACAAGGTGCGCATCAAGGATGCAGCCATCATCGCTGCGGTGGAGCTCTCACAGCGGTACATCACCGACCGGTTTTTGCCCGACAAGGCCATAGACCTTATAGACGAAGCCGCCTCGAAACTGCGCATGGAAATAAACTCTAAACCCGAAGAACTCGACGAGCTGGAGCGACGCATCATGCAGCTCGAAATAGAACGCGAAGCCATAAAGCGCGAAAAAGACCAGGAAAAACTCAAAGGGCTGGGCGAGGAAATTGCCAACCTAAGTGAGCAACGCGATGGGCTTCACGCCAAATGGGAAGCGGAGAGAAGCCTTGTGGAGCGCATACAGCAAGAAAAGGAAGGGATAGAAAATTTCCGTTTTGAAGCGGAGAAAGCGGAACGTGAAGGCGACTATGGCAAGGTGGCGGAGATAAGGTATGGCAAGGTGAAAGAAGCGGAAGAAAAACTCAAATCCCTGCAGCAACAATTGGTAGATGAGCAGAAAAACGCCAGGATGATCAAGGAGGAAGTAGATGTGGATGAGATAGCCGACGTAGTGAGCCGGTGGACAGGCATACCAGTGAACAAAATGCTGGAAAGCGACCGGGACAAATTGCTGAGGTTGGAAGATGAGCTCCACAAGCGGGTGATCGGTCAGGATGAAGCGGTAGAAGCTGTTGCCGATGCCGTACGACGCGGCAGAGCCGGGCTGCAAGACGAGAAGCGCCCCATTGGATCCTTTATATTCCTCGGTTCCACTGGTGTGGGCAAAACCGAATTGGCCAAGGCCTTGAGCGATTATCTCTTTAACGACGAGAACGCCATGACACGTATCGATATGAGCGAGTACCAGGAGCGACACACCGTGAGCCGTCTCGTGGGTGCCCCTCCAGGATATGTGGGCTATGATGAAGGTGGACAACTCACCGAAGCTGTGCGACGCAAGCCCTACTCTGTAGTGCTTCTCGATGAAATTGAGAAAGCCCACCCCGATGTGTTCAACGTGCTCTTACAAGTGCTCGACGATGGTATGCTCACCGATAGCAAAGGACGCAGGGTGAATTTTAAAAACACCATCATCATCATGACCAGCAATGTGGGCAGCGACATCATTCAGGAAAACTTTGATAAGATCACTGCTACCAATGAAGAGCAGATTGCTGATCGAACCAAAGATGAAGTCTTCGCCCTGCTCAAAAAGAGCATGAGGCCTGAGTTTCTGAACCGCATAGATGAGGTGATTATGTTTCGCCCCCTTTCTAGAAAAGACATTGTCTCAATCGTAAAGCTACAGGTAGATCTACTATCAGAAAAACTGGCAGAAAAAGGCATCAGCCTCAGCGCATCACAAGATGCGCTGGCTTACTTGGCCGACAAAGGTTTTGACCCTCAGTTCGGAGCCAGACCCGTGAAAAGGTTGATTCAAAAAGAAGTGCTCAACGAACTGAGCAAGCAACTGCTCGGCGGCAAACTCAACCGCGAAGAACCCATAGTTATGGATGTGTTTGACAGGCAAGTGGTTTTCCGCAAGCCGCTGGATGAGGAGTTGAGAAGGCTGGTGAGAGAAGCTTCAGAGAACTAAGCAAACCCAACATAATTTATGGAAACCGCCCTAAAAATGGGGCGGTTTTCTTATGGATAGGAGGATTGAAAATAGAATGCTCCCCGCGCAAGCGAATGCTGATAGCCAGATTTTACTTGTAGAATATAATAAAGGAAAGAAAAGAAAGGGATGATCAATATAGCAAAGAAATGCCTGATGGTCGATGTGGAAACAAACACTTGTGATTCAAGACTTGAAACCTTACATCTGGCACCCTATTTTGCGTATCAATACGTAGGTTGAAAAAATGATATGGTTGGCGGGATGAATTTTGAGGAACAATAAAACACAAAATTAAAAATAGAAATAATCAGGAAATTTGATCCTTGACTTCCTTTTCGTACTTTCATACCAACTATGCCTGTTGTTACCGACAAAGAAATTGAAATTATAGCCAAAGGTGTGGTAGTGCCTTACTACCTATACCTGAGGGATGATGGCATTATGTATGTCCGTATCTCCCCCGAAGAAGAAGAAACGGTCAAATTGGCAAAAATAATGGTAGAGAAATTGGGCGATATGGTAAACCGCAAAAAAGTTCCTCTGCTTATCAGACACGAGGAATTCGCATTGCCAGGTAAGGCAAACCGCGACTTTTGGGCTACCAAGGATGCCTGTCCCTACTCCAGTGCAGAAGCCTTTATGATACAATCTACTGCCATGAAATTGATCGCCAACTTTTACTTAAAAATCAATAGGCCCAAAAGACCCACCAGGATGTTTACCAATGAAGATGAAGCGGTGGCATGGTTGAGAACATTTTTGTGACATAACTCATTTCTCCACGAGGATTTCTCTTGAGGCGCTTATCTAAAATTCAGGATGCTGATTTTACACCAACTCAAGAAATAATCCCTGACATTATATCTGAATATTGTGACTTTTGAGAAGAACACTCATCTCAATAAAATTCAGTTCACATTAACCTTCAGCCCGAAAAACAGGGTTCTCGGCCTTACTGGTCCATACACGTAGCTGCCATCGCGCAGAGAGCCTGTATCAATATCTTCCTGAAAACTATTGAAAATATTCTGCATGCCTGCAAAGAATTCGATGGTGGATTTGCCCTTCAGTCTTTGCTTCCAGGCACAGCGCACATTGTTCTCCAAGAATTGTGGAGTTCGGACCAATTCTACAAAGGCACTTTCGCTACTCACCACGTGAGGCGTGTACATGCGGCCTGTGTATACCGCCGAATACGAAGTAGAAAGTTTCGCTAGTGGACTCCATTGTACAGTTACAAATCCATACACATCGGGCGTGCGCAGCAGGTTCTTGCTCGAGGTGGTTTGGGCGATATCGTCATTCTCAGAATTGGAGCTCCACAGCAGCAGCGGTTTGTTGTATTTTCCCGAGAGGAGGGTTCCCCCAGATTGCAGCAACCACTTTCGTGAAAAGGCTGCGTTGGCTTCAAAATTAAATCCCTTCACCACCGCTCCGCTTCCATTGCGCTTCTCCATAACCAGGATATAACTGCTCAATTGGCTCATATCTTCCAGCACAAATGGATCGCGGAGGGTTGTGTAAAAGGCCTCAACCAGAAAACTCAACTGCACCTTACCCTCGTCTTTTTGATAGCTGATGGAACCCACAAAATTATTGCTGCGCTCACTCACAAGGTCCGGGGAGAAGCGAACAAATCTGGCCGCCCCTCCTACCGTCTCCACGTGCAAATCTTCATCAAAAGCTTGAGGAGCGCGATAGCCTTGGGCAAATGAAGTTCGCCCCTGCCAGCCTTTAGCCAATTGATACATAGCGGCAATTCTAGGCACAAATACGGGCAACATACCACTTTCAGTCAGTGCATCTGTGCCCAGGTTGTATTGTCCGTTGAGGTATACCAGGTCAAAACGCCCGCCGCCTATGAGTGTAAACTTGTTGCTCGCTTTCCATTCCACCTGTGCGTAATTGCCCAGCGTACTCACGCGTTGCTCAATACTCCTGCCATAACCGGGCATTACATCATTTACCTTGTTGTACTGGAGTTCGCTGCCTGCGGTGAGTGAAGTGGACTCAGAAATTTCGAATGCGTACTGCACCCCAGCTGCCAGAGCGGCATCATCACTTTCTCCATAGGCGTTCGTCGCAGCAAGATCATCCTCAGTTAGGGTTTCACCAGGCGGTATCACCCGCCCACCACTGCCATAATAGCTTTGCCTATCGGTAAATTGTGATGAAATATAGATGGCATATTTATGGCGATAGTCCAACGAATACAGCTCGTAGGATGTATTAAAACCCAGAAGTTGATGCTCCAATTGTTCTGCCAGCCTGCTCTCATGGGGTTTCAATTCAAAGTCGCTACCTCCCCTTCTAAATTCACTGATGCCATATACCCCAGCCTTCACCTTGCTGCGCTGTGTGGGATTAAAATAGGCATCGAAACCCAGGGTGTAATTCTTGAGAAGGGTGATCTCCGAAAACCCATCTCCATTGGCATCCCAGGAATCTCTGTTTCTGTGGGCTCCATAGAATGACACACCCTTTTTGAAATTGCTGCCCACCAATGAACCGTTGAAAAGCAATGTGCGATCGGTAGCTTCAAGGTCGGTGAAAGCTTGATTCAGGGAAACTTCCAGGGAATTCTGAATGGGGTCGCGGGTGATGACATTCACAGTTCCAGCGATGGCATTGCCTCCATAGAGCACCGATCCGCCACCGCGCACCACTTCTACCCTATCTACCATACTTGCCGGTATCATATCGAGTCCGTACACACCCGCTAAAGCAGAAAATATCGGTCGGCTGTTGATTAAAATTTGGGTGTAAGCACCTTCCATTCCATTGATGCGAAGCTGGCTGAACCCGCAATTGCTGCAGTTATTCTCAACCCTTAAACCGGGTGAATACCCAAGGCCTTCACTCAAACTCAGCGACTGGGTAATCTCGAAAGTTCGGCTCGAAATGGAGTTTACAAGTACAGGTGCTTCTGCCATTGGAATCTCCCTGCGATTGGCCGATACTACTACTTGCGTAAGGTTTAGAAGATCTTCTTCCATTTGGATGTCATGGTTGATTTTGATACCTGGATTCAAAACCAAACTTTCAACAATGGGTTTATAGCCCAGATAACTCACCCTGATGGTTGCCTCTCTTCCAGTTATTCCTTCAAGAAGGTATGTACCATCGGATCCTGTGGTAGTGCCGATGCCAAGTTTGACTACTCCCACAGTTGCGCCTGCTAGCGGAACACCTTTATGAGTCACCCTTCCGGAAATTGTACCCTCCTGACCGCAAAGTTTCGCTGTGGTCATCGAAATCAAGAATACAATATATATTAGACGCACCAATTACAATTTTTAGATATTGCAAATATATATATTTAGATTAATCTAATTTATACTATTTAAATAAACCCACATCCCGAATCTATTGTATTATAAAACAAATCTTTAATGGAATATAATCTTAAATTCTTTCAAAGCAATTTTCTCTGCATAACATCTCAGAAATCCCATCAATCCCGAAAATTTAAATTGAATCTGAGGACACTGAACCACCTCTTCTTGATCCCAATAATTGACATTTCGTACCTTGCGCTTCTATTTCAAGACTGATATGAAAAATCTCTACGCTCGTTTGGCAATTGTTGCACTCTCACTTACAATCTTCTCTTGCGAAAAACAAGAACTCGATTCTACCCCTGACGGCAGCAGTGCGTCAGCCAATCCGAAAACCATTGATATAAGTCCTTCCATTCAAACTTCACCTGCACCACTGTTTGCGAACCTCTTTAATACATTTGGTGGAGGCTGGACTGGGGGAGATGGGGCATACAGCTACGCATTGCCTGATGGGCGTATTCTTTGGACATTTGGCGACAGCTTTCTCGGCACGGTGAACCCTGACTATTCGCGCAATGGAGGCCCGATGATCAACAATAGCTTCGTGGTGCAAGATGGCACCAACATTACCACACTCCACGGTGGCACTGCAGCCAATCCAAAGGCATACGTAGTTCCCTGGGACAACCAAAATCATTGGTACTGGCCGGGACACGGGCAGGTAATTGACAATAAACTACATATGTTCATGCTCCGTATGCGCAGCACAGGTGCAAGTGGCGTGTGGGGTTTTGAACATGTAGGCACCGATATGGCGGTGTTTTCATTGCCATCTTTGGAGCTAATTGATCAGTATGAAGTGTCAAGAACCACCGAATACCTGATGGGGGTAACAACTTATCGTGAAGGGGATATTGTCTATGTGTATGGCACGCGCTCTCTTTTTGGAAAGCGTTGCATGGTTGCCCGACTGCACATTGATACGCCTGATCAAATTGAGTATTGGAACGGTTCAGGATGGGGCTCGCAATTCGATGGCGACGCTTATCTGTTGCGCGCGAATGGTGAGGACCTGGTTGTCTCCAATCAGTTCACAGTATTCAAATACAACGGAGTGTACCTCCTGCTCACACAGGAAGATTTTCTTGGATCTCGAATATTTCTCTATCAATCGGAAAGTCCTACAGGACCTTGGGGCAACCGGAAGCTGGTATACGAAACTCCCGAGAGCGGTGGAAATATCTTCACGTACAACGCATTTCTACACCCGCACATCGAGCATCCACAAAAGGGACTATTGGTATCGTATAGTGTGAACAGTCAGAGTTTTGCAGATCTTTTTGCAGATGCCCGCATTTATCGACCGCGGTTCTTCTGGCTCAAAGAGAGCGAATAGACCTTCTGCTTCAGTTCGCTTACAGTTTTGTTTTTACTGAAGCCCACGACTTTATTTGCCAGCTTGTGCGCACCGTGCAGAGTAGATTCTCCTTTTCATCACGTACCGGTATGGTGGCTGTAAACAATGCTACTCCGTTTGCCGCAAGAGAAGCTAAAACATAAGCCTGAAAAGTAGATTCAAGGAGTTCAAATCTTGCAAAGGCATCGCTCTTAGCCTGGTAGTGGTATTCCACTTCTAGTTTCTGCATGATGAGTCTGTAAGATGTAGGGTTGAGCTTTCGCAAAAGCATAAGTCCGCTGCAAAATTCAGCTGCCGTAGCCAGCCCGCAAGCGTGTATGCCTTTGATGTGGTTGCTGTTGCGCCATTTAAAGGGAATGGTGGTAACTACCGCATCTGCTTCTACCTTGTGTATGCGGATGGCGTGTGGGCGGTTGAAAGGGATCCCCAGAGAAAGTGCAAAGTTGAGTTTCTTCAAAGCCCACTTGCTGCTCTGCGCTTTATGTAACGCTTTGGCTAAGTCAATTTTCAAGGGCAGCAGCTATATTTGGTTTCACATAGCGTTGACTTTTGAGCACCTTGCCATCTTCCCGGTAAATGGGTAATCCATTCTCATCCAATTTGCTCATGTTGCTGCGCTGAATTTCCCTAAATACAGCTTCCATACGGTCCTGCAATCCGTGCTTAAGCATGGTACCACAAAGTATGTAAAGTATATCTCCAAGTGCATCAGCCACTTCCACAATATCTCCCCGAGAAGCAGCTTCTAAGTACTCTTCGTTCTCTTCGCGGAGCAATTTGTAGCGGAGCATGGTTTCATCGGAACCTATATTTCCAGTGGGCGATTCTGCATTGCTGATGCCAAAAGCATCGTGAAATTCACGTACAAGGTCTACTGCTTCAATTAGTTTCATATTGTAGAAAGTTTGCGATTCACAAGCTCGGATATCGATGGTGCAAGATAGCACGTGGGTATGGAAAGAGCGCCAGCAACCAATAGCATGTGGATAACTTTTGTCGCTTCTTCTGTCCTTCACATGCATTATAGAATGGATCACCCTTTGTCACTGCCCGTCTCCATTGCCATCCAGAAGATTGTTGCACCCTCTCCTATGCGGTGAATTTCCACGCATTATCTCCTTGCTGAGTCCTTGGAAAGGATCATAATTACCCAGAAGTGAAAATTCCTTTAGGAGAATGATAAAAAACTAAATATCAATAACTTAACATCTTTTAACTGCCATTTACTGGCATGAGCCTTCAGATATCGACACTTTTGCGTTGTTTTTCTATATAGGAGAGGATTCTCTCATTTTTTAAATTGATGGTACTGTAATACATTCGCAGCATGAATGATAATCTGACAAATACGTCGTTTGACGCTGCCACTGGCGGCACCCTATCCGGTACACAAGGCGACATACGCGCATTGAACGCCAAAATACAACAGGAAAGCGCCTTCCTCGATGTGCTTACACTCGAAATGGAAAAAGTGATCGTAGGGCAGAAGGACATGGTGGAAAAACTCATCATTGCCCTCCTTGCCGATGGTCACATCCTGCTCGAAGGGGTACCCGGCTTGGCAAAAACACTTGCCATTAAAGCTCTTTCAGACTGTATAGACGCAAGCTACCACAGGATTCAGTTCACCCCCGACTTGCTTCCTGCCGATGTGGTCGGAACAATGATTTACAATCCCAAGTCGCAGGAATTTTCAGTGAAGAAAGGGCCGGTATTTGCCAATTTTGTGCTTGCTGATGAGATAAATCGCGCCCCGGCAAAAGTGCAGAGCGCCCTCCTCGAAGCCATGCAGGAGCGACAAGTAACGATAGGTGGTGAAACATTTCCACTCCCTGAACCATTTATGGTGCTTGCCACCCAAAACCCTATTGAACAAGAGGGAACATACCCCCTACCCGAGGCGCAGGTGGACCGATTTATGCTCAAGGTAATTCTCGATTACCCGCATCGCAACGATGAGAGCATCATCATAAGAAACAATGTATCCACAAAGCCATTTCCTAAAGCAAAAGCTGTGGTGAGTGCGCAGGACATCATACGAGCCAGGGCTACCGTGCGTGAAGTGTACATGGACGAAAAAATTGAAAGGTACATTGTGGATCTGGTTTTTGCTACGCGCAAGCCAGAGGATTACAAGCTGCCAAAACTCAAGGAACTTATAGGCTTTGGTGCGTCGCCCAGGGCGAGCATCAGCATGGCAATTGCCGCTAAGGCATACGCCTTTATGAACCGAAGGGGATATGTAATTCCTGAAGATGTTCGCAATGTATGCCACGACGTGATGCGCCACCGTATAGGGCTTACCTACGAAGCGGAAGCAGAAAATGTGAAAGTAGAGGACATCATCAACCAGGTTTTGAATACTGTAGAAGTACCATAATCAATAACAATGGCTACCGATACCGCTGAACTTCTTAAAAAAGTACGACGCATTGAACTCAAAACTAAAGGACTCTCCAACCAGATTTTTTCAGGAGAATACCATTCTGCTTTCAAAGGAAAAGGGATGGCCTTCAGCGAGGTGCGCGAATATGCCATAGGCGATGAAGTACGCACCATAGACTGGAACGTAACCGCCAGATTCGGGCACCCTTTCGTAAAGATTTTTGAAGAAGAACGGGAGCTTACCGTTATACTTTTGGTAGATGTATCTGGCTCTGACAATTTCGGTTCAAAGTTTCAGATTAAGAAATCGATGATTACCGAAATATGTGCAGTGCTCTCCTTCTCGGCAATTACCAACAATGACAAGATCGGCATTATCTTCTTCAGTGATGAGATAGAAAAATTCATTCCACCCAAAAAAGGGAAATCGCACATACTTCGTATTATCCGGGAGCTCCTCGAATTCACACCAACAAAACAAGGCACTGATTTAGCCAAGGCATTGCGCTACCTCAACAATGTGGTTAAAAAAAGAAGCATCGCATTCCTCATTACTGACTTTATGGATCAGGGTTATGAAGACGCCCTGAGGTTGGTAAACAAGCGCCATGATCTCGTGGCGTTGCACATATACGATGAGCGCGAAGTAGAAATGCCCAATGTGGGTATGGTGCAATTTACCGATCCGGAAACGGGTAATGTTCGTTGGGTAAATACCGGAAGCCGCAAGATGCGCGATTCTTACAAAAAAGCATCTCTGCTTAGTATAGAGAAAGCAAAATATGCCTGCAAGCGGGCTGGAGTCGATCTGGCATCTATAGCAACACATGAGTCGTACATTACCCCGTTGAGAAACCTTTTTGCGAAGCGATCATGATGAAGACTCTGACCATATATTTCTCAGCGGTTCTCTGCATATTGCTCATTGGCAAAGGAATGCAGGCGCAAACTCCTAGCGCAGTCATTGACAAAAATATCATCTTAATTGGTGAGCAAGCCATTCTGCGCCTTTCAGTACCTTTCGATAAAAACAAGATACCAGTAGTGAAATGGCCATCGGTGGGAGATACCATTGTAACCAGGGTGGAAGTGGTATCAAAAACTGAAGTTGACACCCTTAAAACTGGGCAGGAAGTTCGGGAAGCCAGGCTGGAGCAGCAAATTGTAATTACGAGTTTTGATACCGGATACTATGCCATACCTCCTTTTGTATTTGAAATAGACGGCAATCTCGTGCAGACCGATGCTTTCTTGTTTACTGTTCACACCGTTGAGATTGATACCACAGGCGGAATTAAAGATATAAGGGAGATAGAAGAAATAGAGGTGAACTGGCGCGACTATGTGGCCGTGTACTGGCCCTACGCAGCGGGTGCAGCAGGAGGACTACTGCTCATTGGCGCAGTCATTTACCTTGTGCGTCAGCTTCGCGAAAAGAGAAAAGCAAAAGCCCTTGTGAAGGTCCTTGAGCCTTCCAAGCCCATTCACATGCTGGCAATAGAAAGACTTGAGCAGTTGAGACGGGACCGCTATTATACAGTGGGAAAAGTGAAGCTGCACCATACCGTTATCACAGATACACTCAGAGATTATATTGAAAAAGTGTACAATATCCCAGCGCATGAACTTACCTCAAGGCAGATGATAAGCAGCCTTCGCTACAGCGGAATGGAAACTAGATGGCTCAACACATTAAGCAGCATCCTGACTACTGCCGATCTTGTAAAATTTGCAAAGGAGAAACCCGATGATGTGGAGAACGAAGCAGCCGTGAGCAGGGCCATAGAATTTGTTAGGTCTACGTGGGAATTGACATCGCGCACTTTGCCACATTCTGAAGGAACCGAACCAGATCAAACTAGCACAGGCGGCACCCCAATATGAGCAGACAGCAAATCATAGGGATTGTTATTGCCATGATGGGAACGCTCATGGCCACCGGATTGTGGTTGTACTTTCGAGACAGCTACAGCTACCATTCTCCGGAGTGGTTTTACTTCCTGCTGGCTATACCCATTTCTGCTGTGTATCACGTGTGGAGCTCGACAAGAAGATTTCCGAAAGTACAGCTACCAGCCTTGAATCAATTTCCGGTGGATGGCAGCCTTTTGAATGAAATCGGGGTGCAACTTCCTTTCTTGCTGAGAAGTCTGGCGCTGACATTTATGATTATTGCACTTGCACGCCCACAGTCGCAAAGCAGCTGGCAGAATGTAACGACCGAAGGTATAGACATCGTAATTGCCATGGATATTTCAGCATCCATGCTTGCACAAGACTTTAAGCCAAATAGACTCGAAAGCTCTAAGGAGGTCGCAACAAAATTTATTAAGGGCCGGCCTAATGACCGCATAGGACTTGTGGTGTACGAGGGCGAGAGTTTTACCCAGTGCCCGCTCACGAGCGATCATCAGGTATTGACAAACCTGTTTAAGGATATAAAAAGCGGTCTTGTGCAAGGAGGAACTGCTATAGGGCTTGGCCTTGCAAATGCAGTAAATCGCCTTAGGGACAGTGAAGCAATCAGCAAGGTGGTAATTTTGATGACAGATGGTGAGAACAACGCCGGGGCCATCGCTCCAATTACCGCCGCTGAAATAGCGCTAAGCTATGGCATTAGGGTGTACACTATTGGAGTTGGCAGCAGGGGCAGGGCACTATCACCTGTGGCCATGTACCCAGATGGCCGGTATAAGTATGATATGGTAGATGTGAAAATTGATGACGAATTGATGAAGGAGATTGCTACTATGACGGGTGGCTCCTACTACAGGGCAACAGATGGAGAAGCATTGAGACAGATTTTTACTGAAATAGATCAGCTTGAGAGAAGCAAGATAAACGTGACTGAGCACAGCCGCAGGGCTGAGAAGTATTACTGGTTTGCTGCCATGGCCTCAGTGCTGTTCATGGCTGAATTTTTATTGAAGTATCTTTTATTGCGTACAGTACCATGAAGGAAAACCCAAGATATAACTTCTGGGGTATGTTTGTGGCAGCCCTTGTGTTGGAAATACTTTTCTGGGTGGGCTTCGTATTGGTTTTATTCATCGTAATTGACGGTATTCCCGGATTGAAATTACAACGCCCGGAACTCATATGGCTCTTTGGAGTTGGGCTCGTGATGTTTTTAATTTTCACCCTGGTAACCTGGAGCAAGAATCGACGCCTTGAAAAATTTGCCAATACCAACCTACTCGGCAATTTGGTGAGTGATGTATGGAGTGTGGGGGTTGTCACAAAATTCATCCTATGGCGATTGGCTGTTTCATTTCTTGTTGTTGCACTCATCAACCCACAAATGGGTTCGAAGATGGCCGAAGCGAAGGTAGAAGGCATTGAAATAATGCTCGCGCTGGATGTATCGAACAGCATGAGGGCTGAAGATCTCAGGCCAAACAGACTCACCTTAGCAAAGCGCGCTATGGAGAAATTTCTCGACAATTTGCGCGGTGACAGGGTAGGCATTGTGGTATTCGCAGGGCAGGCTTTCGTTCAGTTGCCAATTACAAATGATTATTCAGCAGGAAAATTATTTCTCTCAGCCATAAACCCAGAAATAGTATCTGTGCAGGGCACCGCCATAGGCGCAGCAATAGAGCTATCTTTGGAAAGTATGGATTTCAATAGTGCTGCCAAGAAAGCCATTATTGTAATTTCCGACGGTGAAAACCACGAAGACGATGCCATAGGCGCAGCAAAAGCAGCAGCTGAAAAGGGTGTTAAAGTCTATACCATCGGCTTGGGATCACCAGCGGGCAGCCCTATACCCGAATACAATGGTCAAAAACAGATTGGTTTTAAAAAAGATGGTGAAGGAAATACTGTAGTGACCAAGCTCAATGAAGACATGCTCAGAGAAATAGCCATAGCAGGAAATGGTACGTACATTAAAGCCTCCAATGCCGAACTCGGCTTGAACATACTTTCGGATGAAATAAATGCGATTGAAAAAACTGAAATGGGTACGGTAACATTCGCAGAGTATGAGGACCGGTATCAGTTTTTTTTGGCCCTTGCACTCATTTGTATGCTGATGGAATTGTTCATCCTGGAGCGAAAAGGAAAGTTTTCGCGACGCCTAAACATCTTCGATTAATATGAAAAAGAAACACTTCATAATACTTGCACTCTTGCTTCCACTTTCGGCATTTTGCCAGGAAGAAAAGTTCTCTATCAAAAAAGGAAATGAGGCTTACAAGGAAGGAATGTACGACGATGCCGCGAGGAACTACGAAAAAGCCATCGATATAAAAGGTGACTCGAGAGCAGCGCTTTTCAATTACGGAAATGCTTGGCAGCGGAAAGCGCGCACCATGCAGGAAAAGGCCATGCAACAAGAAAATGACTCACTCAAAATGTCTGCCTTGACTGAGGCCATGGCCATGAGCAAAAAAGCTGCTGAGGCATATGAGACAGTTGCAAAATCGTCGGAAACCAAGGAAGAGAAAAATAAATCGAATTACAACCTCGGAAATGCCCGCCTGATGGGGGGCGAAGTGGACAAAGCAATTGAAGCCTACAAAGAATCATTGCGCAATAAGCCGGAAGATGAAGATGCGCGATACAACCTGGCGTATGCCCAATGGCTGAAAAAACAACAGCAAGAAAAGCCGGAAGAACAGCAACAGGAAGAGCAAGAGCAAAACAAAGACCAGCAGGATCAGGAGCAAAAGAAAGATGAGCAAAACCAGCAGCAGGAACAGCAAAAGCCAAATGAACTCTCCAAAGAAGATGCTGAGAAAATGCTGGATGCCATGATGAATCAGGAGAAAGACCTGATGAACAAAGTAAGCAAGGACCGACATAAAGCCCAAAGAATTAAAATTGAAAAAGACTGGTAGAATATTGTTGTCCATCATTTCTGTGCTCGTGCTTGCTTTGCAGGCCACGGGACAAGAAGTAGTTTTTTACGCCACAGTGGATAAGAATCCTGTGGCAATGGGCGACATATTCACGTACAGAATTACGCTCGAGAATGGCAAAGGTGATATCGAATCGCCTGATCTCAAAAACTTCGATATTGTATTTGGCCCTGCCCAATCTTCAAGTTTGCGCATTATAAACGGTCAGCAGTCCAGCAACCTTACCTTGAGCTACACGCTTAGGCCACGAGGGGAAGGTAAATATACCATTGCACCTGCCAAAGCCAGTGTACAAGGAAAAGCTTACACTACACGTGCTATAGAAGTAGAAGTGGTAAAGGGCAGTAGCAGCGCATCCCAAGCACAACAACAAAATCAAACAGGAGCATCCCGAGCTCAACAATCATCTGGAGATGATGGGCTTAAACTCCAAATCCAGTCTTCGAAAAAATCAGCCTATATCGGGGAAGCCATTACGGTGCAGTATGTGCTGCTGAGCCGCTACACCAGCCTTGACTTAGGTGAAACTGAATTTCCGAGTATAAAGGGATTCTGGAGCGAAGAAATAAAAATAGGGCAGGTCAATTGGGAACCCACGTATGAATATATCAACGGAGTACCGTTCCGCAAAGCCATACTGAGAAAGTATGTGCTCTTTCCACAAGTGGGTGGCAAGCAGACCATAGAATCCGCCAACCTATCAGCCCGGGTCAATAGAAACATCTTCAGCATGGGAACTGAAGTGAATGTTTCTAGTAACAAGGTTACCATTGAAGTGCAGCCCCTGCCTGTAGGAGCACCCGAAGGATTTGATGGCGCAGTAGGTGAGTTTGACTTTAGCGTAAAGGCTGAACGATTGGAAGTGGATGCCAACAACGCAATAGATCTTTTCGTAAATGTTACCGGAAAGGGAAATCTGAGTCTCCTTGATGCCCCCGAAGTGGCATTCCCAGAAGATTTCGAAGTATACGATCCAGAGGTGAAGGACAGGATTTCGGTTTCATTAGGCGGCGTTTCTGGAACCAGGACCTGGCACTATCTAGTCATACCCAGATATCCCGGTGAGTATGCAATCCCTGCAATCGAGTTTTCCTATTTTGATCCTTCTAAGGAAAAATACATCACCAAGACTGAAGGACCATTTACCATCAATGTAAAGGGAGATGAATCGCTGGTGAACGAAACCGGAGGGGCCCGGGCAAAATCAGTGGTAAAACAGACCAAAGACGAAATACGGTTTATCGCCCTCGATACAGAAAAGCTCACTCCACGCAAAAGAACTTTTTACAATACAGCCGGCTATTACATTCTGTTCTCACTTCCATTCCTCGCTTTTGTTGGCTTCATTGCGCTGCGAAAAAGGCGTGCAACGCTTTTGGCTGATGTGGCCGGAATCAGAAGAAAAGGTGCATCCAAGGCGGTGCGCAGAAGGCTGAATGCTGCTGAGAACGCAATGAAAAATGGTGATAGCAAACTGTTTTATGTGGAAATATTCACAGCTATATATGGATACCTTGGTGATAAGCTTGGGATGCCGCAAGCACAACTTACCAAAACCATTGTGAAAGACAAACTCAAGGAAGCAAATATTAAAGACGCTCTGGTTCAGGAGGCCCTTTATATCATTGAAACCTGCGAAATGGCCAGGTTTTCGCCGGTGACCGAACAGAGCGATAAAGTATTCTACCAGCGTACTGTGGAGTTCATTGAAAAACTAGATGAATTGCTGAAATGAAAAAAAGTGGCTGCATAATGGTTCTGTTGTTCTCCTTGGCAAACACGTTTGTTCTTGCCGAAACAACACCTGCTTTTGAACAATTCAAAATGGGAAATGATGCTTATAAAACGGGTGATTATCGCACAGCACTTGAGCATTATCTAGAAGCAGAAAATACCACTGAAGGATTCGTAATTAACTACAACCTCGCGAACTCCTATTACAAACTGAGCAAAATACCGGAGAGCATTCTCCACTATGAGCGGGCCCTAAAATTTGAACCGAGCAACGAAGATGCCAGATACAACCTTCGGTTGGCAAACGAAAAAATCGCAGACCGAATAGAGAATATTCCTACTTCAAAACTGGCACTGTGGTGGGATGAGCAGCGGTTTGGCATAGGGCCTGAAAGATGGGGTACCGCTGCCCTATTGCTTGCCCTGCTCAGCGGCGCTTCCCTTTTTCTCTTTGCTATGTCGCGAAAAGCAGGCAACAGACGCATAGGCTTCTTTGCTGCACTTATTACATTGTCAATGGCATTGCTAACCCATCAACTCGCTAGAGCATCATACGATAACAGGTACACTGAAACTACAGCGATTGTTTTCACATCAAAAATCGATGTAAAAAGTGAGCCCAGGGCCGAAAGCATCAACGTATTTGTGCTCCATGCAGGCACCAAAGTATCTCTCATTCAGCGCGATAGCGAATGGTATGAAATTGAGATTGGCAGTGGCAACAAAGGCTGGCTCAAGGCAGATGATGTAGTGGAAATTTGACCACCATCACATTATCAGAATTGTTCTAGATAATGCGTGATGACATCAGTGGTAGTTACGATACCTACCAGCTCACCCTGTTTGGTTACCGGAAGTGAGTGAAAGTGCTTAGACACGAAAATTTCTGCGACATCACGCACAGATGCATCCTCATCGACAGTAACAGGATTGGCTGACATCACTTGCTTGATATTGAGCATTTCGAGTACAGCTTCGTCAGCGCCTTCCTGCCCTTCAAAAAGACCACTGAAGGTAAGGCGGTTCAGGTCGGCACTGCTGACAATGCCTACTACTTTCTTGCCATCAACAACGGGCAGATGACGAATGTTATGGAGTTTTACCATTTCAACAGCTTTTCTTAATGGCTGATCTACGCGGATGGTATGAACACCTTTTGTCATAATGCTACTTACTGGTTCTCTTTTTTTCATTGTGATTGTTTTTAAATACTTCTCTGTGCGGATTAACGATGTGAAAACCTGATCAAACTCGGATGGTGAAAGGTCCAATTGAAATCCGTTTCCAAGGCCAAAATTACCGATCGCAAATGCCTTAAAGGCTGACAATTATCAGTTTCAGAAAAAAGATTGCTCGCTGTATCGTTCTGAAGGTAAGATGTGCAGAAACTGTAAGTGAATATGCGAACTGTTGCAAAGTGAGCAACCAATTTTCTAGCAGTGCATCGGCTTTGCCAGCCCAATCATTTACAATTTGTAAATCCTTTCCTGTAATTATCAATCAGTCCTTCACGCACCGTACTGCCAGCCCATGGCTCAATGGAGCAGGAGCAATTTCGGCAGCTGTACTTTCAGTGATGAAATACAGCGCCATGGCACCGGTCAAAGGGGCGGGTGAATTGCTCCACCATATACCGGATTGGCCTACCTCATTGAAACCACCAAAGTCGGAACGTCGGCCCGATGGCTTGCCAGAAAGACCACTGATGTTGCTGGCTCCGGTATTTGGTGGCTGCCAAAACTGAACCCCGGTTTCTTTGATCTTACCGCCTGCCTGCAGCGCTCCACCCAATTGTATCAACAGGTCATTCATCTCTACAGCGGATGGAACATGCCAGCCTGTGGGACACAAACCACGTGAATCTGTTGCTGCTGCCCAATTGTATAGTTTCCCATAAATGATTCCAAGTGCTACATCATTCAGATATACACTCCAAGCTGGAATGGTAGCCGAATTCCATGCAGGATTGGAGAGTATGTTCTCTATGGTGTCTCCATTTGCAAACCTACTCACTGAAAGATTGGTAGACATCCACTCCACGTTATTGATAATTACTGAAGGGTAAAAGTGTCCGCTAATATCCGTAACCCCCGAACCTGGGGTAGATATGCCTCCAACTTCGCCCAGTGTAGTAAATGCACGCGACTCACCAAAAGAAACACCCACTGAATTTTCGGCAAATGCACGAATATGGTAATTGGTAGATGAGGACAACTCAGTAATCGTAGTTGAAAAAGCGCCAGCCCCTTCTCCAAGTTCTACCACGTTGTCATTTAAGTTTGGATTGGGCGAAAATCCCCAAGTTACACCCCTTCGTGTAATGGGAGCGCCCCCATCAGATGGAATATTTCCTCCCACAATTGCTTCTCCCGAAACCAATGTTGCCACAGGATTGGTGGTGACTACGGCAACTACAGGTTCTACGGGCGGCGGAGGTACATCACCCTCATCATCATTGCTACAACTGCTCAAAATGAGGATAAGAAATACTACACTTAAATAAACCAAACGTTCCAACATTATTTGCCTTTTCATCAACTCTTCAATTTTTTCATCATCCCATGAGTGATGGTTTACAAATATAGGGCTCTTGGTTAGAAATGATGGTTCATTTCTGCATTAGATACTCCTTCTTCAAAGAATTGATTTGTTAAGAAATCTGGAATTTTGGATTGAATGTGAGGAATAGTTTAAAACACTTCTTGAAGCACCTAATCATCGCTAATATTGTCCAACCAATCTATATATAATGAAAGCCCTACTGACCATCACTTTGCTTATTGTTTCAAATACTTTTATGACGTTGGCATGGTACGGTCACTTAAAATTTGCTCAATGGAAAACATTCACAAAGTTCGGTTTATTCGGAATTGTATTGATAAGTTGGGGCATCGCATTCTTTGAATACATGGCCCAAGTACCTGCAAATAGAATTGGTTACATAGGCAACGGAGGGCCTTTCAATATTTGGCAGCTAAAAGTGATTCAAGAAGTAATAACCCTTCTTGTATTCAGCATCTTTACTCTGTTGGTTTTCAGATCTGAACCTTTGAAAATGAATCACATAATTGGATTCATTTTTTTGATACTCGCGGTTTACTTTATCTTCAAGAAATAAATTCTCGGCGATGATACTTCCATGGCGTATCTTGGGTGGGCCCAAAATCTAAATATTGAATTTTCAATTGAACCAAAGAGATGAATCTCTTATTGTAAAATTTTCATTTTGTCCAATGCCCTTCTGAAGGCTGCTGCATTTCGGTTGTGCTCATCGAGGTTGGTAGCAAAAGCATGCTTTCCAGAGAAGTCAGCTTTGGCGCACATATACAGGTAGTTATTGCTATCAGGATAAAGCACTGCATCTATGCTTTTCTTTGATGGTACATTGATTGGCCCCGGGGGCAAGCCAGCGTATATATAGGTGTTGAATGGGCTATCGGCTGAGAGGTGTTTGTTCAGCACGCGGTTTATCTGAAAATCGCCAATGGCATAAATTACTGTAGGGTCACTTTGAAGCCTCATCCCAATGCGGAGACGGTTGAGATACAGGCGCGCAATAACAGGGCGCTCATCTGGAAACATTTGCTGCTCAGCTTGTACAATGGAGGCAAGGGTAGAAACTTCATTTTCCGAAAGACCAAGTACTGAAGCGCGCTGCAAGCGCTCTTCGGTCCAAAACTTTTCATACTCCCCTCTCATACGGGTCAGAAAATCTATTGGTTTTGTATCCCACTCCACAAAATAGGTATCGGGCAGAAACATACCAATAAATGTGTTCGCATTGAATCCCAAATCACGCTGTATTGTAGGATTGCAAAATACCGATATGAGCTGCAATGAATCAGCTTCGGTCTGTCGCGCCACCTTCGATGCCAATTCAGAGAGGGTCCGAACATTGCTAAAGGTCAGTTTTACTTGCTCCTCGCCATTTCCAGCCCGCAGGTGATTGGTTAGTTCTGTGAGGCTCATTCCCTGTCGCAGTATGTACTTTCCGGGAACCACCTGAGTGCCGCTGTAGTTTTTTTGGTCGAATATGAATGATAAAACCTGTGGCCTGCTCACAAATCTTTTCTGAACAAGTTCATCAAGAACCTCCTTTTCTGTCCAGCCTGTGTGAACATAAAATGCATCGTTGCTCCATACTGTTACGGCTGGTGAGAATGCAAGCTTATAGCCCACATAGATGCACGCAAATCCCAGGAACAAAAGGAAGAGAAATAGCAACCCTACCTTGCGGTATTTCTTTTTATTCCC
This sequence comes from Cryomorpha sp., assembly GCA_041749535.1. Classification (GTDB taxonomy): domain Bacteria; phylum Bacteroidota; class Bacteroidia; order Flavobacteriales_D; family Cryomorphaceae; genus JBBQZU01. The sequence continues at coordinate 6,981 of JBGTBE010000093.1, read as the reverse complement.
TCTCATTGCCCCGCAATTTTCTGTAAAAGCCATTCATCGTGGTATACACCATTGTGCACTGTCCATTCACGTTTTAAACCAACCTTGACAAAACCAAATTTCTCAAAGAGGATCAAGCTATTCACATTCTCCGCAAGGATGTTGCAATACATTTGATGTAAGCCCAACATTTCAAAACAATAAGGAATCAATAATTCCAAGGTGTTGCTACCATAACCCAAATTTCGGTCTGATGCCCCTGCTACTAGAATTCCTACTCCCACCCTTTTGTTTTTGAAATCACAATCAAATAAGTCTACGGCTCCTATGGGTGTAGAAGTATCACAGCGCTCAATGAGCAGTCGCAGCTGTTTATCAGAATAAATATCACCTGCGTGTTGTATGTATTCTGAAAGCACGTGTTTAGAAAATGGCGTGATGGTGTGCGACACCTTCCAGTTGTTGGGATTGTTCTCCCAGGAATAGAGCTTGTCCACATCTGAGGGTTCAAGCGCCCTGAGCCTTATCTGATCATTCTCAAGCATAGAATATTCCTGAAAATACGTGTTGCACCGGTCCAACTAACCAAATATCAGTAAAATTATTGCCCGCTTTTTTGAAGCGCACTTGGAGTACTCCACCTTGTGTGTGAAATTCCGCTTGGTCAGTAGCTCTTCCATCGAGCGCCATTGCTATGGCAGCAGCGGTAACCCCTGTTCCACAAGAAAGTGTTTCAGCTTCTACCCCCCGTTCATAGGTGCGCACCCGAAATGAGCCGGAACCAATCTCAGATACGAAATTCACATTGGTACCATTTATTTGTTCGAATTCAGCAGCACGACGCAAATCCACCCCCTCATGAAGCACATCAACATGATCTATATCATCCACATTCACAATAAGATGTGGAGAGCCAGTATGTATGAACCTATATCCCTTAGCGTAGCTATGCTTTTTCACATCGTGCATGCCTATTGCTATAATGCCAGTTGTTGGATCAACTTTGTAATTGTGCACACCATCAGTAGTTGTGAAAGTGCCAATTTCTGCAGCCATGCCTAACTTTCTGGAAAAATGTACGGCGCATCGGCTTCCATTACCACAAAGGCTGCGGGACCCGTCGGGGTTGAAGAATACCATTTCAAAATCGGCTTCAGGATGATTTCTAACCAGCATAAGTCCATCAGAACCCACCCCGAATTTTCGGTTACAAATCTTTTGTACCAAGGGGAGGTTACTTTCAGGAAAAATCAATTGCCTGTCGTCGATCACCACGAAATCATTGCCCGTGCCTTGGTATTTCTCAAAGCCTAGGCTCATAGCTCATTAAGTACCTGCTCAGGCTTGTGTCTTTAACCGCCATAAAAGGTGTATATGATACTGTTTCATCCAGCTCATAGAGTCTTTCATCAAAGGCGAGATAGAAGTTTTCGAGATAAAAATAAATCACTACTGCGTTGTCCTTTTCAACTCCGTATAGAAGCACCTTCTTTCTATTGAATTTATAGCCTTTGAAATTTACCGGAGAACGCCACTTTTCAATTATAACTGTCCTAGGTGTAGATTCAGGGACAATGGTAAGTCTTTGCTCTACAACATAAAGTGCTGAATCTTTACTATTTCTCATTCCAGGTTGATACACCCTTACCGCCACTGCCTGTAAGAGCTTTTCCCTGGAAACGTCCTCATTCTCAGGCAAACTGAAATAGCCCCCACTCTCATCATACTGATAGCTGTCCATGGCATCCCCCATTTCAGCCAAGCCTGAACTGTCAGGCCCAAGCTCCTCGGTTAATTCGGAATTGCCGGTAGTATCAGGGATACTCATTTCGCCGAGCATCTCCGAGGAATCTGTTAAAATATCGTCCAATTTTATTTGTACTGCTTCAGGAGATGAAACCTCTGCTGAAGATGGAGCACGCTTGGGATTGTAACCTGAATCATCCAAATTTGCTGAAGGATTATTTCCACATGAAGACAACACCAGATAAAGTGCCAAAATTTCAATCTTTATGACAGAATTTCTGGATGTAAAATGAATTAGTCCCTTTGGTACATATCTTGTTGTGCCGTACATGGTAATCGCTCCCTCAGCTTAACACTAATTAACGCTGCAAATGTAAGAAATAGGGGCATACCAATGTTAATTACCCAAATAGACTAAATAGCCTAATTAAACATGAAACAGTTACTTAAAATGACACTTGTTGCAATGCTCGGAGGTCTTGTCTCTATAGCCTTGTATACCAATTTTTTAGAAGAGAAAGGAGTAAAGAATACTTCTGACAATGCTCCGGTATTTCAGGTTGCTGGAAACCCTGCGGCATTATATACAGATGGAAGTGGAGTGGATTTTACGGCAGCTGCACAACGGTCAGTCGATGCAGTGGTTCACGTTACTACAACATTTCAACCTAAACAATATTACAACCCCTGGAGTCAGTTTTTTGGTGGTGAGCGATATTATCAGCAACAACAACAGAGCACAGGTAGCGGAGTAATTGTAAGCGGCGACGGATATATTGTCACCAATAACCACGTAATTTCGAATGCCGCGAATATTGAGATCACCACAAATGACAACCGAAATTACAAGGCCACACTCATCGGGGCTGACCCAGCTACCGATTTGGCCCTTTTAAAAATTGAGGAAAAAGATCTTCCAGCCATCGTATTGGGCGATAGTGATTTTCTTCAAATTGGAGAATGGGTATTGGCTGTTGGAAATCCCTTTAACCTTACGAGTACGGTAACAGCGGGCATAGTGAGTGCCAAAGCCCGAAACATCAACATATTGAATTACGATCCTACACAGGATGCTTTTCCACTAGAATCATTTATTCAGACTGATGCCGCAGTAAATCCAGGCAACAGTGGAGGGGCACTTGTAAATAAAAATGGAGAGTTGGTGGGTATCAACACAGCCATTGCTTCCAGAACAGGCTCATACAGCGGTTATAGTTTTGCAATACCTGTGAGCATTGTGCAGAAAGTAACCGCCGACCTCCTTGAATTTGGTAAAGTTCAAAGGGCATACATAGGTGTGAACATCAGCAACATAGATCAGACGGTTGCCGCCGACAATAAATTGCGAATCTCTGAAGGAGCATTTGTACAAGGACTTGTGGATGGAGGCGCCGCTTCGGATGCCGGGCTAAAGATGGGCGATGTAATTGTAGGTGTGGAAGGTCGAAAAGTGCGAAACGTAACCGAACTTCAGGAGCAAATTGGGAAATACAGACCTGGCGACAACGTGAAGGTAGAAGTGCTTCGGGATGAAGAGTCAAAAACGTACGAAGTGACCCTCCGCGATCGATTTGGCAATACTGCGCTTGAAAAACGATCAGAAATTGAAATGACTAAGATATTCGGAGCCACGTTGATACCCATTAGTGAAGAAGAAAAGGTGCAATTGAATATTGCAAATGGTGTAAGAATATCCGAAATTACCACCGGTAAGCTGCTTAAGGCAGGGGTTCCGCAGGGATTTGTAATCACTCACATCGATAAACAGCCTGTGTCTTCTCCCCAAGATGTTTACCGCATACTCAATTCCAAAACTGGAGGAGTTTTGGTAGAAGGAGTAACCAAAAATGGAACCCCCGAATACTATGGATTCGGACTTTAAAGACATCGATTCAAAATGTAAAACCTGCGAGATAGATTCCTTGAAACCGTAAACATCGATTCATCATCAGAAGCATCAAGCTGATCTCGTCATATTTTGATATCGTAGGAAAGCGATTCGGCTAAAGAGCCATCGCTTTCCTTTCTTTAATTATAGTGGATAACTTAAGTGGAATCAGGGGAATTTGGTTTTGATTATGATTAACATTAACTTATCTTTGCGGGACTTTTTCTGCAGATATTAACACCAAGAGGACCTTAAAATAATGAGACAACTTAAGATCACCAAGAGCATAACCAATCGCGAAAGTCAATCCCTTGATAAATACTTGCAAGAAATTGGTCGTGAAGACCTTATAACTGCGGAAGAAGAGGTTGAACTTGCTCAGAAGATCAAAAAAGGCGATCAGGCAGCGTTAGAAAAACTAACCCGTGCCAACCTTCGTTTTGTGGTTTCTGTATCCAAACAATACCAAAATCAAGGCCTTTCACTACCCGATTTGATTAATGAAGGTAACCTTGGCTTAATAAAAGCTGCACAAAGATTTGATGAAACCCGTGGTTTCAAATTTATATCTTATGCCGTTTGGTGGATCCGTCAAAGCATACTACAGGCGCTTGCCGAGCAATCGCGTATAGTGCGTCTTCCTTTGAATCAAGTTGGGTCTTTGAACAAGATCAATAAAATGTTTGCCAAACTCGAGCAAGAGTATGACAGGCCTCCTACCATTGAAGAAATTGCCGTAGCACTTGATATTCCTGCTGAGAAAGTAGCAGATTCGCTGAAAGTTTCTGGAAGGCATGTCTCTGTAGATGCACCATTCACTGAAGATGACAGCTCATCATTGCTCGACGTAATGGTAAATGATGACTCACCCAATGCTGATACATTCCTGCTCAACGAGTCATTGGTTCAGGAAATTGAGCGATCACTCTCAACCCTAACTGAAAAAGAAAGGGAAGTGATTCGCTTGTTCTACGGCATCGGGATGAAACATGGATTGACACTGGAGGAGATTGGAGACAGGTTTGGACTCACCCGCGAGAGGGTGCGTCAAATCAAGGAAAAAGCAATTCGCAGGTTGCGTCATTCATCGCGCAGCAAGCACCTGAAAGCTTATCTCGGATAAAAATCGAGACCAAACTACTTACGCTTAACCACCACCTAATATACCACCTACTCAAATGTCTACTGACCTATTAAGTTCAGGAAGAGCGACCTATAATAAAGAGCTCGAAGTCTGGATAAGTAAAGAAAAGGCAGCCGTAAATCTAGTTGCTGCCGTAGGAAACCTGCTCTACCACAAATCGGTAGAGCTTGTTTTGTTTAGAAACCACCTTGTGAACATCAGCGTGAGCGATGTGTTGAGTCTTCACAAGTATGCCGCCGATGTGGTTCAAAAGCCCATCGATGTATTCGCAACAAGCGAACTTGCCCAGTCACTTACCGAAATGGATTTGGCTCCCTCGAAGATCGATATTGGAAAACTAGCTTCCGAATGGATGGAAGAACAGCCCAATTTCGCATCGAAACACGACTTCATCCTCAGCAAAATTGGATCATTCGTAGGACCTTCAAACGGCACTGAAGTGCAGCCACGCGACGTGGTGTTGTATGGCTTTGGTCGAATCGGACGACTTGCATGCAGAGAACTCATTACACAATTTGGAAAGGGTCAGCAACTTAGGCTTAAAGCTGTAGTAACCCGAAAAGTAACTGATGAAGAGATTGTAAAACGCGCTGACCTGCTCAGGGTTGATTCAGTACATGGACCTTTTCCAGGTACAGTAATCGCCGATGTAGAACGCAGGGCTATCATCATTAATGGCCAGATAATCAAGATGATCGAAGCGCCTTCACCCGATCAAGTGAATTATGAAGACTACGGCATCAGTGATGCACTCCTTATTGACAATACCGGCGCCTTTCGTGATCATGATGCGCTATCTTTGCACCTGAAATCCAAGGGCATCAGCAAAGTGATTCTCACTGCTCCCGGCAAAGGCATGCCCAACGTGGTATACGGTGTAAACCACAAAGACCTTGATCTCGACAAAATGCATATATACTCTGCTGCATCATGCACTACAAATGCGATCAGCACGGTACTCCATGTAATCGAAAACAAGTTTGGGGTGGCCAAAGGCCATATAGAAACGGTACATGCCTATACCAATGACCAAAACCTGCTTGACAATTTCCATAAAAAAGAACGCAGAGGGCGCGCCGCAGCTGTAAACATGGTAATTACTGAAACCGGTGCAGGGTCGGCAATTACGAAAGTAATTCCTTCTCTCGCGAATAAGCTTACTGCCAATGCAGTCCGCGTACCGGTAATAAATGGATCACTCGCAATAATGAGCCTGCAGCTCAATTGCGAAACATCTATTCAAGAAATAAATGCGGTTGTGAAAGATGCAGCACTGAACGGAGATTTGGTAAACCAAATTAAGTACAGTATTGCTCCTGAGCTGGTTTCCAGCGATATTGTTGGTGATACATGCTGCTCCGTATACGACAGCTTGGCTACACTCATTCACCCTGATAAGAAGAGCGTAGTACTCTACGTATGGTACGACAATGAATTCGGATATACGAAGCAGGTAATTCGACTTGCAAAATATGTAGCCAAAGTAAGAAGGCTACACTATTACTGATTCCTTCAAGTATCTGGTATTTAATGATAAGGGCCTTGATTACAAGGCCCTTTTTCTTGATAGGAATACAAATATCACATCCCATATCTAGTTACTTGGATATGCCCTGCGCACCTGGTCGTTCCTTCCCACTATATCCTTTCCAAAAGGATTCAAGGAAAGAGCAGCCAACTTCATGTGCTGTTTACCAAATGGAATACCAATGATGGTAATGTAAAATAAAAGTCCAAAGATAAAATGACTCAAGGCTATCCAAATACCACCAACCAAGATCCAAAACACGTTGAAGAAAATATAAATACATCCATTTGATCGATCGTGAGTAACCACCCTTTTGCCGAAAGGCCATAAAGCCAATCCTGCCAACTTAAGCGTCTGCATTCCAAATGGAATACCAACAATGGTGATCATTAGAAGAATACTCGAAATGGTATACTCGATGGCAATCACAATGCCACCAAAAAGGAGCCAAACCATATTTGCAAGTATGCGCATGCCAATTGAAGTTCTGAAGTGGTGCGAATATACATTTATGAATACAATCAGTCCGAAATGGGAATGCATATTACAGAAAACAGCAGTCCATGATATGAGAAATATTGGCTTCATCAATGTGTACCTTTGCATATATTTGCCCCTTCCAAATGGCTGAAAGAAGTAAATGAAAATCATCATAGCAGGGGCAGGCGAAGTAGGTTTTCACCTGGCTAAACTGCT
>JBGTBE010000092.1:0-29007 GCA_041749535.1 Cryomorpha sp. | reverse complement strand
TTTCAGATTGTTCTTTGAAGATATTTGACCCAACTACTCGATTTTATTGAAATCTACAGTGCGGTTGTGATTTGCTTTCAGATTGTTCTTTGAAGATATTTGACCCAACACCAGGGCAGCACAGTGTAGGTATCAGGGTGTTGTGATTTGCTTTCAGATTGTTCTTTGAAGATATTTGACCCAACAGCCTAATCTTCGGGCAGCACTTTCGTTTAGTTGTGATTTGCTTTCAGATTGTTCTTTGAAGATATTTGACCCAACTTTTCTTCGCAATCATCGCGAAGGAAGTCGGTTGTGATTTGCTTTCAGATTGTTCTTTGAAGATATTTGACCCAACTACAATTTTGAGAACATATCAGGTGGTGGTGTTGTGATTTGCTTTCAGATTGTTCTTTGAAGATATTTGACCCAACGGATCTCTGAACTGGAAGCCAAGGCTTCCGTTGTGATTTGCTTTCAGATTGTTCTTTGAAGATATTTGACCCAACCCTGTATTGGCGCTGAATGCCTACGCTGGAGTTGTGATTTGCTTTCAGATTGTTCTTTGAAGATATTTGACCCAACTGTATCAGAAATTAAAACAACAGCAAAATGGTTGTGATTTGCTTTCAGATTGTTCTTTGAAGATATTTGACCCAACCCAGCCATTCGTCCAGTATCTTCACCTGTGGTTGTGATTTGCTTTCAGATTGTTCTTTGAAGATATTTGACCCAACAGGAACCCGAAAAAATATCTCGAACGCGCCGTTGTGATTTGCTTTCAGATTGTTCTTTGAAGATATTTGACCCAACGAGATCAATCGGGGTAAGCTCACCCAGGAAGTTGTGATTTGCTTTCAGATTGTTCTTTGAAGATATTTGACCCAACCATGGCTTACTTGAATAGTATGGCGCTGATGTTGTGATTTGCTTTCAGATTGTTCTTTGAAGATATTTGACCCAACACCGTGGCTTGTGCCCAAAAAACAGCTTGTGTTGTGATTTGCTTTCAGATTGTTCTTTGAAGATATTTGACCCAACGCTCGCGTGTGCAGCTGTGGATCTTGACCAGTTGTGATTTGCTTTCAGATTGTTCTTTGAAGATATTTGACCCAACTATTTCTTGCGAATCAGTATGGACGCAGCGTTGTGATTTGCTTTCAGATTGTTCTTTGAAGATATTTGACCCAACATACCGCAAATCAAGTATCTCAGGAATAAATAATTAACAGCAAAATCAGAATTAAAAAATTGGGTCAAACAATTAAAACCGCTTCCAGCATAGGAGCGGTTTTTTCATTGAGATTGTGGTGGAATTAAAATAGTTCAAGTTGCTGTGGAGTATCAGGCCGCACTGCGACCGCTGTGCCAGCGAATAGTTCTATCATGCCAAATTGTTTGTCGGTAATGGTAATAATACCAACGTGCCCTTTTTCCGGAAGAATACTTTTTACCCTGCGTGTGTGGACTTCTGCGTTTTCGCGGCTGTTGCAATGGCGTAAGTATATACTAAACTGAAACATCGTAAATCCATCGGCCATTATATCTTTCCGGAATTTTGCTGCCGTTTTTCTCTCCTTTTTGGATTCGGTTGGAAGGTCGAACAATACCATTACCCACATAATTCTATATTGATTTAAGCGGTTCATTCTACTTTCGAAATGCAAAGTTCCGGGTAGGATATCTTTCGTTGAACTCCCTCGAAACACCTGCTCAAGGATGCAGTAGTTCTCTGAAGTGCAATCATCAGTGGACTGTGCTGACCATCAAGGAACACATCCACTTGTGCGATCTTCATCAATTCGGCTTTGTGTTCGCGGGTTAATTCTTCATATGGATTTCCACTATGAACAAGTTGCAATACGATTTGATCCACATATGGCCTATATGGTTCCATAATATCATCGGCCAGACAGTATGCATTGTACTTATTCCTATGGTGGATACCAAGGGTTGGCAATAGACCAGAGCCGACAAGTGCACGTGCTACCATGGCGCGTAAAACAGCATACCCGTAGTTGAGCAAGTTGTTTGGTGGCGCTTCGTGCCTTCCACGCAAGAAGTTCAGTTCATCTGGAAAAATCTTACTCCAGTAGTATGCTGCGGCCCGTGCTTCATGGTTTTCTGAATCTCCACTTTTTACAGCGTTTATCCAGTATTTCATATTTTCTACATTCAACCCCTTTGCAGCCAGAAGCGCTGCCTGATTGGCGATTTTTACCTGAATGGTTTGCTGCCAAAGGTTTTTCTTTAGGGGTAAAGATGCTTCTATTTGAAATTTGAACCGTTCGCTTTGGTTGGTGTGGCCATCTAAAGGCAAGAGCAAACCTGAAGGAAGTCTGCTTTGCCCTGATGTGACAATGGCTACATTGTTTTCGAGCAACGCGGCCAGAACGTTGTGTGTAATCGTAATCTGAGGATGTTCTAATATAAGTACACCAATATCCTCAATGGGAATGGTAGCTTTTCTTGCTTCTGATAGATCAGATTTGGGGACATCAACTATAAGCTGTCTGTTGCTCACCGATAGGTAAGCAGGGTTGCTGAAGTTTAGCGTTTTTTTAATCATATTGCCCTTCAGTATTTCTAACTCCCCAGAAGTTTAATCTTCAGTGTTCTTGAATTCTTGAAAGGTTTTGAAAGTACGTATGGCAGTATACAAAGTTCTGTAAATCATCAAACAATGAATTTACTTCTTGTTTTTGATTTGGTATGGATCGAAAATTCTAATTGGCTAGAAATTGAAAACCGATTCGAGATATTCCTTTGTAATGCCTGAATCGATTATTGGTTAAAACGGTTCAGGCACGGTCACCTATTCCGGTGTGTTGTTTGATTTAATACTCACCAATTCCCACAATATCGCCTAAATGATTAATTCTCACCTTTACAACACCTTCGAGTTTTGTAGGAGTTTGCAAGAAATGATACATAATTCCCGATAGTATTTTTTTGGTTTTTAAGATTTCACCGTCAACAGAGACAGTCTCCAAGTGATTATTAAAAACATAATTTTTAGTTGAGATTTTTTGCACCCTGAATAAGTTGGGACTAATCAGACGTTTGTTTTTAGAATCTAATAAATCGATATCATCTGGATAAAACCCTGTGACTTCATTTGGAAAGACAAAATATTCATTTTGCTTCATGGTGAATTGAAAAACCCAGCCTATGTGATGGTTGAACATCTTGTCAATTATTGGAATTCCTTGATTCACACGAGCAACTGCTTCATAGAATGAAACAACTTTTTCCTGTAAGTTACCTTGATCATCCTTATAGATGGCTACATGGTGATTGTTTCCAGTTTGAGTAAAATCGACAGGTATTCTGGCACCGTTTGAGTCTAAGACGTGCCTGCCAAAATGATTCTTCTTAAAATGCAGAGGCTCGGCATTTGTGACACCACTAATCGTGACCCGTTTTACGGAAACTCCAGCTTTTTCATTGAGCCAAATGGGATTTTTATCTAAATCGACAAATGCTTTCTTGGGATCGCCACCGAAATCATGAAGCCGTTTTTCTAATATACTTCTAATACCGGCATCAATTACCTTTTCTATTTTTAACTCAGGCGTGATTGGTTTGCGGATTGTGTAATCTTCCATGTACATCACAAGTTTGACTTTTTCCGGAAGAGCGGTTTTACAATCGACATCAAGATAAATTGGTTTTTTGGCAAGAGCATTTTTACCTGTGAATGCCAACTTTGGATCATTGTTATTCTCCGAAAGACGCGCTAAAAGTGCAAGTCGAAATTTTTTAATTGTAACCCTTTCAATAGTATCAGCGTCAAATTTTGCACTAATTTTTTCTTCACTTACAACCGGTATTTTTATGCGGCCATAAATCGATTCTTTGTGGAGCTGACCACGCGGGGTTTTTTCTATTTTAATACTTTCACCATTTTTAGTCTTTAGCTTGTTTTTATTGAGTGTTACAACTTTGTTCTTCGCTTTGTGCGATATCAATACCCCACTCAAATGATCCTTTGCAAGCGTTCGGAAATTTAAAATCGGTTCTCTGAAAATGCGCTTCTTATTTCCTCTGTCGTCCTCCTGTATGATGGTTTCTTTATTCTCAATGGCAATAATATTCCCGTGAAGTTTGTGACTTTCATTCCGCCGGGCATTTAAGTAATTTAAGTACTGTATATGACTAATTCGAGTAAAAGCTACAGCAAGGGCATCCATAGCGTGGTGTCGATGGTCGTTACGTTTTGTCCAATCCACAATTCGTTCTTTAAAGGATCCATCTTTCTTTTCTACCAATTCAGTAAGCCCTAGATTCTTATATTTCGAAAAGTTTAATTCCTGCATTATATTAATTAACCCCCAATCTTCGCGAAGCCTGTCAGTAACACTTCCTGTGGTGGTAAGTACTGACCTTGATATTTCGAAAAGCATGTTTTTCGCTTTCTTCGCTATGTACTGGCTATCGCGTAAGTCGCGTTCAATAAACCCATCACCTATTTCTGATTCTGTTTTAAGAAGCTTGAGAGATTTTGCTTTTGATATACCTTCATCGATGGATTTTTTTCCATGGTCAAATAGGTTTTTTACTCGGAGTTCGTATTCATGTAATTCTCTTTCGCTAAACTTACTTCTTATATAGTCAAATGCAGTTTGATTTCCTTTCTCTAAATTGTCTTTTCTGAAGACAATAGTCTTATTCGAGAAACTGTCATCAAAAAGTTTGGCCTGAGGAATGATGTGGTCAATGTCTATTTCTTTGGAGAACAATATCTCCCTAGCTATGTACTTATTTGTGTACAGATCTTTGTATCCATTATTTTTTAGCTCTTGGTATAGTTTGAATCGTATAATGTCATTTCGACTTGGATTCTTTACGCCAAATTCACGTTGAAGCAAAATTGTAATTTCCTGATGTCTTTTCTGGGCTTTACCTATTTGAGAGGTCATTTCGGCCCGTTCACTGGCATTTTTCTTTAGTTCCCTTGCAAGCTCAATACGGATTTCGTCAAATGCAAAATCTTCCTTGAGCCCCTTTTTCTTTAAGGCGTCATTTTCAGTTTCAATCATGGTATTCACTACGTTCACCATTTGATTGAGAATTTTCTCTACCACTGGATTCCGAAGACTATTTTTTTTCAGAATATCCAGCCTGGGTTTTAATTTTCGATTTGCAATTTCATCGGCAGTGAGTGACATTTTTGAATGCCTATATTCAGCAAGCACACAAGCATCGGAATAGTTATTTTCTTTTATAAAAGGATAAATTTTACGAATGGCTTTTGCACTTAAATCCCCATAATCTTGAACAAAAGTTACAGCTCCTAAAATTTTTGATTGTTCAAGGCTAAAACCAAATTTTGTATTCAGAAGTCGGTAAAGCTTATCATTCCCACTTAGAGAGTCATCCCCTTCATATGAATAAAGAAGATGCCAAAGTTGGTAGGATGCTTGCTTTTCAAAACTTTTTCCATCAAGCCCGGAATCAAAGTCCAGAATGGTGTCTGCTATAGACATGCTTGTGAAAATTTCTTTCACAATCTTCTTAATTTCTATTGCCGAAACCGCGCAGTCATCAAGATTAATTTCGTCTTTCTTACTGTCAATACCGAAGAGTTTTCTAACATCATATCCACCCTGTTGGATGATGTTCAAGTAGGTGTCGTACAAAGAACGTTGGGTCCTATTCCCTTCAATAGTTCTGTAGTTTGCTTCCCATTCTTTGGGCTCATACCCCAATAAGGACAAGAGCACTGAATAATGCTGGTTTCCTTTTAAATTAAGCTCTTCGAAGAGGATTTCTTTAGATTCTAAATCCAACTTCAATTTTTCTTTTGATCGTTTGTTCTTAAACTCTAGATTATTTAAGACCTGCCAAATTTTGAATTCTTGGAACAGAGGATTTGACTTGGCAATTACCCTAGGGCCGATGGTCTTTGTGTTTTTGACCCCATTCGACTCAACAACTAATTCTTTGTTTTCGAGCTCGCAAATGCTGATAAGACCCTTTTGAGATTTCAATTTTCTTTGATAGAAAATTGCAATATCTCGTATTTCTGCTTTCAATTCTGCAGTAAGTTCAGAGTGAAATTTTTGCTGAGTACTCCATATTATCTCGAACTCGTCCAAATAGTCTTGCCGGTAAAATACTTGGTTTTTCAGCTTTGAATGAGGGTTTTCTTGGAGCATTTCATACAGTTTTTGACCAACTGTTTGTTTCTTGAAATAGAGTTCTTTGCTTCTGTCAGATATAGACCCAAGATAACCGCTTGATTTATTGAGATCATTACAAATCTCCGCCATAACGTACGCCATTTCTTCTTTCTCCAATGGTATTGACACCGCATCGCTACGCCATTTATATGCTTGTATTTTTTTTTCATCCCTTGTTCCCTTATTTTCTGCCGTATTAAACTTAAACTGTTTCCAAAATATTGAGGCCACGGCTCGCTGGCCTATCCCAGTAATTTCCTTCCTAAATGTTTCCGTTAATATTTCAGGATGATGTTGCTTCTGAAAATTCCAAACCTGTTCTAATTCATTTTCTAAGTCTGATCGGTAATAATCAGGTAGCGCTTCTTTTCCGTTTTTTAGTATTCTATAGGAGTATTGACCTGGAGTTAATCCGTTTTCATAAAGTTGTTTGGCAACTGCCATTCCATCAATGATTTGACCTTCATCGTCATTCTTTGCTTTTCTGCTGCTTTTGTATCCGCGTTTTTTATTAATAGATAGCAAAACCCTGGCAAATTCATCTTTTTCTAATTTTTCATGTACTGCTTTTGCTCTAAGTCTCCATGTTTCATGTGTTGAATTTTCGCCGCTTTCGGTGAGTTGACTTTCATCAGTTATAAAGTTAGCTGCTCTGAGAGCTTCTATAAGATTCTTCCTTCTTAATTTAAACCGTTGCAAATTTCTTCTTGCACCGCGTTTGAGCGTTCGATCGGCGTTTGTTGTAATCGGTTTTCCTTTTTCAAAGTTTGTTTGTTCGTCAGTAGTTAGCGGATTAACTCGTACACCGATGCGCTCTATAGTAGAAAGTGCAGGATTTTCTGAGTTTTCAATCACATAGGCAAACCCAATTGAAGTGGTACCCAAATCAAGTCCTAAAATTCTTTTTGTCATGGTTGTATATCTTAATTGGATTTAGTTAATTTGTATCACTGAAAGCAAATCACAATAAGGATTATTCCGTTGTGAAAACATTTAGCGCCTCGACTATCTTCGGGGCATTTTTTATTGTGTTCGGTTCAGTTTAATTCCCTCCCGAAATCTAACCCATTTTCCCTTTACTTTCAATAATCCGATACGAATTGTGTACAAAATCCCTGTTTTCAGGGATTGCCTGTTTCTCCGGAAGATGCTTGCGAACACCTTGATACATAATCTTTCCACGGTATTGTACGGGTCTCTGTCTACAAAGTGTATTTCGCAACTAACCTCATAATTGTGGTCAATTGAATGGCCAGTATATTGTTTTCGGCTCTGGGTAATTACCGGGTTTTCGATTCTCAAACCACACTTCAATGGCTTATTTGTCATGGAGATGTTGAAGTTCATGTTTTAGACATAAGGTATGCCCTTAGCAATGAATTAATGAGAAGGTGCAATAATCCCGTGACGCATTTTTATCCGTTCAATATTCTTACAGTGGTAACAGAATAGCTATCACAGCATTCTCCTCTTTTTCAATCAACTCTTTCTATCCATCGCACTATATTTATCCCAACTTTGGCTGTCTTTGCAGCCAATTACGCGCGCAGTATGAATGTATTTCGCTTGTTTATTACTTCGCTTCTGCTCACAGTTTGTGCCCTTGGATTGAAGGCACAGAAAGCCCAGGGCTTTCTTGCTATGGGCACCACATTGGACTTTTACAGATCGGATATAGACAAAGTGGAGGGGTTTAAGCCCTACATTGTGATTAAGGGTGGGTACGAAATTTTGAAAAGCACTGAAGGGAGCAGAAGCCTGATGCTGGAAGCAGCCTTTACAGGTAGGCGCTACAATATGGAATACGGCCCTTCACAGTACCGTTACTATTTTACAGGGCTTGAACTATCAGGGGTAGGTGCCTTTAGCATTGCACCAAAGTGGAGCACTGAAGTGGGTGCATCAGCATTTTTCTACAACGGTGCACTCTTCAGCGACAACTTGTTCGCCAGATTCGCAGGTGATTTTCGAACATTTGATGCCATGCTACTCGCAGGGTTGAACTACCGTCTTTGGGATCAATTCGCCATCTGTTCCAGGTTCAAGATGGGACTTGTTCCTATGCTCACTTATTCAACAATTACGGACACCGGTGAGATGCTGCCACCCAAGGACGATATATTGGCAAGAACCATTGAACTCACTTTACGATTCTATTTACCATAGCATGCGCACATTGATACATATTCTTGGACCAGTGATTGGCATGATACTTCTGGCATCCTGCGATCCTGACTATATATCGGACCCAACAGACCCCAGGCTTCCAAATTACACCGATATTGGAGAGAACACTGCCGGGGCATACATTAACGGACAAGCGTGGAGAGGCTTTTGCGATTTCTTTGGCAATTGTGAAGGACACGGGTTGGTCTATTTGCCCGATACCGACGAAACAATTATGCAACTGGCTGCAGGCCCGGCTACAGGCATCGAAGGTTCTGGGGTGGCTTTCCGCGCAAAAATTACCTTCAGAATTAAAGGCAACCTGCGCACAGTCTTGCAAACCAATCCACCACCATTTCCGCATTTAATTGCGCTTGATGGGGTGCTAAACGAAGGTGAACTTCACTATCTCAACACGCCTGAACAATCCTGCACAGGTGGTGTGGGAAGTTTATACCTGCGCTCCTCGTATATCAACGATTTTGGCCACGTAATAGCCGGTACCTTTGGGTTTGTAACCGATGCTGAGTGCGGCAAAATTACGGTGTACCAGGGCCGCTTCGATTTTAGCTTTTAGACAAGCAAGCCACACCATGTAAGCGTTTGCTATGGTATACCATTTGAAGCGCAGAGAGCCATATTCATTGCGGTCAAAATAGGTATGGCGCTAAACCAACATCTGATGGTGCAACAACTATTTCGCTTTCAATACTATTTTGGTACTATTAATTTTACTCGCAGGTGAAAGAAAAGCCATAAGCTTTGACCAGTCTTCTTTAGGAACAAAACTTTCCTTATACGATTTGTTGAGCTTTATATAAATCACATTGCCTTTTTGGCTTGCTGAGCATAAAACGCTACCGTACTCGGTATCCACTTGCTGGTTCAAATTCTCAAGACCCACTGCTGAAAAACCATCCGGCAAGGTAATCCGGTAGTCATAATTGTAGGTTTTTGGATAGTTCAGGTATACATCGTTTAAGCGCTTGGCCTGCTCTTCATCGGTGAATGACACCTGGTCGAAGGAAATCCTTTGCAGGTTGATTACATAGTTTGGCCCTACTTTTTCCACTACATCCTTGATGGTAAACCCTTCTGCATATACCAGACTGTCCGCTTCTGAAAAGACACCCGAATTGATCAGTTCAAATGATTTGTATGTATCAACATCAAAATCCTCGCTGCGCAACTTCTTCATTTTTTCAAATTTCACGTCCTTGTCCATCTCTACAACCTTTTCCGAGCGTTCCTGCTGTCGTGCTGCGCTTCTTTTCTCGAACATGGCATCTTCCTGCCCCGATGGAAGCATCGCAGAAGCTGCGTCCAAATGGTACTCTGTTTCATCCAGAACTGCATAGGAACTTTGGTATTTGAAAGTAGCAATACAACTGGATCGAAGATTGACATCAGCTTCCCGGGTTTCCAAATTTAGGTTCACTTTGCACACTGCCGATGTAACATTGTCCTGTGCAGGAACAATTGGAATGGTAATCTCTTCAAATTTTTCTCCATCATATGCCAACCCTTTCTGACCTTGCAGGGTGTAGGTAATATAATCAGGCGTTTGATACGCCCTTGGATTTTCCATATATTTCCAGTTGCCATCATCTCCCTTATACCGCAGGGCTGTTGCAACTTCAGATTCAGTGATAACATCGTCCCAATCTGACCAATACTTGTTGTTTGTAAATACCAATTCTACAGGAATATTGCGATTCTTCGCCGCTTGGATCATAACCTTCAGGAAGAACTCAGATTTAATATATCTGGTATGATAATCGGACTTATACCATCCTACCAGTGGATCGAAAATGAGCGTAAAATACCGGTAGTGAAAATACGCTGTATTCATAAATGTTTCCTTGCTGGTAATACCTTCCGGAAAATTCTTGCGCATCCACTTGTCGTAATAGGCTGTTCTCGGGTCTACCCCTCTGTAGAAATAACTTTTATATCCATTTTCAAGCCTTTGTTTTCGCTCTTCATTCGAGACTGAAGTTTTTACTGTGTAGGGATCACCAAGAAAGGCGGATGCCCTGTCAGCTTCGCGGAGAGGGAAGTAGCAAATTTGCATTTTGTACGAGGGATTTGTGCGGTAATCCGGGGCCCAGGTCTCGTCGGTTGATGATGGAATTTCGTTGTACTTTAACTCATAGACCAGATTCTTTCGATCGCTGAGTGCTTCGTTCAGCTGCAAGCTGGGAGCACCGTTCAACGCCCTATAGTTTATGAAAAACCCTCGTCCGACTTCATACCGTTGGTAACCATAGATACTCGGAAAAGTTTCTGAAAGTGTATTGATTCTCATTTCAAAACACCCTTCGCCAATTACAGTTTCTTCAATGCGCATTCCAAAATCCAGGATGTCGCCTATATTGAGATTTGGGATTGCAACTTCATCATCTGCGTTTTTCTCTAAACGCTCTAAATTTACTTCCACCTTGCTTCCATCTGCCTTTCGAATGGTCAATGCATATTTCTTGACATCCCGGTATCCGAATGCCCTAACTGATCTGCTATCAAGTGTGAATGTGCTAAATTCTTCCAAGGCAGCCTTGTCTTGCAACTTCACAAGCCATCTTTGATGGGCAATTCTGAGAAGCTTCGCTCCCTTATCTTCATAATTCTCTACCCATATATCCGCCAAAGCCACTGCCGACTCGCTTTGGTATTTGGCCGGAACATCCAGAGAAACCTCTACCAGGTAGGCTTCCGTGCCCTCATATATGAGTGCTGTTTCACGGCCCAGCATCCTATCGGTCTGTCCACTGGATTTTACAATGGCTAAGAGCATTGCTAACGAAAGCAGGAAAGTTTGAATTTTTATCATGACAATCAGCTATTTCTATTCTTTTTTAAGGATAACACGGTCTTCGTAATATGAGTTAAGCTCGCGTACACCTGTTTCCCAGGCATCGCTGTACGCTTTGGATATTTCACCTTGGGGTATTTTTATGCGTTTTTCTATTTCCACATAATCGGCGGTCACCACGTGGGTAATGTGGAGCTCAAAATCATCAGATGTAATATTCACATCCTTCGGGTGGTGATCAACGCTGTATCCTTTCGGAATTTTGAAAGATATTTTCGTGTTGCGGTTGTATCGTTCGTCAAAATACCAATTGGATTTTCGCCCTTCAACCACCTTTACATTCTCCAAATCCCGGGAGGGATCTAAATCCAGATAGAACTCATCACCAAGGTCGATTACACCTTCGGAAGTTGTAAAGGCATAATTGATTTTTATAAAGTCTTCGGAGTTATCAAATCCATCGTAACCGATCAATTGAAATGATCCCTGGTTGTTTCTTCTCAGGGATTTTGTCAGGGCTTCTTCCCTGTCTTTTGAAATGATACCGTTATAACCATGGAGAAGGCTTTTCTTCGGTTCCCCGTAATAAGTTTCCTCGACGGTATAGGTTGAAGCTTTTAGCGATGGGTCAAAGTCGATGGTGCAGGTTCTGTTGATGCGATCAGATTCCAACGGGCTCTCAGGAACCACCTGAACCAGAAAGCTCTCCCCATCTTCAATAAGCACAGGTCGTCCCTGTATGCGGAAAGCATATTCCTGGCTCTTTCCCCAGGTTTCTGTAGGATCTAAAAATAGAAACACACCATCAAGTTTCACAGCGGCAATCATGTGGTTGTCGACAACCAACGATGGTATATCGTATGTATAAGGCACTTCTCGTCGGGTACCAATCCAAGCCAGACGGGCATCGTAACCAAGGGCCAACAATACTTGCTTGCAAAGATTTGCCATTCCTTTGCAGTCTCCATATTTATTGTTGTACACCTTCTGGCAGGCATCTGGCTTAAAACCAGCTATACCAGACTCAAAGGCTATATATCGTATATTGTCTGATATCCATTTGTTCACAGCCGCAACCTGTTCGATTCCTTTGGGAATTCCTTTGAACTGATCTACCAATTCTTGAATCTCTGCTGGCTTTTCTTCCACTTGATTTACCAGGCTCTTATACCAGGAATAAAGATCTGCCGTTTGGGGCATCAATTTTTCGGGGGTACCGTTGCGGTCGTATGATTCAAAAACCAAGAGGATGTGGGGCAGGTAGTGACGCGCAGAAGCACTGTATGGTTCAGTCTCGAATTTCGGAATATTTCGCCACTTAAATTTGTACAACTGCCCTCCATCTTTTGTTGCTTCTGTGGATTTATCAATTTGAAAGGATTCAATATTGCGTTCTATCATGCGGATTTTCATCCAGGAAGGAACTTCAATAACAACTTCAGATTCGAGCGTAGGATAGTGTGAAGAGAGTGGCACATAACCCAGAAATTTGTAGTCGTCTACGATTTTGGAATAACTCAGTTGGTACAAGTTATTCTCTGCTGAACCATAAATTAAGATTGGGTTTACGAAATAATCATTGTGAAATATGCCTCCGCTCTCATAAGGAATGGATCGTTCATATATTTCTTTTCTCATATATCTGTCGCGATCCTTATCATATGAAGTAGCGCTCACGAACCGAATTACAGAGTGCGAATTCGTAGATTGGGTATAGACCACATTGTTAGGTCCTTTCAGCTTTACAATTTGTCGTTCCGCTGTCTGTTTTCCTGTAATGGGGCTCTGACGGTCTGGAGATTTCGCGAATGTGTACACATCTGTGGACTTCCATATTACGTACTCTTCATCCGGATACAGTGCCTTCGCTGTTTCAGAGACCGATGTAAAATCCTGCGCATCAACGGCCATGACAAAGCAGCCCAAGATCAAGGCCAGCAGATACTTCCCGGAGCGTTTGATGGATTTTAGTAATTGAAATAGAGAATCCATGTCAATTGCACAGAAGTAACATTAAATTCCACAGGTATTTCGTAACTCTCAAATGTAATTGGATCGTAACCGGTTGCTGTCAACTCAGTGGTAGCAGGTAGCGCATACTTGATCGCAACCTCACGGGCCTTGTTGTTTCTATTAAAATAGCGCACGCCACCTCTTAATGCCAGTGAGCCCACGGAGAATCCTTCTCCGCTAAAAAGGTTGAAAGCGTCATATTGATAGCCCACACCTATGCCGAACCCCACATCTTTCTTAGAATCGAATGTGGACAGGTTTCCAAAATCCATTTGGGCATAAACCGGAATGCTAAAATTCCCAAATCCTTCGAAGTCGTTGAATTGCATCGCTCCAATCCGCGGAGAAGCGGCAATGCTCAGCGCAGTTTCCGAATTGAACTCATGTAGATTGTACTTCATTTCGGCACTTAAAGAAAGAATACTTACACCGAATGAATTGGAAGATTCAAAGCCAAGATCCTCGGTTGGACTCAAGAATGCAAAGTCTGTGTATATGCTCAATCCATAGCCAATAAAGAACTTCTGGGCATTTACAGATTGAGAACTGCTCGCCATTAAAACGCATATTAGCAAGCCGATAGAAATTTTCAATTTTTTATGTTTTCATCTGGTATTTGAGTAGGTTACTATTTTAAGGTGCGCAAGATAAAACATATACTGATTTAAGACAATGGGTAAATTGAAATTATGCGCGTTACTATTGTTTTAATACAATTGTCTTATTTCATGCGTTTTATGTTGCTTTCTAACCGAAACCATACCCATAACCATAACTCATCTTTATAGCGTTACATTGCAATATAGCGCACATGCCTGTAGCTTTTTTTAAGTTCCCATACACCCGTGAAACGGATTGCTGAAGTCGCAATTCTGTACAGGTGCAGGCCACATCATGTATTGAAATCCACCAATTTATTGCTCAGATAAGCAGTGTGTTAGGGCAGAATTTTGAAATTATTTCACTTTCAGAAATCCAAACACAGTTCCAGGTCGTTGGTAGATTAATTAAACCTTAAACACCATGAAAACAATTTTATTCAATTTGGCGCTCGCACTGAGCGTATTTATTCCATTTGCCGCACAGGCAAACCATCTATCAGGTAAACTGCTCTTTGCGGCGCGGTTTACCGGCAGCCAGGAAGTGCCTCCTGTTACAACCAATGCCACTGGCGTAGGTACTTTTTTCCTCAATGCCACCATGGATACGCTTTGCGTAAACATCACTGTAAACGGCCTTAGTGGATCCATCACCGGCGCTCATATTCACACAGGGGCGGCGGGAACCAATGGAGGTGTACTCCTGGATTTCACTGGCGACATTCAAGGCAACAGCATTATGGCTACCATTACAGGAGCAGCGCTCACGCCCGAATTGCTCGAAGCCATGCTCAGAAGCATGCTCTATTTCAATATTCACACTGCAGCTAATCCTTCCGGAGAAATCAGAGGGCAAATACTGCTCGAAGAAGACAAGGCTTACACAGCATTCATTGATGCTGAACAGGAAACTGCCGAAGTAATGAGCGATGCCACAGGACTTGCCACCTTCAACCTGAACAAAGCAGGTACTAAAGTTACCTATAGGGTAGTGGTTGAAGGTCTTACCGGTCCTGCATTGATGGCCCATCTTCACATGGCCGCTCCCGGAATGGACGGCGCTGTGGTGGTG
Organism: Cryomorpha sp.; assembly: GCA_041749535.1. Lineage (GTDB taxonomy): Bacteria > Bacteroidota > Bacteroidia > Flavobacteriales_D > Cryomorphaceae > JBBQZU01. The sequence goes on along the minus strand of JBGTBE010000092.1, from coordinate 14,181 downwards.
AATCTTACCCCATCTATTGTTGGCAACGTAATAACTGGTTCTTTCGACCCTACGGCATTCTCAGGATTGCTTGCCGCGATGAATGAGGGCAATGTGTACATCAATGTTCACACAGCTGCATTTCCCGCAGGTGAAATAAGGGGGCAACTCGCCCTGAACCATGCGCTGGTGCACGATGCAAGGATTGATGTGGCCCAGGAAATTCCCGCTCCTATGAATGCTTCCGGAAATGGATTGGCCATCGTTGCTTTGAATTACACCATGGACACCCTCTTTTACCATGTGCAGGTAGAAGGCCTCACAGGCGCGATTGCTGGTGCACATTTTCACGAAGGTGAACTTGGTGCCACAGGCGGGGTGCTTATTGACCTTACGGGAGATGTTGAAGGCAACACCATTACAGGCTTTGTAACGGATGCTGCACTGAGCAATGCCAACATTGTCAAATTCCTTTCGGGAGGCATTTACATCAACATTCACACCGACATGAACCCATCTGGCGAGATCCGCGGACAGGTGTACAAACTGGCCCGGGAAGGTTATGTGTACAACCTCGAAGGAGCGCAAGAAGTTCCCCCGGTGACTACAAGTGCCTATGGCAGCGGTATGGCCAGTATAGACCGGGACCAAACCAATGTGCATTTCATGCTGGCTTACAACGACCTGAGCGGTCCACAGACCATGGCCCACTTCCACATGGGTGCTGCGGGAACTACAGGTGAAGTAATATTTGATTTAGGTCTTTATTTCACCCAGGTGAACAACTACGACGCAGCTTTTGGATACTGGAGCAATGATGACCCTACCGACCCTTTTATGCCTTCTGATGCCATGGCATTCCGAAATGAAATGGCGTATGTGAACATTCACAGCATGGCAAATATGAGCGGCGAGCTGAGAGGGCAAGTGTTGCGGGACCTCACCTGCGCCCAGGTACTTGGGGTTCGGGAGCGTCTTCCTGTGCAGACGATAGGTGTATTCCCCAATCCTTCCAATGGAAATGTGTTTCTTCAAGTTTCTTCACTTCCCGCGGGAACATACCCTGTGCAAGTGTACGATATAACCGGACGCAAAGTACATGAAAGCCAGATCAGAGTGGGCGGACAACAAACTGAGCCTCTCAGCATTCAAGGAGGCACGCAGGGTGTGTATATGGTCATAATTCGCACCCCTGAAGTGAATTACGGCACGCGTTTGATACTTCAATAAGCTACAGGCTTTAGTTGGTTAGCATATTCTTCCCTGGCTGGTTTTGGAATTTTGGAAGGATAAATTAAGGCAGGTTGAAAAAAGGGAGCCCAAAGGGGTTCCCTTTTTTTGTGCTTTAGAATTTGATTTCGGCGGGCACAGGGTGTGGTGTAGGTTTTTTATTGGCTTCTCTTCCCCTTCCTGAAACCGTACATCCACTGTCCCTTAAACGTTTTTGGGAAGGTTTCTACTCCTGGAAATCCCAGTTTTATGTTTCCATTTTCAGAATCGGGAATGCTCGCCGTACCAAATATATAGTCCCAAAGGCTCAGAGAGATCCCGTAATTCACGCCATGTGCGTGCCCTTTCGGCAGGTGGTACACGTGGTGCCAAAGGTGCATCACCGGGTTGTTGAATACATATTTCAGCGGCCCGTAGGTGAGTTTGATGTTGGCATGGTTGAGGTGACCAATGCTGATGGCGGCAAAGTGCACGATGTAGGCTTGCCCGGGCTCAAAGCCTCCGAGCACCATCACCCCAAGGGTTTTTAAAGGCTTGTAGAATATGTTTTCCATCCAGTGGTAGCGCAGGTGCGCGGCAAAACCCATCTCGGCTACGGAGTGGTGCACCTTATGAAACTCCCACAGAAAGGGATAGCGGTGAAGCAATACGTGGGTAAACCACTGCACAAAATCGAGCACCACAAAAAAGATAAGCAGCTGCACGGCCATTGGAAATCCAGAAAGGTCCACCAGGGTGAGTGACTGTTCAGAAAAATTGAGGTCAGAGAACAACTTGCCCAGGAGGGCATAAACCCCGCTAATTACAATCGCGAAAAGGAAGAAATTGAAGAACATGTAGATGCCGTCCAGCCAAAAATCCTTGCGAAAAATACCTTGTGATTTTCTCCAGGGGAAAGCCATCTCCAAGCCCCATACAGCAAGCGATATGGCAATAAGGCCCCAAAAATAGTTGGTGTACCAGGGCACATCAAAAAGGATGGACTTCCAGGTCCAGTCAAGGGTTCCGGCAAAGGATTCCCAAAATATTCGCAGATAGCTTCCCATGTTTTGGCTTTGTACTATTGTGTATACCCAGTGGAGCAAAACCTTTCCACAGCACCCATTTTTATTGCTTGTTTGCCTATTGAATGCTCCGGCGGTACTCGTGGTTGCCGAAATTACAATTTTGTGCTTGGTGCAGCGGTGATTGTGGTTACAGAGGGGTACACATGCAGATACTATTCCCCTCCTGCCGCTAGCTTTTCCGCAATGCACTGTACAACTTCCTGGAAATGGGGATGGGCAACAGGGTGTTCATTGAAACAAAGCGGCTGTTCCCCATTTTTAAGCCTAAAGTGCACAGCACCAAAAATAAAATACAACAAGGCACCGGCAGACACTCCTTTGGTAAAACAAGTGTTCGGAGCGCGGGTTATTGGGGCTCTGGATTGAGAAACCGAACAGCCCATCCCAATTGTTTTCGTTGTTTGCGGCTTCTATAATTGAGCTGGTAAATGTTAGCTTTGGACCATCAAAAGCAAATCTCAACAACAATGATAACCAAATTCATCAGCCCCGCTCTTTCATTTATGGTTATAGGCTTTTTCATGGTATCCTGTGAAGAAAGTGTTAGTACAACCACAGAAATCTCAAAAACAGCTCCTGCCGAAGGTGAATACGACAGAACCGTATTGCCCATTGTATCGCCCAAACGAGCGGTGTATTCTGAGCTTGATGTAAGAAACGCAACAGCACCTGATCGCTTTGTGGTAAAAGCGCCGGAAGGAGCGCCCAATGTAGTGATCATACTCATCGATGATATGGGCTTTGGTGCTACCAGCGCATTTGGCGGACCGATTGAAATGCCTACCCTGCAAACCTTGTCCCAAAATGGATTGCGCTACAACCGCTTTCACACTACAGCACTCTGCGCGCCCACACGGTCAGCGTTGATGACAGGCTATAACCACCACTCGGTGAACATGGGTTCCATTACAGAAACATCCACTTCCTTTCCCGGAAACACTTCCTTGAGGCCCCAATCCATTACACCTATGTCTGAGGTGCTTCTGCAGAATGGATTCAACACTGCGATGTTTGGGAAATGTCATGGCGTACCACCCTGGCAATTGTCTGCATCGGGCCCCCAGTCGCAGTGGCCGTCACACTCCGGTTTTCAGAAATTCTATGGCTTTCTCGGGGGTGAAACAAATCAATGGGCGCCCCTTGTATATGACGGTGTCACCATTGTTGAAACACCCAAAGATCCCGATTATCATTTCACGGTCGATATGACAAACCAAGCCATATCCTGGGTTCGCTTTCAGCAAGCCCTCACTCCGCAGAATCCATTTATGATGTACTATGCGCCCGGGGCAACCCATGCACCGCACCATGCACCCCAGGAGTGGATTGATAAAAACAAGGGAAAGTATGATGCAGGCTGGGACGTGATGAGAGAGGAAACTTTTGCAAGGCAAAAAGCCGCCGGTATCATTCCTCAGAATGCGGTTCTGGCACCTAAGCCACCCGGTATTAAAGATTGGGCTGATTTGTCGCCCGATGAGCAAAAGTTGTTTTCAAGGCAGATGGAAGTGTATGCCGGTTTTGCGCAGCACACCGACCATGAAATTGGAAGGTTGAAGGCCGCCCTTGAAGACCTTGGCGTAATGGACAATACCGTATTTATTTATATCGCCGGCGACAATGGCTCAAGCGCCGAAGGACAAATGAATGGCATGTTCAACGAAATGACCTACTTTAACCAGGTTCCCGAAACAGTTTCGGACATGCTGGCACACTACGATGAGTGGGGAGGTCCAAGTACTTACCCGCATATGTCAGCCGGATGGGCTGTGGCACTCGATGCGCCATTTACATGGACCAAGCAGGTGGCTTCCGATTTCGGGGGCACCCGAAATGGAATGGTGATTCATTACCCTAAGGGAATCACTGCCAACGGCGAAATAAGAAGTCAGTTTAGCCATGTGAACGACATTGCACCTACGGTGTACGAACTCGTAGGAGTGCCCGCGCCTAAAATGGTAAACGGGATAGAACAAGACCCCATAGAAGGAACAAGTTTGGTGTACACTTTTGCTGAAAAAGACGCGGCAGAGAAACACAATGTACAGTACTTCGAAATGTTTGGTAACAGAGGTATTTACAGCAATGGATGGCTTGCAAGGGTAATACACAAGGCACCATGGCAAGCTACACCACCCCAAACGTTGCAAGATGATGTATGGGAACTATACAACGAATCCGAAGACTTTGCCTTGACCAATAACATTGCCGATGAGCATCCCGAGAAGCTGAAGGAACTTCAGGCACTGTTTATGAAAGAGGCTGAGAAGTACCATGTTTTGCCCATTGACGATAGGGTGTTTGAGCGAATGATTGCATCCAATGTTGGCAGGCCCACCATTATGGATGGTCGAAAGAAAATGATTCTCGGCCAAGGCATGAAAGGCATGTCACCCGATGTATTTATCAATACCCACAACGTATCTTTTTCGATTGCCGCTGAGGTAGATGTAGAAGCCAATGGAAACGGAGTATTGGTGTGTCAAGGGGGTCGGTTTGGGGGCTTTTCGCTTTATGTGCTCAATGGTACTCCAGTATTCACATACAACTTTTTAGGATTGGAAGCCTATGATATTAAAGGAACCCAGAAGTTGACTGCGGGTAAACACACACTTGTGATGGACTTTGCGTATGATGGTGGTGGAAACGGGAAGGGTGGCTTGGTATCCCTGACTGTAGATGGGAAAAAAGCTGGCGAAGGTCGGGTGGAGAAAACACAGATGAATGTATTCTCAGTAGACGATATGGCTGACGTAGGTTCAGACGATGGCACCCAGGTGGCCAATTACGGTTCTTCTAGTAAATTCAATGGTGTAATTGACAAAGTCACCATAGAAGTAGAATAATGAATGTCTGATTTCGACTGCCGGAATATGCCTTCCATTTCCCAGCTGTACTCCGGCAGTATGAAGTTTCTTTAAGTGCTTTAGGACCTGCTCTAGGTAGTCCCGGCCAGAGAATGCGTTGTATGGTTTTGTTCAATCCTGCTGGGGGAGGAGACCCATCTCTGAGACGCAATAAAAAGGGGCTGTCTCTCAAAGAGGCAGCCCCTGGATGATGCCGGTATAATTCCTTAGTTCTTTACGAAAGGAGTGGTATAGCACTCACGGCTGATTCTCAGGTCTACAATGAAAGTACCTGTGTAAATCGCACTGAGATCAATTCTATTGCAGGTTGTTCCGGCTATCATCAGAAAGCAACGATTATCGCAGTACCTGCAGTTTTGCGGTGCTGAGGCTGGTAGCACTCAGCAGGTTAATGATGTACGCTCCATTCGGTAGGCCTGATAGTTCAAGTCTCATGGTATTTCCTGCAAATTCAGGCAGCCTTGAGCTGAAATCCAACACAGTTCTTCCTTGAAGATCTACGATATAGCCCCTATTGAAGATATCCCCATTTCCCGAAAGGTCAATCTCAGTGTACTGAGTGGCTGGATTTGGGAAAATATTGAAAGCACTTCGGTTTTGCACCTCAGAAGCACTGAGTACATCGGTAAGCACCGCATTGATTACGTGCACCACACCATTCGAAGCTTCAATGTCGGCAATGGTTACCTGGGCATCGTTTACAAATACATCACTGCCTGTAATGCTAATTACCACAATTGCTCCGGAGAGTGTGGTTATTTCCTGTCCATTGCTTAAATCAGCAGAAAAAACACTGCTTCCGGCCACGTGCGATAGCAATACGGTGGTAAGAAGGCCTGAGGGATCGGCGAGCAATTCATCCAACACACCTGCCGGAAGTGCTGCAAAAGCTGCGTCGGTGGGAGCGAAGAGGGTGAAGTCGCCTTCTCCGTCCAAGGTACCGTCAAGACCGGCTGCGAAAAGCGCAGTTTCTAGGGTATTGTGCACGTCGCTGTCGGCAACAATTTGAAAGATGGTAGGCAATGCCGCGACACCCAGTACTGCATCAATCACATGTACCACCCCGTTTGAAGCGGGTATATCGGCAATGATTACCTGGGCACCATTCACGAATACGTTGCCATCCGCGATGCTGATGGTCACAATTTCGCCTGAGAGGGTTGTAATTTCCTGTCCATCGCTCAGGGCAGAGGATAGCACGCTGCTGCCCGCTACATGGGTAAGCAGTACTGTGGTTAAAAGGCCCGATGGATCTGCGAGCAACTCATCCAAAGCTCCTTCAGGAAGTGCTGCAAAGGCTTCATCTGTCGGGGCAAATAAGGTGAAGTCGCCTTCGCCACTCAATGTGCCGTCAAGTTCGGCGGCTACAAGTGCAGCTTCGAGTGTTGTGTGTACTTCACTTTCAGCGACAATATCAAAAATTGTTGGGAGAGGTTGGTTGCCGAGCACTGCATCAATTACATGTACCACACCATTTGAAGCGGGTATATCGGCAATGATTACCTGGGCATTGTTGATGAAAACCGCGCCTCCTACGAAATTGACCACCAAAGTTTCTCCGGCCAGAGAAAGGATTTCCTGACCATCGGCAAGTTCATTGGAAAGAACGCTTGCAGCAGTGACATGCTGCAGCAGGACGTCGGTCAAACTGCCAAATGGATCAGCGAGTAACGCGTCGAGCACTCCTTCAGGGAGGGCTGCAAAGGCATCGTCGGTGGGAGCGAAGAGTGTGAAATCTCCTTCGGAGCTCAGTGTGGCGTCAAGGCCGGCGGCAAGCAAGGCAGTTTCCAGTGTGGTATGCACTTCACTGTTCGCTACAATTTCAAATATTGTTGGCAGGGTACTGTCCGTAAGTACTGCATCAATCACGTGTACCACCCCGTTGGATGCGAAAATGTCGGCTACGATGATCTGGGCGTCATTTATATACACAGCGCCTCCTACGAAATTGATTTCAAGTCCTACACCTGAAAGTGTTGGTATTTCCTGGCCGTCACTAAGGTTGTCAGACAAGATTACGGAGTTGGCTACGTGCTGAAGCAACACATCTGTAAGGCTTCCGAATGGATCGGCGAGCAGCGCATCCAGCACTCCATCGGGCAGTGCTTCGAAGGCTGCATCGGTGGGTGCGAAGAGGGTAAAACTGCCGGGTGAGCCCAATGTGCCATCCAGGCTAGATGCCAGGAGCGCGGTTTCAAGGGTGTTGTGTATTTCGCTGTTGGCTACTATTTCAAATATGGTAGGCAGGTTGTTGTTTTCTATCACTGCGTCAACTACGTGCACTACACCATTAATTCCAACAAGGTTGGTTACGATTACTTCGGCATTGTTTATAAACACACCATCATTGTTTATCGTAACGAGTGCCGTTTCACCATTGAGTGTTTGAATGGATTGTCCATTGGATAAGTTACCAGCCAACGTCACCCCATTTGCTACGTGCCGCTGAAGCACCTCGGCAAGGGCGCCCGTAGGGTCAGCGAGAAGGGCATCCAGGACTCCGGGAGGCAAGGCATTGAATGCCGCATCAGTAGGGGCAAAGAGGGTGTAAGTAGATGCATTGAGCGGAAAGCTTGGCGGTCCCTGAAGGGGTACGTCGAGCCCTGAAGCAATCAAGGCTGTTTCAAGAATGGTGTGGTCAGGACTGGCTTCCACAATATCAAACATGGTTGTAGTTTGTGGTGCAAGCAGTGTACCTACTACGTGCACCACTCCGTTGCTCGCCTGTATATTGGTGGTCTCAATCAAGGCCTGGTTCACAAAAGTATTCGCTCCTGATGTGCTGATGGTAACTGTTTGACCCAGAATGGTGGTGTACTGCTGGCCTGGTACCAGGTCGACAGCATTGAATTCACCTTCCAGAATATGGTACTCAATAATGTCTTTCAACACGCCTTCGGGGTCAGTCAAAAAAGCATTTTCAAGGTTGGGCATCAAATTGTTGAAAGCTGCATTTCGCGCAGCGAAAACTGTGTAGGGCCCGGGCCCCTGCAAAAGTTCGGTCAATCCTGCTGCGGTGGCGGCAGTATTCAACCTGCTGAAATTGGCTTGGCCATCCAGCAAGTCGGCGATGGTTTGTGCTTGTGCACCGCTTATTGCCATTATTGCGGCGCACATAGTGTAGAGAATGTGTTTCATTTTTTTAGGTTTTGTTTGAGAAGGAAAACATCATTGGGGTAAAATAGTTTGGCAGAATGCCCAACTTATTTTGATAGAAATTGGTATCCTACGCGCGCTTTAGTGCATCAACAACAAGACAACCCTGCTCGGCTGTTCTTCGCGCAGGAACTTTCGGATTGGGGTCAATTTTTCAGAAACCCTTCATCAGGTCTTCTGATTTTTCTTATTCGTTCTCATCATATTAGCAACTTATGACCTCTTCGGTATGTATATGCATGCATTTTTCATATTTCATTCATTCCATTTTTGTAGGAAACTACAGCCTTCGACATAGATCCTGGCAGGGCCGCTAAATGTTGGCGCGTATGAAATTTATAAATGCTACGAAAAGCATTTTTCCCCACCCTTCTTTTCAATTGGAATTGCCTTCATTTCTAAGTTACGAAAGTGCAGGCAGGTACTGCATTGCTGTACGGAAGGTCATAGAACGCACAGGGCATTCACAACTTTTACATCCCCTTTAGTATCATTTACACAGTTTTCTTTCAGTCGTATCTGATGTACCAAACCTCGGCTGAAAATACGTAAAGCGATGGTAAGGCCTGTTCTTGTACTTTCATTCAAGTCTTTATTCTTTTCATGGCTCCGGCATACATTATTCTGGTAAAACATGTGTTCGGAGCGCGGGTTATTGGGGCTATGGATTGAGAAACCCAGCCCTACACCCATTTTGAGTAAATTGCAAAAAATTTTCTACATGCACTTTTACCGTATACTGCTCCTTTTCTGCGCATTCTTCATTGGTCTATTTTCCTACTCCCAGCAGGTGCCACTCACCTTTAGGGTAGATATGAGCCTTGAAACGGTGGGTGCAAATGGCGTACATGTGGCTGGAAATTTTCAGCAGTCGGCGGGATATCCTGCCGATTGGAACCCGGCAACCACTGAGCTGCTGGACGCGGATTTTGATGAAATCTATGAGCTTACGGTGATGGTTAGTCCCGGAACCTACCTCTACAAATTTATCAATGGCAATTCATGGATCGACCCCAATGAAGCCCCCGTGGGATGCGGGGTTCAAGACGGAGGCGGTAATGTGAACAGGCAGCTCACCATTGGTCAGAATGGCCTGAGTCTTCCCCCGGTGCAATTTGATTCTTGCAATGCCGTGATCCACTTTTCAGTAAATATGGGAGATGAACCCATTTCGCCTGAAGGGGTATTTGTACACGGCGATTTTATGGAGTTGGCAGGCCTGGGCGAGAATTGGAATGGAACTGGAGTAGAAATGACCGACCTTAACGGGGATGGTTCCTACTCCCTGAGCCTCTCCATCATTGCCGGAACGTACGCCTACCTTTTCTCGAATGGCGCGGTACTGGAATCGCCCCCGGAAGCCTGCCTGGGATTGGCGGAGAACGGCAATATGGCCAGGATCATTTCAGCAACGACGGCGGACAATGCACCACCCACCCCCTGTTTCGATAGCTGCGAGCTATGCGATCCCGCGCTCAGCACCGACTATGAAACGTACTGGTGGAATGAGGCTGTTTTTTATGAAATATTTGTACGCAGTTTTTACGACAGCGATGGGGATGGAATTGGCGATTTTCAGGGCATCATCGAAAAGCTGGACTACCTCAATGACGGTGATCCCGAAACCGACGATGACCTGGGCATAACCGGAATCTGGCTTATGCCCATGATGACCTCGCCATCCTACCACGGTTACGACGTGACCGACTACTACAGCGTGGAGCCCGACTATGGAACGATGGCCGATTTTCAAGCTTTTCTGTATGCCGCCCACACCCGCGGAATCAAGGTGATCATCGATTTTGTGATGAACCATTCCTCCAGTCAGCATCCCTGGTTTCAACAATCGGTAAATAGCCAGAATGGATACCGGGATTGGTACGTGTGGTCCGACAACAACCCGGGCAATACGGGCCCCTGGGGTCAGAATGTGTGGCATAGCACCAATGGAGATTTCTACTACGGACTGTTCTGGGGCGGCATGCCCGACCTAAACTATACCCACCCACCCGTGAAGGAAGAGATGTTTGACATTACTGAATATTGGATGAATTTGGGCGTAGACGGTTTCCGGCTCGATGCCGTAAAATACCTGGTTGAAGATGGGAACACCCTGGCCGATACCCCGGAGACGTTTGAAGTACTCGAGGAATTCAATATGGTGTATAAGGGTGCCAATCCCGACGCAGTGACCGTGGGCGAAGCCTGGTCGAATACCACTTTCGTAGCGCCTTACGTGCAAAACGACCGCCTGGACCTCTGCTTTGAGTTCGATCTGGCCACCTCCATACTCAATGCGGTGAATACCTCCAATCCGGCTTTGGTAACCACCCAGCTGCAGCTTATGCAAAGCACCTATCCCAAGTTGCAATACGCCACCTTTCTCACCAACCACGATATAGACAGGGTGTATGGATTGCTCGGCAATGACCCTGTGAAGATGAAGCAGTCCGCAGCGCTCTATCTCACCCTGCCGGGGGTACCCTTTATCTATTACGGAGAAGAGATTGGCATGCTGGGCAGCGGGGCCGATGAGAATAAGCGCAGGCCCATGCAGTGGGCAGCAGGAGCAAATGCCGGCTTTAGCACCTCAAGTCCGTGGATTGCACCCGGTGCAAATGTGGCTACCAACAATGTGGAAATAGAAATGGGCGAGCCACAATCCATTTTAAACCACTACAAAAAGCTGGTTCACTTCCGCAATGACTTTGAACCGCTCAGGAAGGGCTACACCCTTCCCCTTGCAGCGAACAATGAAAATTTACTGGGCTACATCCGCATTTATGAGGGACGTGCAGTTGCAGTGGTGAGCAATTTTGGGGAAGAAGGCATTCTGCCTGTCCTCGGTTTGGCAAGCTCCACCCTCCCGCAGGAAATTCTGGAAGTGAACGAGTTGTTTTCGGGCGCTGCGCTCACCGGACTTGGGGTCAATGCACAGGGCGGCTTTAGTGGTTGGGCCCCAAGCCCCCAAGCCTTGCAGCCCGGCGAAACCTGGGTACTGGCCATTGGGAGCAATTTTCCGGTGTCCACACCCATGCGGGAAGGTGTGCAAACACCCATGAAGCTGTATCCCAATCCGGCAAACGAAACAGTGATCGTATCCTGCCCTGCCTGCGACAAGCACACGAGCCATTACACCATCTACGACCTAAAGGGTGCCTTGCTTCAACAGGGAAGGTTTCAGGGCAGCTCCACCCAAATAGATGTACACGCATTGCCACCCGGAATTTACTTTATACAATTGGAAAACGCTGAGGTGGTGGCCCTGGAGAAGTTGGTGGTGGAGTGAGGAACGATGGGCGCTGTGGCAGCAGCATTCCTGCTTTGAGCACCTGCCTGCTTCAAATTCCACAAATGGGCATGCCTCATCAAGGAAGTCATCTGTGTGATCCCAACCTGGTTGTGCTGCTTTAATCTTTCAGAATTATCATAGATTTGGCGCCTAACCACAGCGATACTATGCATACTTGTGTAAACTTCGGACGCCTTACCGACACGGACTTTTGTCCCGATTGCGGACAGAAGATGGCCGTGCAGAAAATGAGCATGAAGCGGGTTTTTGAAGAATTCCTTTCCAACTGGATGGGCTTCGACAACCGCCTGGGCCGAACCATCGCCGGAATGACCCTGCGGCCAGGTGTGGTGATCAACGCCTACCTGAACGGCAACCGTGTAAGGTACATCGGCCCTCTGGCCTTTCTGCTCATCATGACGGCAATATTGATCCTTACGTTCGACCTTTTTGGCCTGGATGTGGAAGATTTTCTCGAACAAAACCAGTCGGCCTTTCAGGATGTTACCAGCCAGGGCAAATCGGAACAACAACTGGAATTTCAGCATAAAGTCACGGAGTTCATCGCACGGTACTTTCGGTTTTTCTCTACGATCCTTATTCCCTTCCTGGCCATCGCCCTCCGGGCGTTTTTTCGCAAAGCCAAATTCAACTTCGTGGAGCGCCTCGTGGTGGCCATGTATATGAGCAGCCATTCCATCTGGCTGTCGGTGATTATGCTCGGTATTTTCGCAGCCACCGATGTGTTGCTCAATGTACCCTTTATCATCCTTTCACTGTTCTATTACGCCTTTGTGCTCACCCGCGTATTTCATGAGAAAAATTATTTCATAGGATTTCTCAAAGCCGCAGGCAGCTACATCTGGGCTTTTGTGCTTATGCTCATTATTATTATTACTGTTTCACTGATCGTAGGTGTGGGCATTGCCCTGATCAATCCCGAACTGTTCAGGTAACAAGAGATCAAGCAGACCGCTTTTCAGAGAATCTTCTATTCAGCGCATCCCTATGCGGCCAGTAGCTTTCCCTTTCGGGCAAAAGGATCTTCCTGCCGTGAAACTGCCGCAGGCTGAAGGGAGAAGATTCATTTTCTACAAAGTCGCGCGTCACAACGACCCGGTAGTCCTTGTCTATGCCTATCAAATGACGGTCGAATGCGCGGTGGAGGGTGGGGGTGATAGCAAAGCGCGGATCTTGCCGGAGCGCCCCTGCTTAAAAATTATCCCTGCTCATTTCAAATTCCCCAGTTGGGCATGCTTCACCAATGAAGTCATCTGTGTAATTGCAATCTGGTTGAGTTGCTTCAATCGTTCAGATTGGCCCAGGCCCTGGCGTATTAAAACCGCGTTGATGCTTTCGAGATTAGAGCATACTACAAGTTGTTCGAGGGTGGCTTCATCGCGCATATTACCCTTGGCATCTGGATTCTCAGCGCGCCATTCGGTGGCGGTTTTCCCGAAAAGGGCCATATTGAGCAGGTCAGCTTCAGAAGCGTAGATAAAAGAAGTCTGGCTCCTGCTCAGTTCACGAGGGATGAGCTTTTCCTTAATCGCATCAGTGTGAATGCTATAATTCACCTTGGCCAGGGTGCGCTGGAGGTTCCATTCAAGTTTATGGCGACTGTTCTCTTCTTCTTTGAGGCGTTGGAATTCTTTTATCACATACAGCTTGAACTCAATGGAAATCCAGGATGCGAATTCAAAGGCTATATCTTTATGTGCAAATGTTCCTCCATATCGGCCAGATTTTGATATGATTCCAATGGCATTGGTTGTTTCAATCCAACGTTTAGGGGTTAAACCCAGGTAGTGCATTAGAAAATCTATTACGTCCTAAAACTGCTTCAAAATAAGCCGTTGCACTCCGTTTTACTCCTTCATCATAGCGATGCTATGCCTCAGTCGATAAAACGACTTATTTTATTGCACTTTTAGCCCTCACTACGAAGTTCTAATGCAATATCTGGGTTGAAACAAAACTGTTTAATCCTGCCTGTTTTCTAAACCCGTCGAATTCGACGGGTTTAAAATCCGGGTTATACATTTGTTCCCAAAATCCCAGCAATTCAATGGTATTGCGATTGCGTAACCAGTTTTTGATGATATCATCCGTACTTGATGAATCTTTGTATCTGGCAATATCAGTAAGAGATATGTAATCGTCTACCTTTTCAGGATAAATGGAGATTTCGATCCCTTGTACTTCTATTTTTTTGCTCTTTGCCATGGTTAAAAATAGACATTTACTCAAATTTTGTCGTTCTCAAACTGACACACACGCACTTAAATTACAAGCGGCATGACAACGCCTCCCTATCCGGCCACCAGCTTTCCCTTTCGGGTAAAAGGATCTTCCGCCCGTGGAATTGGCGGAGGTTGAAGGGGGAGTTTTGTACTTCAACGAAAGCATCGGAAACCACTACGCGATAGTCCGCATTGATGCCGATTAACTTTCGGTCGAAGGCACGGTGGAGGGTGGAGGAAGGGGCTTTGGATGGCGTCGTTTTTGGAAGATATCGGTGAGCATACATGGCGGGGTGAACCATGCTGTAGCAAGCGCGGTTTGGCGTTCTCTCGGAAAATGCCGGCCG
>JBGTBE010000091.1:0-37804 GCA_041749535.1 Cryomorpha sp. | reverse complement strand
ACTTTTGCCTACTTATAATTGCAGACACAAGCCTGATATTTCTCAAAAAGCACAAGCCATGCCCGAATCGCCCATTCGGAAATTGATGCCGTACGCCATGAAAGCCAAAGCAAAGGGCATAAAAGTGCTACACCTCAACATTGGCCAGCCGGATATCAAAACACCGGAAGTGGTGCTCACCGCTTTACACAATGTAGACCGCAAGGTGATAGAATATTCAAACTCCGAAGGTTTTCCTTCCTACCGTGAGAAGCTTTCCAAATACTATCAGAACCGGGGCATTCCCGTGAGTACGGAAGACATCATGATTACCACAGGTGGCTCCGAAGCGCTCATCTTTGCAATGATGACCTGCTTCAACCCCGGCGATGAAGTCATAATTCCCGAACCCTATTATGCCAATTACAGCGGCTTTGCAATGATGGCAGGGGTGAATGTTCGTCCTATCACTGCTCTCCTCAAGGATGAGTTTGAATTGCCTTCGGCAGATAAATTTGCAGCGCTCATCACAGAAAACACAAAGGGAATTGTGCTGTGCAATCCAGGCAATCCCACCGGGCGTCTCTATACCAAGGCCGAACTCGAAGGCATTGCTGATCTGGCGAGGCGCTACGACCTCTACATCATTGCCGACGAAGTGTACCGCGAATTCTGCTACGATGGTGCCAAGCCGCACAGTGCCTATAACCTTGAAGGCCTCGATGAAAACGTAATCATCATTGACTCGGTCTCTAAACGCTATTCCATGTGCGGTTCAAGGATCGGTGCACTGATTACCCGCAACAAACAGGTGCGTGAAGCGGCACTTAAATTTGCCCAGGCCAGGCTCAGCCCGCCCACTCTGGGCCAGATTGCCGCAGAAGCAGCACTCGACACTCCCCAATCCTACTTCGATGATGTAATTGAGGAATACTCCGGCAGGAGGTCCTTTTTAGTAGAAGGATTGAATAAAATTCCCGGCGTGAGTTGTCCCATGCCAAGCGGGGCTTTCTACTGCATTGCCGAATTGCCTATAGACGACAGCGACAAATTTTGTCAGTGGCTCCTCGAATCATTTACACTCAACAATACCACCGTGATGCTGGCCCCGGCTACCGGCTTTTACATCACCAAAGGTCTTGGTATGAAGGAAGTTCGCCTGGCATATGTGCTCAACAAGGAAGACCTTGCCCTCTCCCTGCAAATTCTCACCAAGGCACTGGAAGAATACACCACCAAGGTTATGAAAAAATCCACGGTACTAAGCAATACTTTATGATGGTTCAAGAGATGAACGAATCCCAACTCCTGCAACGCCTCAGTGAGTCTGCCACATTGGCCATGGCCAGAAAAAGCAGGGAGTTGGCTGCAAAAGGAGTGCACGTGGTGAACCTGAGTCTTGGAGAGCCGGATTTTGAAACACCTGATTTTATAAAGGATGCAGCCAAGGAAGGCATAGACAAAGATTTCACCCATTACATGCCTGTAAATGGCTACGATGATTTTCGCAAAGCCATTGCAAATAAATTTCAGCGGGACAACAACATAAGCTATACCCCGGAACAGATTGTGGTGAGCACAGGAGCCAAGCAAAGCATCATCAATGTAATTTTAAGCATCGTAAATCCAGGCGATGAGGTGATTCTTCCTGCTCCATACTGGGTTTCTTATATTGAAATGGTAAAGATGGCGGGAGCCGTGCCGGTAGTTATCCATTCAAGCATAGAGAACGACTACAAAATATCGGCCGCTGAGCTTGCTGCCCATATCACCCCGCGCACCCGCATGCTCATATACAGTTCGCCCTGCAACCCGAGCGGCTCGGTGTTTAGCGAAGGTGAGATTCGTGCCTTCGCGGATGTGGTAGCAGCCCACCCGAGAATCATCGCCATTAGCGATGAGATATACGAGCACATCAACTTCAAAGGAGCCAACTTCAGCATGGCATCCATACCGGCAGTGTACGATCAGGTTGTAACTGTAAATGGGGTGGCCAAAGGCTGGGCCATGACCGGTTGGAGAATAGGCTACTTAGGTGCTCCCCTCTGGATTGCAAAAGCGTGTACCAAGCTGCAGGGGCAGTTCACCTCTGGTGCGAGCAGCATTGCGCAGCGCGCTGCCAAAGCCGCTGTTGAAGCCGATCCGGCAGCAAGCCACCATATGCACGATACTTTCCTGCGCCGCCGCAAGCTTATGGCGGACCTGTTCAACGACATTCCCGGACTGGAATGTAATGTTCCCGATGGAGCGTTTTATATGTTTCCCAGGGTATCGAAATTCTTTGGCAAAAGCCACGGTGACACTGCCATTCACAACGCAGACGACCTGGCTGAGTACCTTCTCGGCGAGGGCCATGTGGCCACTGTGAGCGGAGGGGCATTTGGCTCACCTGAGTGCCTGAGACTTTCCTATGCCGCTGCTGACACAGACCTTATCGAAGCCGTGAAACGCATCAAAGCCGCGCTTTCAAAACTGAGTTAATTATGTGGGAAGGAAGCACCATGGACCTTTTTGAACAATTCAATAACCTGAAGGTGCTCGTGGTAGGCGATGTAATGATCGACTCTTATGTGTGGGGTAAAGTGGAGCGTATTTCTCCCGAAGCACCCGTGCCAGTGGTAAGGGTTACTGCAAAGGAAGACCGCCTCGGCGGGGCTGCAAATGTGGCCCTGAATATTCTCGCGCTCGGTGCAACGCCCATCATCTGCGCTATTGCCGGAAAGGACCAGAAGGGTAGGGTGTTGAAAGACCTATTTGATGCCAGCGGTATCAGTGCTTCTGGCTTGGTGTATTCTGAAGAGCGACCCACCACTGTGAAAACGCGTGTGATCAGCGGTACCCAGCATATAGTCCGTGTAGATGAAGAATCGCTGGCCCCACTGAGTCCTGCCGAAGAAGGTAAATTCCTTGCCGCCGTGAGCAATACCTTGAGGGAAATGAAGCCCAACGTCTTGATCTTTGAAGATTACAACAAGGGATTGCTCACACCACATGTCATCTCGGCGATCATTGCATTGGCCAAGGAAATGCAAATTCCCACTGCTGTAGATCCCAAAAAGGAGAATTTCTTTGCCTATAAAAGTGTGGATCTTTTCAAACCAAACCTGAAGGAATTGGTGGAAGGACTGAAAGTGGAGATTCCCAAAAAAGACAACACTGCCCTGGAAAGTGCTGTGACGAAGCTGGAGACACGTCTGGAGCATGGTATTTCCCTTATCACCCTGAGTGAAGAAGGCATTTATGTAAAAAACAAAGGGAAGAGTATGCGCATTCCTGCGCACCCGCGCAAAATCACCGATGTTTCCGGCGCCGGCGATACAGTAATCAGCGTTGCAGCGCTGTGCCTGGCGCTCAATACGGACGAAGTTTATCTGGCAGCGCTCTCAAACCTTGCCGGAGGCCTCGTATGTGAGAAGGTAGGCGTGGTGCCTGTAAACAGAGAGCAACTACTTCATGAGGCGGTTAAAATAGAACTACAGCCATCGACAACACTTTAAGAAATCTTTTGCAGACCGGGGCCTTGCGAAGAAAAATTCAGAAATTACAAGATCGGTTACCATTCACAAATTTAAAATGGAAGATTAGAAAGGCAACGAAGTAAACCTAAGGCCTGATATCATTCTTCTGCTTTCAATAATTTGTATGCCATGCTTTCACCATTTACATTGTACAATTTTCCATTTTTGTAGATGACCTGTACCGGTACTTGTGCCATGTACTCATATTCTGAGTCAATAGACTTTAAAAACGACTTCATAATGCTGCGATGAACCGGTGGAGAAGACAGCAAGCCACCGGAAATGTGGTGAATTTCGAAGCTGGAACTATCCGAATAATGCTGTGTAAGTGATGAAAAATTTTCAGGTTTCCCTAAAACAATGAAATACGAATTCACTCCCATGGACTTCAGGGACAAAGCCATCGGCTCAGCTATATTCTTGAATGTCAAAGCCCCTCCTTTGCACCAGTCAGTTGTGATAAATATTAAACACCCATTGTGGCTTCTAATCTCTTCAGCCAGTTTGTCTTTGTTATCAACATGAATCCAATTACCTGCATTGCCAGGATGGCTATTGGGTTCATTGCCCACACAGGATACAAGCAACAAATAGAAGACGATGACTGGAATTTTCTTCAAAGCCATAAGGCTTAAAGTTAAAGGTTCTTTTAAAAGCGTCAGAATAATCCTTCTTCTTTCAGCGAAGCACGATGTATGCGTAATGGCTTTGATTAGGATTGCTCGATGTCATCCGAAAGTGTATCGTCCCAGTAAAATCTCAATTGATTCATGTATGGGTTTCGTTGGTACGTATCCCATGTTTACTCCTCCATTAATCTGTACATTACTACAAGGAAGCCAAGAAACATCGTCTTCGTAGGTATTGGTCTTAGATAATAGACAAGATTCCAATGATAAAATTCCTTCGACTGTGTTATCCTTTTATTTGATCCATGCAGAAGGATATCTTTGGCCTTTCCAACATTGAAGTAAAACTGGTGTTTACTCAATTGGAATTTTTAGCCTGTAGCAAATGAAACACGATACCGTAACCCCCTATAAAACCGCCGACCCTAAGAAAGTGCAAGTCGCGCAGATGTTTGATAATATCGCCAGCAGTTATGACTTTCTGAATCATTTTTTCTCCCTGGGTATCGACAAGTTGTGGAGAAAGCGGGCAGTAAAAATGCTGCGAGATGCGCACCCGAAACACATACTCGATGTGGCCACCGGCACGGGCGATTTCGCCTTCGAAGCACTTAAACTCAATCCGGAGAAAGTGACCGGCATAGACATTTCTACGGGCATGCTCGAAGTAGGTCGCAAGAAAATTGACGCCCGCAGGCAGAATGGTAAAATGGAGTTTCTCTTGGGCGATTCTGAATCACTACCCTTTCCTGATTACAGTTTTGATGCAGTGACGGTAGGCTTCGGTGTGCGCAACTTTCAAAACCTCCTCGCAGGCCTGCGAGAGATACACCGCGTGATGCGCCCTGGCGCGAAACTGGCAGTTCTGGAATTTTCAAAGCCTAACCGTTTTCCCATGAAGCAGCTTTATTTCTTCTACTTCCGCTATATCATGCCCCTGATGGGGAAATTGATTTCGAAGGACAAATCGGCGTACACCTACCTGCCGGCGTCGGTGATGGCATTTCCCGAAGGGAGCGCCTTTGAAAACATCATGAAGGAAGCTGGCTTTACAGACCTGCATACGCGGAAGGTAACCGGAGGCATAGCCAGCATATACACTGGCAAGAAGCACGCAATTACCAACAAATGAGAAGGAACTCTACCATCCTTAAAATAATAATTGTCTAATTTCGTTTTCCCAAACGCCGTAAAAACAACCCATTTTGCGAAAGCTTGTTGCCATTGTAATACTCCTGCTGCCAGCCCTGTGTGCACTGGGCCAAAATTACCGTGGCACAAACCTTCCGCGTTTCGATTCAAAAATATACCACTTCGGCTTTCACCTCGGTTTCAACACCGCCGACTATTATCTGGACCGAAAACCAAATCTCAATTTTGAAGATTCCCTTCTTTCGGCCAATACTGACAACCAACCCGGTTTTAATTTGGGGATTGTGGCTTCTCTGAACTTTACAAAGAATGTTTCCCTCCGATTTACGCCTACGCTCAGCTTTCAGGACAGGGCCATCAACTACGTGTTCTACATAGACCCTGAGACTGTTGACAGGTACACGAAAAGGGTGGAAAGCACCTTTATAGATTTCCCGGTAAACTTCAAATTTCGCACGGACAGGCTCAACAATATTGCGCCATATGTACTGGTAGGCGCCAAGTTCAGTGTGGATATGCAATCGGAAAAGGAAGTAAACCAGAGCCTTGCTGATGAGATCATTATCAAAACTGAGAGCACCGATTATTCTATGGAATTTGGAGGCGGGATGGATTTCTTTCTGCAATATTTTAAGTTTGGAATTGAACTGAAAATGGCTGTGGGCATACCGAACTTGCTCGTTCCCGACGGCACACAGTTTTCCGATCCCATAGAATCGCTCCGCAGCAGAACTTTTATGATCAGCTTTACTTTCGAAGGCTAATGGCTCAGGCTGCTTTTCTTGACATTGCCCTTTCACCTGAACTTCACACCAATACGGATGCCATCAAGATTGCCCTGCTTGAAAAGGGGATGAAGGAAGGACAAGTTTTTCGTGTTGTAAAACGATCTATAGACGCCCGTAAGAAGAATGTATTATACCGCCTTCGCTGTGAAGTTGGACAACGTGCAGGGACCGGCTTCCAATTTTCGCTCAGCCAAAACAATGTGGCCCTCGCAACAGAGGTGCACATCGCAGGGTCAGGTCCCTGTGGGCTTTTTGCAGCAATAAAACTTATAGAGCTCGGGCTGAAACCAGTAATTCTGGAGCGAGGCAAGAATGTAAGAGACCGCCGCAGAGACTTGGCTGCATTGAACAAAGCGCACCTTGTAAATCCCGAATCGAATTATTGTTTTGGTGAAGGGGGGGCAGGTACATACAGCGATGGAAAGCTCTATACCCGATCTAATAAGCGAGGGAGCGTGGACGAAGTGCTGCAATATTTGGTGGCTTTCGGAGCCCCAGAAGATATTCTCATTGATGCACACCCGCACATAGGCACCAACAAACTGCCCGCACTCATCGAAAACATGAGAGCATACATAACAGGATGTGGGGGAGAAATAAGGTTTGGTACAAAGCTGACGGACATACAAATACAGGGCGGGACGCTACGCAAAATCACAGCAAATGAGAATGAACAGGCAGATGTGAAGATTCTCATTCTCGCCACCGGACATTCCGCCCGGGATATATTTCACTTGCTGCACCACAGAGGCATCCTAATCGAAGCCAAACCCTTCGCGCTTGGCGTGCGGGTAGAGCATCATCAGCATCTGATAGACCGCATACAATACCACTGCGAAGTAAGAAGCGAATTCCTGCCACCTGCATCATACAGCATGGTGCATCAGGCAAGTGGCAGGGGAGTGTATTCATTCTGCATGTGTCCGGGAGGTATCATAGCTCCTTGTGCCACCGCCCCTGGCGAAATTGTAACCAATGGCTGGTCTCCATCCAAGCGAAACAACCCATACGCCAACTCTGGCTTGGTGGTGAGCATAGAACCTCAGGACTACGACCCAAAAAATACTGCCAATCCACTTGCTGCGCTGAATTATCAAAGCGCTGTAGAACAGCAGGCTTTCAAGTTGGGAAGCGGCGGTCAAACTGCACCTGCCCAGCGTTTGGTAGATTTTGTGCACAAAAAGGTGAGTACCACACTCCCCAACTGTAGCTATCAGCCAGGCACTGCTTCAGCAGAGCTAAGAAACTGTCTGCCTGAGGTGGTGAGCAGCAGATTGAGCGAAGCCCTGCAAGTATTTGGAAAGAAGATGCCAGCTTACTATTCCAATGAAGCTATTTTAGTAGCTACAGAATCGCGCACATCATCGCCTGTGAGAATACCGAGAGGGGCAGACCTTCAGCATCCTGCAGTGGCAGGTCTATACCCTGCCGGTGAAGGTGCTGGGTATGCAGGAGGTATTGTATCTGCGGCCATGGATGGAATCAGGGTTGCGCAGGCCATTGCCATCAAGGAAAATGCTGGCGTCGAATCTCAGCGGCAATAATTGCTGTAGAAACAGCCACATTCAATGACTCCCCACCACCAAAACGCGGTATAGAAACCGTGTTAGTAAGCAAGTTGCGTATCTCCGGCCGGATGCCGTGGGCTTCTGAGCCCATCACCACAACACCCTTTGCCAAATTTGAATGTCCATAGATGGGGTCTCCATCCATGTCGGCACCGAGCACTACGTGGCCTTTCGGCAAATCTGAAAGAAACTGAGCCAGCGGCAGGTATGCCACCGCCACCCTGAGTATGCTTCCCATACTGGCCTGCACCACTTTAGGGTTGTACACATCTGCCGTGTCATTTGAGCAAATCAATTGCCCGAAACCAAACCAGTCGCACAGTCTGATGATGGTTCCCAAATTTCCGGGATCACTCACACCATCCAATGCAAAAAGAGGAAAGTTCAGGATAGGAGTATGAGGGTGTTTCAACTGATGACACACCGCCAAAATCCGGTTTGGAGTTTTCAAGGATGAAATCTTTTCAAGATCGTGCGGGCTTACTTTCACGGCTCCCGCAGGGAGTTGGTAGGGAAGGTCTGCTGAGTCGCCAGCGTATACGATCTTTTTAATGAGCTGTGGATGCTCCAGAACTTCTCCTACAAGCTTTACCCCTTCAGCCACAAAAAGTCCTTCCGCATCGCGGTATTTTTTTTGTTGAAGTGATTTGATCAACTTTGAATCCGAATGGGAAAGATAATCCTGCATTTCAGAACGGTATCAGGCGCGCTTTGAATAAAATTAGTTGGAACAAGTATAGTGCATATCCTGCAATTTTATTGGCCATTATAAGCCTTACGGCTTGTAATGTAACCAAGCGGCTTACAGAGGATGAAGTGCTGCTGCGAAAATTTGAAATTGAAGTTGAAGGAAATGCCAGCCCCGATCGGGAGAGCCTGAATGAAACCGTGAGGCAGCAGCCCAATCGCAGGGTACTCACCTTGGTGCCACTTTATCTCTGGGCGTACAATGTGCCCAATCCAGCCAAAGCTGAAAAGAGAAATGCAAAGCGCGAAGCGAAAGCATTAGAAAGAAACGAGAAAAGACTCGCCAAGAATAAAAAACCTATAGCTCCGAAACCTTGGGGAAGTTGGTGGCAGGAAACAGTGGGTGAACCACCCGTAATACTTGATACGGCACTTACACGCAAAAGCGCTGACCAACTTTCTATATGGCTTGTAAAACATGGCTGGTTTACGAATAAGGTGAGCTTCAGAACGGAAATGCTAAGTCCGAAGAAAGCCAAAGTAATTTATACCATATTTCCCGGACCTGCCTATAGCATAGACTCTATTGAGTACCAGATTCCGGACTCATACTTGTTGGGGCTTACCACCACTGCACTTGAGTCAAATTCAACTGTAAAACCCGGGGATCAATTCAATATTGAAAAACTGGATGAAGTACGCACACAGCTGAACAATTATTTTAGAAACAGGGGTTATTATGACTTCAATAAGGAATTGATTTATTTCGATGTGGATACGACCAACAGCATC
This sequence comes from Cryomorpha sp., assembly GCA_041749535.1. GTDB lineage: Bacteria > Bacteroidota > Bacteroidia > Flavobacteriales_D > Cryomorphaceae > JBBQZU01. Next base: position 28,691 of record JBGTBE010000091.1, on the reverse strand, counting down.
CAAACCGTCCACCTCACCTTGGGAATTGTTCCCAGAAAGATACCCTATTCTGGCGACCCGGACTCTCTGCTTACGGTGCCTTACCGACGCTTCACAGTTGACAAGATTGTGGTTGAAGACCGTCCACCCGTGCGAAATACGATCATCACTGCGTCAGATACCGTTGTGTTGCGTGAATATATTTTTATAGACAATCACTTCCTGAATATTAAGTCGAAAGTGCTGGCTCAGAATGTTCTTTTCAGCCCAGGCAGTATTTATAACATAGACCGTGTAACCAAGACGTATCAAAGAATGAGTGCCTTGCCCGCTTTGCGCAGCACAGCCATACAGTTTGAGCCGGCTACTGATAGCCCTTATAACACATCACTCATCTGCAACATAAAGCTGACGCCAGCCCCCAAGCAGAATTTTTCACTGGAGGGAAAGGGTACCAACCGGGGAGGGTTTCTCGGTATTGCGGGGGCGGTTACCTTCACCAACCGGAATATTTTTGGGGGTGGTGAGCAACTCAACATGAATCTGTCTGGTGGGGTGGAAGCCCAGCAACTGCTTACCAGCTCTGCGAATAATCAGGATGGACCGGTAGGCAATGCCGGAAGCATCTTCAATACTGTGGAATTCGGACCGGAGTTGTCATTGACTTTCCCAAAATTTTTGCTTCCAATAAGCAGTGAAAAATTTGCCAAATCGGCTGCGCCGCGCACCAAGCTCACCACCAACTTATCCTACCAGCGCAGGCCTGACTACGAGCGCACACGTTCTTTTGGGTCTATTGCATATCAATGGATAGACAGCGACAATAAAGAATGGCTTATAGCCCCTATGGAAATAAGTGTGATCAAAATAAGCAAGTCAGATGCCTTCAACCAGCAACTAGAAGATATTGGTGATCCCTTTCTCATCAATAGTTTCAATGACCACTTCATTCTCGGCAGCCGTGGGGTCTATTCCTTCACCAGCCAACGTCCGGGGCAGCGAAAGCGAAATGTATACTTCTACCGGGCCGAACTGGAGAGCGCAGGTTCATTGCTGAGCGCTGCATACAAACTATCTGGTGCCAGTGAAGATGAGAATGGGAGCTACCAGGCACTCGGAATCACCTTTGCTCAATATATAAAAACCAACCACGAGCTGAGGCACCACCGCATACACAACGAGAAGATGAGCACGGCATACCGCTTCGCCGGCGGCGTAGGGATTCCATTTGGTAACCTGAACGTACTGCCTTTCGAGAAAAGCTTTTTTGGGGGTGGGGCGAATGGCATTCGCGCATGGCAGGCGCGCACATTGGGCCCTGGATCATATAGGGATCCTGAAAGAAATTTTGATAAAATTGGGGATGTGCTCCTGGAAGCCAACATCGAGTACCGATTCGACCTTATTGATGTACTCGAAGGCGCCCTCTTCGTAGATGCTGGAAATATCTGGACCTTGCGCAGTGACCCCGCAAGGCCTGGCGCTGATTTTGAATTCAACCGTTTCCTGCGCGAAGTGGCATTTGGAGCAGGTGCAGGACTCCGTCTTAACTTCGATTTTTTCCTTATAAGACTTGACCTGGGCCTTCAGATTAAGGACCCCTCACTCGATCAGGGTGAACGATGGCTTTTTCAGCCGAAAGATCAGTACAATAACTACATAGACGGCCAGAATGTAGGCAGGCCCGGAGCACCTTTACCCTATTATGAGTGGAGATGGAACTTCAACCTGGGTATAGGCTACCCCTTCTAAAAACAGCCTGACTGTGGTTGAAAAGATTTCGTAGTTTTGGCCTTCTAATCTCTGATTATGGGTTGGTTTAAAAGGATCAAGGAGGGTATAACCACCTCAACCAAAGACAAGAAAGAAACACCTGAGGGCCTTTGGTATAAATGCCCTGAATGCAACAACGTAGTTAGTTCTGACGAGCATTTGGAGAATATGTGGGTGTGTCCTGCTTGCAATTACCACGAACGCATCTCGGCAGAGCAGTACTTTGATATTCTATTTGACGACCACAAGTTTACTGAACTCAATAAGGCTATAAGTTCTGCAGACCCACTCAAGTTTGTGGATACAAAAAAGTATGTAGACAGAATTAAGGCTACCCAGAAAAGTACAGGTCTCAAAGACGCCATTCGCACAGCCCATGGTCACATCAACCAAAAACCTGTGGTGGTGGCCGCGATGGACTTTAAATTCATAGGTGGTTCAATGGGCTCCGTAGTTGGAGAAAAAATATCGAGGGCCATCGACGTTTGCATCAAGAAAAAATACCCCCTTGTAATCATTTCCAAATCGGGTGGGGCCAGAATGATGGAAGCGGGTTTCTCCCTTATGCAAATGGCCAGAATAGCAGCGCGACTCAACGAATTATCAGCAGCCAAGCTTCCGTTCATCTCATTGCTCACTGACCCAACCACTGGCGGAGTTACCGCAAGTTTTGCCATGCTTGGAGACCTGAATATTGCGGAACCAAAAGCACTGATAGGTTTTGCCGGGCCCCGCGTGGTAAAGGAAACCATAGGAAAAGACCTGCCTGAAGGTTTTCAGACTGCCGAGTTCGTTTTGGAACACGGATTTCTCGACCTTATAGTGCACAGGCATCAACTCAAGGACAAAATAAGTACGTCCTTCCACTTCTTCAGCAATTAGGTTTGGCACTGAAAAATAAAGCCTATATTTGCACTCGATTTTTAGGATCGCATTACAAACATTTACACAAATTTTGATATGTATCTGACACCAGAAGTAAAAGCTGAGATTTTCAAAAAACACGGAAAATCTGAAAAAGACACAGGTTCGGCTGAAGGCCAAATTGCGTTGTTCACGCACCGCATCAACCACCTTACCGAACACCTGAAAAGAAATAAACAAGACTTCAATACCGAAAGGTCACTTGTTGCGCTTGTAGGAAAGCGAAGAAGGTTGCTCGATTACCTTAAGCATAAAGATATTGAACGATACCGCGCCATACTGAAGGAACTCAACATCCGTAAGTAAGCAGGTTCAACCGTTTGAAATAAGTTTGAGAGAGGCAGCATTTCCCGAAAGGGGTAGTTGCCTTTTTTATTTTTTACACACACACACATACACACACATACAAATGATGAATTACGAACTGAAAACAAAGACCATCGACCTGGGAGATGGGAAACCAATTACGCTGGAAACAGGAAAATTGGCCAAACAAGCACATGGAGCGGTAATGCTTCGCGTTGGAGACACCATGATGCTCGCAACCGTAGTGTCAAACAAAGAAGCAAAAGAAGGTATTGACTTTCTTCCGCTTACACTGGACTACCGCGAGAAGTACGCATCTGCCGGCCGCTTTCCGGGCGGATTCTTCAAAAGAGAAGCGAGACCAAGCAACACTGAGATCCTGACCATGCGTCTTGTAGATCGTGCATTGAGACCCTTGTTTCCAGACGATTACCACGCTGACACACAGATTATGCTCGCCTTGATGTCGAGCGATAAAAAGCATATTCCTGATGCACTGGCCTGCCTGGCAGCTTCTGCCGCTTTGGCTGTTTCCGATATTCCTTTCAATGGTCCCGTATCTGAAGTTCGGGTAGTTAGAAAGGAAGGCAAGTTCATCATCAACCCAACCTTTGAAGAACTCGAAGGAGCAGACATTGAGATGATTGTGGCTGGTACAGCCAATAGCATCGTGATGGTAGAAGGTGAAATGAGCGAAGTGAGCGAAGATGAAATGGTAGCTGCTATTGAAGCAGCACATGCCGCCATCAAAGTTCATTGCAAAGCACTTGAAGAGTTTGGGCAAATGGTGTCAAAAGCACAGCCTAAGCGCACCTACAGCCACGAAGTAAACGATGCGGATTTGAAAAACGCTGTTCATGCAGCTTGTTACAAAGGTTGCTATGATGTTGCCAGGCAGAACCTTCCCAAAGAAGAGCGCTCTGAGGCTTTTAAAGCAGTAAGGGCATTGATTGAGTCGAAATACTCAGAAGATGAGCTGGCGGAAAAAACACCACTCATTAAGAAGTACTTTCACGATGTGCAGAAAGATGCAGTTCGCAACCTTGTACTGAATGAAGGTGTTCGTCTTGATGGCCGCGGCACAGCCGATATTCGCCCTATCTGGAGCGAAGTAAACGTACTGCCGGGTACCCACGGCTCATCCATCTTTACCAGGGGCGAAACCCAGTCGCTCACAACACTGACCCTTGGCTCCAAGCTCGATGAGCAAACAATAGACGGTGCACTGCAACAAGGATCTGAGAAATTCATGCTTCATTACAATTTCCCACCATTTTCTACAGGTGAAGCGTACGCACTAAGAGGTACCTCCCGAAGAGAAATCGGTCATGGAAACCTTGCACAGCGCGCGTTGAAAGCGGTCATACCACCTTCGCCTGAAAATCCATATACCATAAGAATAGTAAGTGATATTCTTGAAAGCAATGGTTCTTCTTCCATGGCTACTGTTTGCGCAGGCACCCTTGCGCTTATGGATGGTGGTGTACAGATCACAGCTCCTGTTTCTGGAATTGCAATGGGCCTGATCACCAATAAAGAAAGCGGCAAGTTTGCAGTGCTTTCAGATATTCTTGGCGATGAAGACCACCTTGGAGACATGGACTTTAAAGTTACAGGTACTGCAAAGGGAATTACCGCTTGCCAGATGGACATCAAAATAGATGGCCTTAGCTTCGAGATACTTCGCAAAGCACTCTATCAGGCGCGCGATGGACGTGCCCACATCTTGAAAGAGATGCTCAAAACGATTGAGAAACCGAGGTCTGAATATAAAGAACATGCGCCTCGCATCGTCTCTTTCATTGTGCCAAAAGATATGATTGGAGCCATCATCGGACCTGGCGGAAAAATAATTCAGGAAATACAGGCTTCTACCAACACTGTAATTGTGATTGAAGAGGTTCCTGAAGGAGGCAAAGTAGCCATTGTTTCTAACAATAAAACGGATATCGATGCAGCTGTACGCCGTGTGCGAAGCATTGCCTTCCCACCTAGTGCTGAGATTGGTGAAGAGTATGAAGGCAAGGTGAAGTCCATCATGCCTTACGGAGCCTTCGTAGAGGTAGTTCCGGGAACTGACGGACTGCTTCACATTTCAGAACTGGAATGGAGAAAGGTAGACCGTGTGGAAGACATCCTGAAGGAGGGAGACATGGTGAAATTCAAGATTACCGGCAAAGACCCAAAAACAGGAAAGTTGAAGCTTTCGCGTAAAGTGCTTTTAGAGAAGCCAGAGCGCGAGCCTTCAGACAACTAAGTGAATTGTGCTTAAGCCCTGCACCACGTCAGATTAGCGCGTGGTTCAATGTTTGCTGAAATAATGTACGGCACCCAAAGTGTTTTTGAAACCAAAACACTGCGGGTGCCGTTATATATCCGGTCATTCCGAATACATTTTTTTGCAGGAAACTAAGCTATGAGACAATTAAAGATTACAAAGCAGGTCACGAACCGTGAGACGGCATCGCTTGACAAATACCTGCAGGAAATAGGACGTGTAGAGCTGATAACCCCCGATGAGGAGGTGGCACTCGCACAGCGTATTAAGCAGGGTGACCAGAAAGCACTTGAACGCCTTACAAAGGCCAACTTGCGTTTTGTGGTATCCGTATCAAAACAATATCAGAACCAGGGGCTCACACTTCCCGACCTTATAAACGAGGGGAACTTAGGGCTTATAAAGGCTGCGCAAAGATTTGATGAAACACGAGGATTCAAATTCATTTCGTATGCAGTCTGGTGGATAAGACAGTCTATCCTGCAAGCACTTGCTGAACAAGCCCGTATTGTGAGGCTTCCGCTGAATAAAATTGGTTCAATCAACAAAATCAACAAGGCATTCTCCCGCCTGGAACAGCAGTACGAGCGTCCACCTACCGCCGAAGAACTTGCTGAAGTGCTCGAGATGACCCTCGACGAAGTGAAGCAATCCATTGCCAACTCGGGAAGACATGTATCCATGGATGCACCTCTGAGCGATGACGATGCATCAAGCAGCACCATGTATGAAATATTTACTACTGATGACAATCCATCACCGGAAGACAACCTCATGAATCTTTCTCTCTTTCAGGAAATAGAAAGAACCCTGGACTCACTCACTACACGCGAGTCGGATGTGATAAAATTGTACTTCGGATTGGGTGGTGAACATTCACTGACCCTTGAAGAAATTGGAGAGCGCTTTGACCTGACCCGCGAGCGCGTGCGACAAATCAAAGAAAAAGCACTGAGAAGACTTAAGCACGTTTCAAGAAGTCGTGTGCTCAAAACATATTTGGGATAACAACCATATTCATTACCTGCAAGTAAGAGGCTTCCATTATGGAGGCCTTTTCTTTTCTTTGCAGTAAAATATTTCATGGCCCATCTTTTAGCTCCTTCCATTCTCGCAGCAAATTTTGCAAATCTCGAGGCTGATATCGAATTGGTAAATCAAAGCGATGCTGACTGGTTTCACATTGATGTAATGGACGGGGTATTCGTGCCCAATATATCCTTCGGTTTTCCAGTACTCGAAGCGGTGAACCGCCTTACCCTGAAACCTTTGGATGTGCACCTTATGATTGTGGATCCCGACAAGTACATCACGCAGTTTAAAAATGCAGGTGCCAACGTGCTCACCGTGCACATAGAAGCTTGCAACCACCTGCACAGAACCATACAGGCTATCAAAGCTGAGGAAATGCATGCAGGGGTGGCGCTAAATCCGCATACTGCTGTAAATGATCTGGAGGACATTATTCAGGATATCGACTTGGTGCTCATTATGTCAGTGAACCCTGGATTCGGCGGACAAAAATTCATAGAGAATACCTACCGAAAAGTGGAGCGGGTTAAAAACCTTATCGAGAAAAGTGGCTCCAAGGCCAAAATAGAAGTAGATGGAGGGGTGAATTTGAAAAATGCAAAGCTGCTGGTACAAGCTGGTGCGGATGTGCTGGTAGCAGGAAACGCTGTTTTCAGCGCTGAAGATCCCCTGGCAACCATCGAAGCCTTTAAGAAACTGGCTTAGATCAGTTTGCCTTCGGCATATTCACTGAGGTTTTCAAACCGGGGAGTTAGGTTGCCGTTTAGGTCCGAAATTCGCGCCCTTTCTATTACTTCAGATTTTACCTTCCCAAGTAGCTCTGGTATAATGTTGTTGATAAGCTCATTGCCGAAATAATCTGATGCATCGCGTGGCAACTCACATGGAAGGTTGTCAATGGCCATTACCCCTATGGCTTCACTGTGCATAAAATCTGTCTCTTTGCCTGTGATGGGATCGTATCCATAGAAAGGGGCCGCAATTGTAGATGGCCTAAGGGTACTCGCTATGGGTCCTGCAATGTCGCAACTTATATCGGCCACAAGCTTAATCCTGAAACCCGGTTCAAGGGCATTTTGCGCAGTGAAAATGTACGGCGCGCGGTTGTCCCAGAAGTGGCAGGGTATATACATGTCGGCCTTTCGGGCAAAAGGCATAAAATTCGATTCAAATTGCCCGGGTGAATGATAAAAATCCGATGTGGTGAAAGGCATTCCATCAGTGCGTTTTACATAATCCTTCACTGATAGCTGGGTATACACTGGCCCATCGAAGTCGGTATTCAGAAACTGATCCGGCTCAACCTTTTTTATGTTGATGTGTGAGAGAATTTCCAATGCTCCATTTGCAACCCTTCCCCCACCAGTGAGTACCAGCCGAAAATTTTTGGGCAGCTTAACCTTGTGCAATTCAGCTTCTACTTCTCGCTGATCGTGGCACTGATGGGCAGGCTTCAGTGTATAGCTGTCCCACTTCTTGCCAAGGCCCAGAAATCCATTGTAGCAGCCCACAATTCCGGCGTACTTCCCAAATCCAATGAGTCTCTTACCCTCAGCATCGGTGAGTACTTCGTAGTCAATCAGGCTTATGTGCTTTTCAAGAATAGCCTGAAGCAATTTCTGGTTGTACGGTTGTTTTTTGATGGTATGCGAAAAGAACATGAATTCCTTGGCTGGAATCAGCATGGAGATAGGCACTTCCTTCACTCCAAGAATTAAATCACAAACTGAGAGATCTTCATTGAGTTCGATACCAAGGTCAGTGTATTCATTATCTCTGTAGGCTCTCACACTGCTTGGCTGCAACACTATGCGCAGGGTGCTGATGTACTTTTCAAGGAGAAATTTACAATGCTCTGGAGTGAGGGGCACCCGCTTGTCTGGTGGTTGCTTTCCTTCGCGAATGATGCCTATGGTGATCATAATAAAATCAATTATTGAAATGGAGGCGCGAAGGTACGCCTTTAAGGCGCTTTTGAGAAATCTGGATGTTACGCCGCAAAGGTGATGTACCCCACAATGGTAAGCAGTACTGACATGATAAGGGTGGCATATAGCAGCAATAGCATGAAGTAGCGAAGCACCGTAGCCCAGTGTTTGAGCTTGAACGTAAGCCTAAGTGAGAAGTACAAATAAATGAGAAACCAAACTGCAAGTGCAGATATGAGAATGGAGTTAAAGGAATACCAGCCGAATGATGCGGTTATGCGGCTCACAATCAGGTACAGCGTAAGAACCAAAAAAATATAGGAATGATAGTGTAGGGAGAGCACCAGGTTGGATATATATCCACTTCCTGATTTCCTGAAGAGCAGTCCGACCAGCGCTGCGAAGAGGGGCAGCATCACAAAAAACAGGCGGGGTAGGTAGTTTGAGAAAAATGCATTCCATACCTGCAGATCGGTAACACTTTCAGCAGCATTGGCTTCAGGAGCTTTCTCGGTGCTGAAAACAAGAAAAAATACGAGGCTTATAAAAATGTACATCCTCAGTGGTGCAATGTATCGCGCCCGCCTGCCCCTGTTATATTCCACAGTTAAGTATCCGGGTTTAAAGAGCAAGGGCTTGATACTTCCGGCAATCTTCGAATCGAATGTAAAATAATCACCGAGAAAACTTTTGAAAATGGCCCCGTAGGATTCATTGCTTGCAATGCGCTGCTGTCCGCACTCCCGGCAGTAATGAAATCCCTCTGGCATGGGGGTGCCACAGTTCAGGCAATGTTCGCCAGGGAGATCACTGAAATGGTCCATATTGCAATTTGTGGCAATAATAGTAACTTTTCACCGCTGTTGTCGTCAGTACAAGTGAAACCAATTATGTTGACCAGACCAATCATCCTCGTTGTGTTTTTTCTTTTTATAGGCATAGGTGCGTCTGCCCAGCCCGCTGCAAGCGATTCACTTAAGCAGAAACCCGCTGCCGCAGCGGCCACTGCGATTCGTACCCCAGCTCCAATGAAAGAAGAAACGGTGGAAGGCTTTTGGGCACTGACCACATATTTGGGCAGCAAACTTGCGAGCGAAGTAGGCAACCGAATGAATCTTGACGAGTCTTCAGGCGAGCGCAAGTTGGTCAGAGTTAAGATTCAAGTGGGGCCATTCAAAGTGGAAAGGATTGAAACCCGTTAAAATTGGTGCTTTTGGTGCCGATTTGTCAGCTATCTTTGCAAAGTGGATGTATTTAATACCCGGGCGCGGTTATTGAGTAAAGCAATACAAGTTCTTTTTTTATGGGGCCGACTGGTTTTGACAGCGTGAGTGGTTGTCCGGTAAGCGTGTCGAGCGTTGGATTTTCAGCTCGTAAATATCAATTTCCAAGCCTGTAAATGGCGAAAACAACTACGCACTCGCAGCCTAATTAGTCACAGACTAATGGCTTAATTTCGGGCGAAGTACAGTAACCCGAGACGAGTACCCCGCAATACGCCTGTTTCAAGCGTTGAGCATACGGGGTATCATTTTTTGAGACTAAGGCTTGCAGGGCTTTGATGCAAGCACGAAAACTGAAGCGAAGCTAAGCCCAGAATAGGTTGTTTGTAGCCGGCTCTGGGTCAAAAATCAAGTACAGAATACACACGTAGAAAGCTCGATAATTCCATGTTTGGACGAGGGTTCGACTCCCTCCGGCTCCACTAAAATTAAGAAAACCCACAGTGCAAGTGCACTGTGGGTTTTTTAATTCATACCAGTTTAAGCTTTGGCTCCTTTTTGGCTTTCTATGTGCTTGAAATTCTGCGGCCCACACAGACATTAGTATGAAGCCAAATATTTTGTGAACTCTGGGTCATCACCGAATTCTTCCTTTCCTAAATCCAAATAAGGTGCAGCTTTTTCTTTGTCGCCTTGCTCCTTCATCAGTTTTGCATATTGCAAGAGGCTGAATCGCAAATGATCTGCTTCAGCTCCGCTCATGGAAGTATCTGTGTAGTTGGCCAAGACTAGGGCAGCCTCTTCGAAGGTCGTTTTTGCCTGATACTCATTTCTGCTTTTCCATTCGGCCACACCTTTGATGAGCATGGCTGAAAGGTTGTCAGGGTCCATTTTGTTCGCATACTTTGCGTAGGTTACGCACCTCCGCCAGTTTTCAGTTTCAAAGTAATACCTGGCTTCGCGCATCACATCAATATTCAGCTCACTCAGGTAATCATCAAATTGCCCTACGAATGCCTTCTCCCGGTCGTATCTGACAAATTTCGAAGCATTCTTAATGGCATTGAGGAAAGCCCTTGGATAGTCTTCGCTCATTTCATTCCGTTTTGATATTTCATAGTACGCCATGGATAGGTATGCGAAAGGAACAGGATCGGTGCGCTTATCTGCTTTCTCAGCATACTTTCCAGCTTTTTTGAGGGCCTTTTCCAAATCACCATCTATGATCATAAAAAGCAGGTCTTTGTATTGGTCTTCCTGGGCGTCAATTTTGTGAACGGAGGTAAACATAAACATCAGGGCAATAAACAGGTATTTGTACATTTTCTTTTTTTTAGTTAATGACTTTCTTTTCGATGTAGTCGGAGTTCATGATACCAAGTGCACCCATGTATTTCAATTTGAAATCTACGAGATCACCGACTTTATAGGATTGTGCCGATTTGCCAATGTCAAACACCACCATGTCTGAGCTGGCACCTACCACCTCGATAGCTGAATCGAAGGGTATAAGGAAGGCAGGATCAATATCGAGCAAGCCGATATCCAGAATGGCCCTGAGTGCGGTTTTTCCGTAAAGTTCGGGGTCAATACTGATGGTCTCGCCACTGGGGTTGGCCGCGAGACGACCGCTGGGTACCATGGGCTTCTCTGTGAGTTCTATAACTTCAGCCCGGAGGATAAGAACATCGTCATGCATGCCTTCGAATACTGTATTCTCTTCCAGGTCGGCACCAAAAAAGAGGGTTTCCCCCACCCGGAAATGATTTACTTCCGGGGGCAACATATTGTTGAGCATCATGGGAATCACCACCGAGGTGCCACCGCTTACCCAGGGGATGCTCACCCCGAAATGTGCTTTGATCAACTCTCGATATAGGCTCAATTGAACAAACTTGTCTATGCTTGGCATCACTCCATACAGACAGTTGAGATTAGATCCTATGCCCACCACTTCGATGTGCGGCAGCTTAAATACCTTGCGGTAGAAGTCTACAACATCAGCGCCCATAATGCCTTCCCGAAGGTCGCCAAGTTCAATCATAATTATAATTTTATGGGTCTTGTTCTGCTTTACCGCTTCTTCAGAGAGCATTTGGATTGTGAAGAACTCGGTGTTGAAACTCACATCGGCGTATTTTACAATATTCCCAATGCTTCGCTTTGCGGGAGGCTTTATGTAAACAGTTTGGCATTCAGGGGCCAACTTTTTTACCTTCTTGAGATTGCTGATGCGTGAATCGTGTATCTCCTGAACTCCAAGGGAAAGGAGTTCCTTTAAAAACAACTCGTTGCCACAAAGAAGTTTGGACACAATGCCCCATGAGACTTGTCTCTTTGAAAAGGCAGCATTCAATAAATTGAAGTTGCCTTTGAGCTTGTCCTTGTGAAGTTCTACTATAGCCATATCAAGCAGTTATTCTCGGAATATTATGTGGCAATCGCGCCAATAATTCATAGTTAAGCTGTGCGCTCATTTCTCCAAATGAAGCCACAGTGATTCGGTTATCGCCTTGTGTACCAATAAGTACCACTTCATCATCTTGTTTTATTTCCGGTATCTGGCTCACATCAATGGCGAGCATATTCATACTCACCGTACCAATTACTGGCACGCGAAAGCCATGAATGAGAACCCTGCCATGGTTGCTTAGGGAGCGTGCGTATCCATGGGCGTAGCCCACAGGCACAATCGCCACCGACACTTTCTTGTTGGCCAGATAGCTCGTGCCATACCCAATGTATTCACCGGGTTTCACCTGCTTTACTGACATGACCTTAGATTTCCATGTGAGAATTCCCATGAGCGGGTCTTTGGTGTTCTCACGCCCATTCAGAAATTCTGAGAATATCTCCCTGCTGGGCCAAAATCCATAGAGCATAATGCCCACCCTTACAAGGTCGTATTGCATTTTCGGATACCGCATCACTCCCGCAGAGCAAGCCACATGCTTTCGCTGAAAGAATATTTTACGGTTCCTGAAATATGCATCATACTGTTCAAACCGTTCTTGCTGTACCATGATTCGCTCGTGGTTGGCAATGTTTTCTGACCCTGCCAGATGTGTGCAGAGTCCACGAAGTTCTAAGCAATTTTCATTTGCCCCCAACCTTTCGCAGAGTGCTTCGAGCATTGACTCATCAAGCCCGGTGCGGTTCATGCCAGTTTCTACTTCCACATGTATTCTGGCTTTGATGCCAAGTTCCTGAGCAAGAGCTATTGCTACATCCAATTGCTCCAAATCGTAAACAAAGAATTCATACTGCTTCATAAGTACCCATTTAAGGTGCTCCCTACCTATATACCCCATGATCATAAGGCGTGCTGAATGGCTTGCGCAGCTCGCGAATGCAATGGCATCTTCTATACCGTAAACGGAGAAGTGCTCCACACCAAATTGCTCTGCAAGTGGCACAAACTCCACAATGCCATGACCATATGCATTGCCTTTGATCACTGCCGAAAGTGCAACGCCTCCGTTAAGACGTGATTGAATAAAAGCTATATTCTCACCCAGGCTATGGGCATGCAATTCTATGTAGGAAGAAGATGCCCGAGCGAGTTTTGTCATGATATAAATTCCATAAAAAGTTTTGTAAAAACCGACGCTCCAGCTTCTGTAATTTCATCGGGAAAATCGTAGTCCGGACTGTGCAGGGGATGGCAATCAAAACCGGCACCGAGGGCAAACATGTAGCTGGGGCAATATGATGAGAACCACGCGAAATCTTCAGACCAACGAAACGCTGACTGCAATGGAAAGCTCCCAATGCCCGCGAGACTCGCTGCCTGTGTAGCTTGAGCTGTGAAAGCACTGTTTACCGTAGCGGGAAAGTACTCGTGTACCTGCGTTTGAATGTTGCAACCCTCGGTTTTGGCATACAGCTTTGCCAGGTCCTTGGCTTCGCTTATCATCTGATCAAGCACTTCTGTAGTGCCAGCCCTTAGGGTAAGCCTGAGTTGGGCATCGGCAGGGCTGGTGCCAAAAGAATCAATACCTGAATGCAAAGAAATTGGTGTGGCCATGGCCAGTACGTTGTCGCCCATTTTTACTGGCAAGGCTTGCACATCCTGCATCAATATGGTTGCAATTTCCAGAGGGTTTACTCCTTCTTCGGGGTGGGCAGCGTGGGCAGTGATGCCCTGTATGGCAAAGGCTATGCCCGCGCTCGCGCAGGCAAATGCGCCATCTTTTAAATACACCTTGGACTTTTCGAGTCCGGGTACATTGTGTAAGGCGAATATATAATCGGCACTTGGCAATCCCGGAATCTCTTTGTTCAACAGCGCTTCACTCACCTTTTTAGCCCCTTCACCAGTCTCTTCTGCGGGCTGAAATATCAGCATCAGGCTGCCGCGATGAGGCTTTTTAATTTCCAGGTTTTCCACCAATTTAAAGAGTATGGCCATGTGGCCATCATGCCCACAGGCATGGCTTATTCCTTCATTTCGAGATGTGTAAGATTGATCAGAATCCTCCGATATTGGCAGGGCATCAAGCTCAGCCCTGAAGGCTATAACTGAGCCTCCATGCCCATAGTTTTTCGTCGCAACCACACCATGCCCACCTACATTGCGGTATATTTCCATACCATCAACCATCGAGAGCTTTGAAGCAATAAAAGCTGCTGTGCCTTCTTCTTTTCCGCTCAACTCTGGTGTTTGGTGCAGGGCCTGCCTGATGGATAATACCGATGTACCGAATACATATTTATATCCCATCAATTGGCTATGCCTTTGAACCGCATCTCCAGGTATTTATTCGTAAAACCGAGATGTTCATACAATTTGCGTGCGGGATTGTCCGGCTCCACATGTAGGGCCACATCACCTTTAGCAAGCTTCAAAGCTTTCTGCATCAGCTGCTTACCGATTCCCTTTCCGCGCATACTTTCATCAACTGCGATATACACTAGAATGTTCTCAGGAATATAGCCTCCCATACCCGTTTGGTTTATTACCACTGCACCCACAATGGGGTTATTATAGGGATGATCGGGAAGCGGCACAGATACTGTTATAACAAAACCACCTTGTGACTGATGTGCGCTGCATGCATAATCAATGGCAGCGGCAATGTGCTGTGGTGGATCACCATATTTACCAAGCCCCGTATGCAGAAATTCTACAATAGTCTGCAGCTCTAGAGTTGTTGGCCTATCCAGTGCATTAAAAACTTTCATTTCCAATTCTGTGGTTGTCTTCATATTTACTTCGTGAATCATAATAAAAAGTATAGTTTTCATACATCGCCAACGCGACGATGCCCGATGCTTATGTTAAAAATCTAATACCAGTTATCCTTCAGTGAAAAGAGAACTGCCGGTAATTTCTGATTTGCAGCACTGCATACAGTGCTTTCCACTTTTTGCTGGCTAGTGAAAATCAAGACTGATGGCATGGAAAAACCATCCTGAATGGCCGCTGCAAAGATACAAAAATTCTAAAAAACTTGTAATAAAATGATAATGAGTTGTTTATGCAGTGTTTTGTGAATTCTTTCCAATCCTAAAGTATCGATTCACGCGCAGCCTACAGTATATCCCATCATTCCCGGCATGCTTACCGTTGCTGCTTGCGCAAATACTCAGCAACCTTCCACAGTTGGCAACGTAATGCAATAGACACATTTTCTTAACGATACGGTTATATACCGTAGGTTTTAACTGGTTAAATTTGCAAGCATTATGAGCCTGAAGAAAATTAAAGTAGTAGCCATTGACGATGTGGCTGATATTCTAGATCTGATTGAGTACAACCTGAGCAAAGAAGGGATGGATGTAACCACCTTTACGGATTCAGGAGAGGCAATTGAGTATATTGGAAATAACCTGCCGGATGTTGTGGTAAGTGACTGGATGATGCCGGAACCTAACGGCTTACAGGTGTGTAACTTGTTGAAGTCAAATATTGTGACCAGAGAGATACCCCTCATTATGCTTACATGCAAAGGCAGTCTTACGGACTATAAAGAGGCTATGGATGCCGGTGCATCGGATTATGTGGTAAAGCCAGTGCGTATGGATGAATTGGTGAGAAGAATAAAACTTGTACTTCCATTTGATTTCCTAAAGGTTAAATTTGGGTGATGTATTTCACCCTAAAGCGATTTCCTTTTCACATTCTCTTCTTAATTTTGGTTTCTTGCACAGGCCCTGCTCGAAAGGATTCTGTGCAAACTGAAATGACAAACGATCTATCTCTGGACCTTCAGGGCCACCGAGGCTGTAGGGGTCTCCTTCCGGAAAATACCATTGAGGGGTTTATTAAAGCACTTGATTTGGGAGTGACTACCCTTGAGATGGATGCCGTAATTACCGCCGATAAGCAGGTTATCCTCTCGCATGAACCCTGGTTTTCCTATGAAATATGCCTTGACCCTGCGGGCAATGAAATACGCCAGGCAGATGAAAGACTTCACAACATATACAAACTTACTTACGAAGAAACCCGAGCATACGAATGCGGTCTTAAAGTGCATCCCCGATTCACGGGACAGTTGAAAATATCTGCCAGAAAACCATTGCTTTCGGAAGTCATTCAAGCATGCGAAGCGCACGCACGGAAAACGGGCCGCCCGCTACCCTACTACAATATAGAAACCAAGTGCACCCCGGAAGGTGACAATCTTTACCATCCTGCACCCAATGAGTTTGCATCACTGCTGGCTACAGTAATCACCGATAGCAACATAAGCGAAAGAGCGATTGTACAATCTTTTGATGTGCGAACACTTCAGGTATTGCATCATTCTCATCCAGAGCTCGTTTTGGCGCTTTTGGTAGAAAACAGCTTGACCGTAGAAGAGAACATCAACCTCCTGGGTTTCACACCAGAAATATACAGTCCTGACTTTATGCTGGCCGATGAAGCAATGGTTGCATTTTGCGCTAGCAAAGGCATGAAGTTGATTGTGTGGACTGTGAATGATGTTGAAGAAATGAAAGGCCTCATTACATTGGGTGTGGATGGAATTATTTCCGATTACCCAGATAAATTTGCGTTGCTTTAATAACCCAAGTAGAGCACCTTCATGTCCATAAGCTTAAAAAACCGTTTAATAAACCGAGAACTTAGCTGGTTATCATTCAACCACAGAGTGCTGCAAGAAGCCCAAGACACTTCCTTGCCCCTGATTGAAAGGCTGCGTTTTTTGGGTATTTTCTCAAACAACCTGGACGAATTCTTCCGTGTTCGGGTGGCGACAATAAAAAGAATCGCTGACCTTGGGGGTAAGAATAAGAACCTGCTTGGCGATAAATCAGCTGGTGAATTGCTCGACGAAATACACCATGAAGTGGTGAGGCAAAAGGAGATTTTTGCAATAGCATATAGAGACCTTTTAAGCAGGCTAAAGACAGAGAATATTTTCATCATCAACGAGCGAGAGTACTCAGATGAGCAAAAGCACTTTGTAGACGATTACTACCGCGAGAAGGTAGCACCCCTCTTGGTTCCGATCATGCTCCGAAGCGTACCTGAATTTCCTGAATTGCGTGATACCTTCATTTACCTCGCCGTAAAACTTGTAAGCACCAATCCCAAGAGGAGCAAGCAGTATGCCCTTATTGAAGTACCCTCAGATCAGACTGCGCGGTTTGTGGTGCTTCCCCAAATTGGCGAGAAGCGGTACATCACCTTTCTTGATGACGTGATTAGGTACAATTTGGACAAGATTTTCGGGCTCTTTGAGTATGATAAAATAGAAGCATATACCCTTAAGATAACCCGGGATGCAGAGATAGACATTGACGACGACGTATCGAAAGGATTCTACGAGAAAATGAAAAAGGGCATTAAGCAGCGAACCACCGGACAGCCCGTGCGGTTTGTGCACGACGAGTTGATGCCTAAGGACCTGCTTCGCTACCTGATGGAAAAGCTGGCACTCGGTCCCGATGACAATATTATATCTGGAGGGCGCTACCACAACTCAAAAGATTTCATGCAGTTTCCCAATGTGGGCGGGCCTGAGCTGGAGTGGAATAAATTGGTGCAAATAGAACACCCAAGCTTTGTCCAAGGCAAAAGTTTACTTGGAGCAATGGATAGGAGTGATGTGCTGCTTCACTATCCATACCACCATTTCAGGTCATTTGTACATTATTTAAGAGAGGCTGCCATTCACCCTGATGTGAAGGAAATAAGAATAAGTCTATACCGGGCGTCTTCACAATCGCGGGTGGTAAATGCCTTGGTGAGCGCTGCCCGCAATGGCAAACAAGTCACCGCTGTGATCGAACTCAGGGCGCGTTTTGACGAAGAGAACAACCTCAACTACGCAAGGAAGTTGCAGGATGCCGGGGTGAAAGTTCTTTTCGGAATGCCTGATATGAAGGTGCACTTTAAACTTGCTGTGGTAACAAGGGCAAAAAAAGGAAAGTTCAGGCACAATGCAGTGATTTCTACGGGCAACTTTCACGAGGGCACAGCAAAAGTGTACAGCGACTTTGCCCTTTTTACCAGCAATCAAGAGATATGCGATGAGGCGCTGAAGGTGTTTTCATTTATAGAAAAGCCTTACAGGAACTTCAGGTTCAAGCACCTGCTGGTGGCACCCGGCTCCATGCGCAACCAACTTTTGAAGAAAATAAACCGTGAGATAGATCTGGCTGAATCAGGTAAGTCAGCTTCCATTTTCATAAAACTCAATAGCCTTGTAGATGAAACCATGATAAGGAAACTGTATCAGGCCAGCATTGCCGGTGTGAAGATAAGAATCATGGTACGCAGCATTTGTGCATTGGTACCGGGCCTGAAAGGAGTGTCTGAGAATATTGAAGCCCGCAGCATTGTGGATCGTTTTCTTGAGCATGCGCGTATATTCGTTTTTGAGAATGATGGAGAGCGCGAAATGTACATTTCATCAGCCGATTGGATGACCCGAAACCTCGACTACCGGGTAGAGGTAGGCTGTGCTATTTATGATCCTGAGGT
Source organism: Cryomorpha sp. (assembly GCA_041749535.1). GTDB lineage: Bacteria > Bacteroidota > Bacteroidia > Flavobacteriales_D > Cryomorphaceae > JBBQZU01. The sequence continues at coordinate 10,310 of JBGTBE010000091.1, read as the reverse complement.
AAGAAAACAAATTACAGAGTTCCTGGAGTTGCAGTGGAGTGATAACTCGAAGGCGAGAATCATAGACGCATCGCACAACAACAGGTATGTGAAACCAGCACAGGACGCCCCAATCATTCGCGCACAGTTCGACTATTTCGACCTGGTGAAGCGCAAAGAAAAGTGATTTAATAAATTTTCAACCGATAGGCTAGCGAACGCCTCTTGATCGCTCGAGCTCGATGGCCCTGCTCACACTGATCTTTTTTCCGTTGTGAAAAGGTACCACAAAAGCATTGGCTATGGCATTCTTGCGTACATAATCGTTGCCTTTACTGGCCTCTGAATAGGTGTAGAACATACCTGCATAATACCTGGCCAGATCACCGCGTACTGTTTCTCCTGTGATGGGAAACAAGCCATGAAAATTATTGATGTCCACATTTACCGGATAATATCCCAACTGAATTTTATAGAGAAGTCCATCGGGAATATCCTCATTCATGGCAATTTCGCTGGAGGGCTGTCCTTCTACTTCAAACTCTGTAAGATGTTCAGGGTCTGCAACATTCTTCACATCTTCCAAATACTTTCTATCGAGAAGAAACCGTATTTCCATAATTCTGCTGGAAGCATCTTGCAGTGATTTTGTACTGTATGCAATCTCTGATTGCACATCATCATACCAGGATCGGAGTTCAGCTCTCGTTTTCTGATCGGGTGTAGCTGCAACTTCGGCCGTAATTTCTGAGGAAAGTCTTTCGAGACGCTCTATTTGCTCCTCGTATTCATTGGATATGTGCTGAAAAGAAGTCTCATCGGCCTGAAGCCTTACAATCTCTTCGGCAAAAGGCAGCACACTGTAACGTTCGGCTTCCGAATCGGGAGCGTCTTTCTCGCTTCTCAAAAGCAAGGATGCATTGAAGAAATCCATCACTCCATTGCTCAGGTGAAAGCAGGCTTCATTGCCAAAATAATTGTGGGAGGCCACATCCACCATGGGATAAAAGCCCCTGATAATGCTGTCGGCGGCGAGTATCCTGAAGTGACCCTCTCTGAGAAAATCTACAGCTTCCCTGCTTTGTGAGCCCGCAAACGAAAGCGATGTATCGCCAAGCATAAGGGCGCGTTTTATAAAAAACAGGGCGGTATCAGCATACATACGCGAGCTGTCTAGGGCGCTAATGTGTGTTGTAAACTTTGAGTAGTAGTAGCTCTCCTCTGCATACCGGGCGGCAGCTACCGCAGCGTTTTTGGCCCTTGCTCCGGGAAAATAATTACGTTCAATATAATCCTGCCCCAGTGCAGCCGACTGCATGAAAATAGCAAGGGAGATAATGATAAACTTCCTCATAAGGATTGACACCAGACAATTTTACTCCAATTAAAACCGGCTAAATATTGCCCTGTGCGTATATTATCAACAATAAGGTTCTAACAAATTGACAAGGTAATACTTGCATGGCCGAAAATAAACAAACAGATTTGAACTTGTGAAAAAGTGTACCATAAATATTTTTCTGCCATTTGCAGTCCTGATGCTGTTTTGCAGCAATGCCCATGCAGGTGACCCCGAGAAGGCAGACCTTTGGTATAGAAAATACCGAGATACGGCTCTCAAATCGAGTACAATAAAGAAAAAAAGTGGTGAACCAATTAAATTTTTCAATGGCTTTAGGATAGGTGCAGGTGTTGGCACAGCCATTTTTCACGGCGATTTGGCCGACTACAACATGCTTGCACCCGTGGGTGATTTCAGCACGTACTACAAGTTTGGCTGGCATGCCATGGTAGAGCGAGAGATAAAATTTGGAATTGCAGCCAAACTTAATTTTGACAATGGATCGCTTGAAGGAGGAAGGTTGCCAGGCCTACAGAGCCTTCCGGTTACATTCCGGAGCACCTTTAGCAGCCTTTCCTTGATGGCTTCTATTGACCTTATGGGTATGCTCTTCCGCGATGCTGACCTCGCGAAAACGAAAATGTACCTTATGGCACAGGCAGGCATAGGTGTTACATGGTTCAGAAGTTTGTCTTACTGGGACACAGGTGTGCCGCTGGTGCGGGATTTCGTGGGGTACAACGTGATTGATCCAAATCCACCCACCCAGCGGTATGTGGCAGATAGCAAAACAAAGGCAGCGACTGCACTGAATTTTCCTATTGGGTTCACGTATGGTTACCGCATTAATTACAAAACCGATGTTACATTCACGTACAGCTACAATACGCTGAATACGGACCGACTCGATACCTGGTCGAGAGAGTGGACTGCAAATGACAAATACTCCTATTTTGGTGTAGGTATGCGCTACAACTTCAACAGAGAAGAAGACCAATACCCTAAGAAGAAGGAGAAAAAGAAAGAAGACCCCAAAGCTGAAGATGGTTCAGAAAAGTGGAGGCTCTTTGGTTCCAGCAAGGAGAATGTCTCGCCCAAGGATGTGCAATTGCAGGATCCGGTAACAGCACGAAAAGCCAAATCAGACCTTTCGGCGAAGGATGAGGAGCTGGAAGAAATCCGAATGAGGATGTTTGAATTGCAACTGCGCCTTTTTCAGATGCAGTACCTCCCGGACCAACCTGCCAATACGGGTAAAAAGTAAGTTACCAACCAATTCTGAAGCCCGCTTCAATGTTCACTATATTTCCCGAAAGGTAGTCTGGCGTATAAGCCTCCACACCTTTGCTGTTTTGCCATGAAGAGCTCATGAAAAGTACAGCTCCATTGTAGGGTTCCCATTCCAAATCCAGCCGCAAACCGCTTTGTTCCCACACAACGTCCTCCATGAACGGAAGCCCGGACACATTGCCGTTGCCCTGTACAATCTCGTATATGTGTTCATTTCCTTTGCGCGCCATCCACAAGCCCGCTTTAGCCGAAAGGGTACGCCATGGTTTCCATGTGAGGGAAGCATACATTTCATCGGCATTTTCGCCGAGGTAGTGGCCCATGTTGTAATTATTGGAAGCAAAGGTTGTGGATGCAACCTGATGCCTGTATGTCCAGGGCGCAGTTCGGGTGTACTCAGCGCGCAAGTGCACATTGGGAAGGGCGTTATACCATGTTGCTCCCGCTTTAATGCTCCATATATTGGTTTGTGTAGTGGAATTCCACATATTGCCAATGTTCAGCTCGTCCATATACACGCTCAGAAAGAAGTGCGTGTTTCGAAGGCTGCGAACACTCACATCAAAGTATAGCTGTGCATTCTGCCCAAGTTCATTGCTTCCGGTACCAGAGTAGGTGTGGTCTACAGATTTGAAAAACATAAAGGGAATGAAGTAGGCAGGCTGAAAGCCGTCGTCGCTGTACACGATGGAGTTGCCAATGGTGAAGTGCACATTCCAATTGGTCTTCACGGTAGCGAAATTTGCCGCAAGGTTTTTATTGGTCATTACCTGCCTTGTTCCCACCGGGGTGAGGTAGCTCCTGGCACTGTCAAGTTGTTCAGATACAAGCCATCCGTGCATGTACTGGAAGTCCAGCCACTCCCAGGGATATACGCGGAAATAAAGGGTGGCGTAGGAGGGAGCCTTTCCGGAAAAAATATTGGAGTGGCGCACCGTATTTCCCCACACATATCGGTCTTTAATCAGTGAAATATCCCCCCAGCGCCATTGAAAGCTCACACCACCCATGGCTTCGTTGTAGTCATTGCGCTCTTCCGATACAATCGTCTTGTAATTCTGCCCTTCTGCGGTGGTGAGGTGCTGAGGCAGTGCAATGGTTTCGGTTACTGAATTGTCCCGCAGTGAGCCATACATACCCACTTTGCGCGCAGTTGCGAAAAACTCTCCTCCTATCCGTCGGTGGACGAGCGTTCCATTCTCATTGTAATTCAGGCTTCCTCCAAGGATGGGATTTACTGTTAATGAGAATACTGAGTCGCTGCGGTAGAGCAAATCCTGTCGCCTGTCCCAATCCCTGCCGGGCCGCAATTCTTTGCCGTAGTCGCGCAGATAAAAGTCCAGCTGATCGCGTTGCCTCTTGTTGAGCATTCCACGTTTTGATTGAATTGAATCTAGGCTTACAGCTATAAAATTCCTGGCGTAAGGTTTCGCAAACGTGTTCAGGTTGATATGGCCAGCAGCAGCCATCTCGTCCAGAAAAGGGTAGACCGCATTTTTATATGGTTCAAAAACCACCTGCCCTGCGGCATTTCCCGAAAGGAAAAGTAAGGTAACGATTGTTGCTGCCCAACGCCACATCAGTGGCTCCGTGCTTTTTTGAGAAATATGTTACCGATGGCTTTCATGCAGTAGTGCAAGTCGGTGGTGAATGGCTCCTGCCCGTATGCAAGGATATAGCGCTGCTCGGAAGCCATGATTTCGTCTAAGCCAACTGGCATATCTGCGTAAAAAGGAGGAATAAGACCGGGCTTGCCTTGCACCCTCAGCGATTTGTGCTCAGGAGTATATAGACTCAGGTAATGCTCACTCAGTGGCCGCACCCCAACGAGCTTTATATCGCCTCTGAGAACGTTGTAAATCATGGGCAACTCATCCACCCAAAATCTACGCATCCACCTGCCCCATTTCGTAATGCGGAAGTCATTCCTGAACTTGCCTCCTTCCATAAGGTTAAATTGCTCGAATACATACGCTTGAAGGTATTGGGCATAGGGGTGCATGGTGCGAAACTTATACACTGAAATGTAGTTTCCATTGCGGCCTACCCTTTTTACCTTTAGCAAAATGCCCGTACTAGGCTCAGGTTCGCTCAGTGGGGTGCTCACTTTTCTGGCTTTGAAATAAAGCAGGTTGTTGATCTCTTCCACCTCATCAATGCTAAATCCGCAATAGACCAGCCTGCCGAGCACCTCGCTTTTGGAAAGGGCCCTGTTGCGTCCGTTGGTAACAAAAAGGTAGAACTTCTTGGTGAGGTGAAACTTTGGAAACACACGCTTAAAAATGAAGTCGAGCAGGTAGTAGATATAGCTAAATACTATTGGATACTTTCTGAAGAGCCGTTCCCTTCTCTGCTCAAGCGTCTCTGTGCATCCAGCGAAAGAGCCACCATCAATAAGTTTTTCATTTACTTTTTTGAAAAATCGGTTGATGCCGTGAATGTCATTTACGCGGTGTAGGTTCACAAAGGTGTGTAGGCTTTCTTTGCTGTGTCTTTCGAGGTTGAACCAGTCGGTGGTGCGGAGTATATCCGTGTTTTTTTCAGGGTTGTCTGTGAGGGGGGCGAGGAATTGGAGCAGTGCACTGCCTTTTATTCCCGGTATCTTTTCAACCTGCTTTGCTATTAGAACCATACTTCGCCTTTACAGTCTAAAGCTAAAGGCTGAAAGGGGGCATTTCGCTGTTGTCGAAATGCAATTATAAACAAAGAAATCAACCGTTTGAGCGGGCGAGTGCTTCGAATGTTTCCACCCAGAATGGGGTTACTTCTATGGTGTTGTTGAGCATGGTGAGGCGACGTTCATTCCACAGGGCTGCAATTCCCGGGTCTGATGCCCAGGTAGTGGCCAGTGCGAGCAATTCTTCGGGCTGGTTGGTCCTGATGCCTTTGGTGAGATGGTACCTGTGTTCCAGTTCTTCCAGGTAGCTAAGTTCACCGACAAAATCGTTGAATCTGATGGAGGGTACCCCCAGCACAGCAGCTTCGGCAGCCATGGTTTGGGAGTCGCCGATGTACAGTGCTGCATGGGCCATAACCTGATGCATTTCGGCAGGGTGAACACTGAGCCTGTACCGCTCGAGCCTTTCGGCAAATGGCCGTTCTGATGTGATAAATACTTTGCCGTAAGGTGATATACTTTCGATTAGCTTCAACGCCAGCGCGTCGTCAATACCTTTGCGCCCCGCATCGTGGTGGGCGTGAAGCGAAGCGAAGCGCAGCACAAAATATTTGCCTTCACTTCTGATTGATTCAGGGAGGTCGCTGACAGCGCTTTGAAAATTATTTGGATGCAGGTAAGCCAGTTCATGGTAGCCTTCGTATCCTATTTTCTTGTGGTTGGCCGGGTGCTGATCGCAGCAATTGGGGGCGAGAATGGCCGTGGCATAAGGAAATCCGTACCTGGCCATGAGGGGTATCGCAGCGCTATCATCTTCGTTTATGATTACCGAAGGTATTCCCGTCAGTTTTCCGATATGCGCTATTACGAGATCAGTACCGGCCATCAGGTTGGGTTTGAATGCGCGTGCGATGCGCAGCATGGTGAATTCACGTGATGCGATATTCGCCGCAAGGCCTAGCATGCCTTTTGTTTTGCGATCCGGCAGCTTTACCACATCCCAGTTTTCGCGGTCTATCAAGTCAAAGAGTACATCCTTGCCACGGGCAACAATTTTTACTTTATGGCCTTTTGCCGCAAGGATGCGCACGCTGTGCTTCAGGTTGTGGTAGTGGGCGGGATGGCCAAGGTAAAAGAGGAATTTGCGCGGCATGGGGCTGCCAAATTAAAAGTATTGGAGCAGATATTCACCTTGTAAAAACCAACAATTATAAATCCCGTTCAAGCCAGCAGTTTCAGCTGATCGAGATGATGGAATATGCGCTCAAAGGAAGTCACGGACACCTTGTCGTTAATTGAATAATCTTCGGTAACCGAGTTGGTTACTACCCAGACGGGAGGATTGTTCAGATCATCGGTTGCAAGGGTTGTGCCGCGGGTAATTCTAGGGGCATTCGAAAGTTTAATTTCAATTCCGGCAAGAACTGAAAGCCTTTTCACCAGTACCAGATCTAGTTCCGTGCCATCCTGGGTTCTGTAGAAATAGTATGAAACATCCGCGTGGAGACGGCTGATAATCTGCTGAATTACAAAGCTTTCCCATGAATTACCCTTCCCGGGAAAACCATCGAGTGCTTCCTTGTCATCTACATTCATCAGGGTGTGGAACAGACCTGTATCGCGAATAAATATTTTAGGCGATTTTACGATACGCTTTTTTACATTGGCATGAAAGGGCTCCAGCCGACGAATGATAAAGGCATCTTCAAAAAAATCCATATACCGTTTCACCGTAGTTACATTGATGCCAAGTGAGTTGGAGAGTTGGGTGTAACTGAGTATCTGCCCTTGCATATGCCCTATCATTCTCAGTAAATTCCTCAGTATTGTTGGGGAAGCCAAAAGTCCAAGTAGAGCGAGTTCCCGTTCCACATACGTTCGTATGAGCTGCTGCCTCACCAAATAGCTCGCATGGTCAGATTTTTGGGTGAGCGCATGGGGAAATCCGCCCCTTATCCAAAGTGTGTTGGCCGGGTATGTGCCCTTAACTTCCTCGTAGGTGAGGGGATGCAATTCTATGTATCCGATTCTGCCGGCAAGTGTTTCAGAACTCCGCGCAAGAATGTCGGGTGAACCTGATCCCAGGAGAATAAACCTTCCAGCTTCGCGCTTCCGGTCAATAACCGACCTGAGCAAAACAAACAGTTCTGGTTTGCGCTGTATTTCGTCTATAATGATGAGTTTGTCCTTGCGTTCGTTGAAATATTGCTCAGCATTGGAGAGCTTTATCAGGTCTTCATCGGATTCAAGGTCAATATAAACTGCTTCACGCTTGAATTTTCCTGACAACGTTTTTACCAGAGTTGTCTTTCCCACTTGCCGGGGACCTACAATTCCAACCGTGGGAAATATATCCAGGTATTCCAAAACCCGGATTCCTACTGATCTTGTAAATTCCATTTCGAATTATTCCTGCAAATCTATGAACAAAATAGCAGATTTGCAGGATTAAATGGATATAATCCTGCAAATCGTATAGTACACTAGGTGAAATGCAGGATTAACTGAATAAATCCTTATTCGGAAGGAAGGGTTTAAAACGGCGTTGAACCCAGTGCTGATGAACCGTTGCCTCTTGTATGGTTTTCCCTAAATGCATAGATTTGAACTAAATGGACAACCAATCCGCCAAACCAACAACCATGAACCCATTTTACAATGTCCGGATCACCCTACTCGCAGGTATCCTTGTAATTATTGCCGTGCAGGCCCTGCATTCTCAATCTGTATTTCACAGCAGGTATGGCAGCAGTTATTTCGACAGGGCCCGCAAGGTTATAGAAACCAACGATGGCAATTTTGTGCTGGTGGGTCAAACGAATGGTTTCGGCTCCGCAGGTAACGCCTTTATCATGAAAGTGGATACGGAGGGGGAAATGTTATGGCTTGTTGATTACGCGGGCATCAACCTCGATGAACTATACGATGTACTGGAAATGCCTGATGGCACCCTGCTGATGTGTGGCTCTACGATGAGTTATGGAGCTGGAAATGTCGATGGCTTTGTGATGAAAACCGACAGTGAAGGCAACGCAATTTGGACCAAGGTGATAGGAGGCACCTCCGGGGAGTTCTTGTATAGCATCGGTCTGGGCACTGAGGGCGAAATATATGTAGGGGGTTATGCCAACGTATATTTTGAAGATGAATTCAATCCGGGCTATGCGCAAGGCGTTCTGGCAGGCCGTCTCGATGGGGATGGAAACGTGGTATGGCTAAGGTGGTTTGACAATTGGAGCCCTATGGGTGATGCATTTTATGTTGACCTCGTAGCGCTGGCTTCAGGAGGATTTGCAGTTACCATGCCATACCCCATTCAGGTGGTGCGCTTTTCGGGTGAGGGAGATGTAGTTTATTCAAGCCAACCCCTATCAATACCAGGCATAAGTATCAGTTCAGGAAACACATTAACAGAAGATGCTGGCGGAAATATTCTGTTGTATACCACCGCTTTTGGGCTCAATACCAATGCGCAGTCAGCAGATGCCTGTGTAATTCGTATGGATGAGAACGGCGATTTTGTTTCCGCATTCACCTATGGCGGTACCTATACAGACTGGGCCCGAAGCATTGCCCCCACATCAGATGGTGGTGCTACAATCCTGATGTACAGCAACAGCGCAGGCAATGGCGATTATGATGCCTCGCTCGTAAGGCTGGACAGCCAGGGTGCAGTGCTCTGGGCAAAAGCATACGGCGAAGCCTGGCAAGAACGTCCCTGGAGAGCAGCTCAAACCACCGACGGAGGATTCATTTTTACAGGCCAAACATGGTCGGAAGGCGCATCTTCCGACAGCGCCAAGGTACACCTGGTAAAGACCGATGGGCAGGGCAATACTTCCTGCAACGCAGTTGAATGGACTCCGATCGTAATCCCGCACACAGCAGAATTCGGGCAAGGTTCTGCTCCCATTGAACTAACCCTCGATGAAGTTTTTATTAATTGGACTCCTCAGGTCAGGCAGTTCTACCACTCGGATCTCTGTAATGTGCTGAGCAGCGAGAATGCCGCTGATAATGGTCAATTCAGTTTATACCCCAATCCGGCTTTCAATCAGGTATACATTGAGAGCAACACACAACTTAAACATGCCACTGCCCTGCTGCACAATACTTCAGGGCAACTGGTGGCAACCTATACCGGGCTGGGAGGATACCAGGCGGTCCTTGAGCGGGGCCATTTGCCGGCAGGCCTTTACTTTCTCACCGTGCTCAACGATGGCACTGCCCGTCGCGGAATGAAGGTTGTCTTCTACAACTGATCTTTATAGTTCTGGAATTATTCAGAACTGCCTAAGGCAGCCGCCAAAGCAAGAAACATCCATGCATTTCCCCAGCGCATGTACTCGGTACGATCCGTAAAAAACCGGTGCTTGCGGTAGAAAAAGCCTCCCCGAGAAGATTGAAAATGATCGATGGCGTAAGTGAGCACCGACTTTGCCATCGCATTTGCACGACGGTTTTCATTGTAATTATGAAACCGTATGGCTGTGAGTACACCCTGTGCCTGATGGTGTATATCGGCGGGATACTCCGTGGGCAGTCTCCATTTGGCGCGGCCGGAAACATCAAACTGGCACTCTCTGTAAAACTCAAAACCATCTTGCAATCCTCGCTCTACCTTTTCGGGAAATTCGCCGATGCATTGTGATATTTTTAAGATGCTGTCGAGTAAAAAACCCTGGTGGAAATCTATCTGCACACGCTGCTTTCTGGTGTGTAGATCTTCGCTGTAATTCCAGCTCCCATCGCTCTTCTGCCGGGAAAGTACTGTGTGAAGCGCCTTTCGTGCAATGCTGGCATAGGTTTGCTGCCCCGTATGTGCATAGGCGAGCGCATACGTCTGCGCGGCGAGCAGCGATGCATTGTAGCAAAAATCGGGTTTCACCGTGCTGTAGCTTATAGCGTAGAAGTCGTTGTCCTTCTCGGTATGCGCAAGGGCCTCACTGATGAAAACGCATACCTGCTCAAGGGCGTCAAGTGCGCGCGGGTCGCCATAGGTGCGGTAGTATGCATCGAGACCTTGTGCAACAAATCCGCTCACCACCGCAGTAGGAGACCAGGCCGGAAGGTACTTTTCCG
>JBGTBE010000090.1:0-40822 GCA_041749535.1 Cryomorpha sp. | reverse complement strand
GAAATTTCCAGTAAGGTAGGTTCATTGATCAGAACAGATGCTGTGTTTGAGCATCCATTTCCATCCAAGACTGTGACCTCATAAAGTCCTGTAAGCAGTCCTGATATATTTGGCCCTGACGCTAGAAATCCGGATGGACCCTTCCAGGAAAATGTTTGTCCGCCTTGACCTATATCGAACACTAAAATGGTATATGGTCCCGCACCCACATTGTTCCATTGTATGGTGGGAGGCCCACCTACCCATTGATATACGTAAGGGCCCACTCCGTCGGCTATTGGAAGGACCGATGCTATTCCATTATTGAAGCTATTGCAAGTGGGATTGGTAGGGTTTGGTACAATTGTAAAAAAGGCACACGACCTAAATCCAGAACCACTCGCAGTGCCATTAGTGAATACAGGATCTCCATTCTGGGCATTTATTTGTCGCTCAACTGAAACTGGAAAAGAAACAAATGAACTGCTTCCTCCCATTAGGAATAGCTCCACTCCAGGGTCTATGTTTGTGCCTTCAGGTAAATTTAATGAACCTGCTATCCATACTTCGGCTGCATTGCGCGCCACCAAATGAATACCTTCTGGATGGGTAACAATGAAAGAGGCTACTTCTACATCACCTGATAGCGTCAAGGTGGTTGTAGCAGCATTGGACTGAACGATCACATGGTCCTGTAGTCCTGGCAAAGCGCCTGTAGCGCCCGATGCTGTAGACCAGTTGTTGGGATCATTCCAGTTGGATGATATACCCTTCCAGTAAAAAACATCAGAAGGCTGGGCGTGTGCGACTCCGGCAAACAAGATGAGTGCCGTGAGCATTGTTTTTAGGGGAGTCAATATGAAACTTATTCGTGTCAAAGTTTAGTCATATGCCGCACATGGAACAAAACCTACGCGCTGCTTACGCGAGCAGCTGTAGATTCCCAAAATAATCTCGTGAGAATTTGAACCTCCGTATCTCATTCTGGAATAAGTAAAATCATAAGCGTATGCCACTGTGAAATGATCTAAAAAGTTAAACTTAAGCATTCCATAAGCTGCGTCTTCTGACCTGAATCCTGCGCCAAGTGCAATCGCATCATCATAGTCAACCCAGAATTGTACGTCAAGAGATGGTTTAGAGTTACCAGTGAATTTAAACTGTGTAGCAGGAATAAAACTCAGTTTTTCTCCTCCCTCATAAACCCTGCCTGCCATTAGGTTAAAATGCGGCTGCAATCTGGTATCCACTCCTATATTATCGAGTGTAGGATTGGTGAGATGGCCGCCGCTGAATCCGGCAAACCAAGACTTGTTGTAGAGCCAAATGCCAAACTTGATGTCTGGAAATACCAACTCATTCTCTGACTGCTGCAAGATAGGGTCGCCTACCTGAGGCACAAATATCTGCGACATATCCACCCTATATTGCAATACTCCCGCCGATACACCGAAGGACACCCTGGTTTTGCGAGAGAGAGGGAGGTGAATGGCGTAGGCTGCATGAAGAGCGGTGCGCCCCGTTGGGCCGGTATTGTCAGATTCTACAGTGAGTCCGGCACCATGCTGCACACCCCTCTCTTTACTAATAGACTTAATCCGTTGGTGGGCTGTGAGAAAAACCGTTCTTGGATTGTTCTCAAAACCTACCCATTGATTGCGGTAACCCACGCGGGCATCCAAACATTTCTGAAGGCCTGCGATAGCTGGATTGATGGCAAAAGAATTGAATAGAAAGTTGGTGAATTGTGGATTCTGCTGCGCATAGGTGTTTTGCGCACTGCACCAAAATACCAGGGACAATAAGGCGATAGTATACTTCATCTCAATATGGTAACTGATCCTGTAATTGGCTCAGTGTTAAAATCAATTGGGTTCAACTCAATTACATAATAGTAGGTAGCTGCCGGCAGGTTATCCCCATCCCAATTATTCTGATAATTTGTGGTCTGAAATACCTTGGCACCCCATCGCGAGTAGACTATTATCTGCGCATTGGGCCATTGTAAAATATTACCAATCACCCAGTTATCATTAAAGCCGTCATTGTTAGGGGTGAAGGCATTAAATGGCACTATGGGTGGTATAACTGTAACTCTCAGGCTTGCAGTATACTCACAACCCGCAATCTCTGTAGACACTTCATAGTTGTAAATTCCCACATTCTCAGGATTGGCTCCGACCGTTGGCAAGGTGGTATTGCTTAGGGCTTCACCCTGCCATTGGTATGGCGCAAAAGCTGGGTCTACACCCATCTCGGCTGTTTCGCCAGGAAATATAATCTGATTGGTGGGGTCAGGGCTCAAGTCGTACGTAACAGCGGGGCCTGTTAATCCCAATCTTATGGCACATGAGCTAAGTTCTACAGCGGGTGGCAAGCCTTCTACACCTGTGACCATCACATAATAAGTCGTGGCAGGTAAAAGTCCGTCGAACTGTATTTGCAGAGTAGTATCGACATCGGCCTCACAAAAAAGTGGATCGCTGTAGGTCGTTTCATCACATAAATCCACAGCGGTAAACACTGAAATATTTAACCCTTGCGCATAGTTGGTATCTGTTCGGCAAGAGTCTATGATAAAAGAAAGTGTTGCCGATGAATCGGCGTAGTTAATGGTTGGATAGGTGTTAATATCCAAGGTGTTAAACTCAAAAAAGAGGGCATTCGGTGCATCGTTAAAACAAAATGATGCTGCAGTATTTGCTGGCAATCCATCATCTGTAGTAAGTGTATCGGTGCTAAAATCAGCGCATAGCAAGCCAGGTTCAGCGCAGGTTTGGGCAACATTGACACCACTCAAGCACAACAGGAAAAAAAGCATCGAAACCGATGTCAGTCTGGTCTGAATTTTCATAAAGGGGAGCGAAGTTTTTCGCATTTTAAAAATACGCATAAGAGTCTGTTAAGGTTGGACACTACACTTTGTTATTCACAGTATTGTGTGGGAAAAGAGCAACCCTTATAACCCAGCAATTCCTTGATGAACTGCATAGCCAGCAAGACAAGCCACTGATGTTGAAATAAGATTCACCATATCGTTGGTCACCCCGGGAATGCCCTTAACTACAACCAAAACGTTTTCGGGTCGGTTATCGTGCCATTCCGCTGAGGATTTATCGAAGAATTTCTCCTGAATTAATTGCCCCAATACACTGTCAGTAATATTTCCAGCGAAGGAAACCAAAGCAATACCGATAAAGAGAATTATAGAACGCTCTTCAAGGAGCACCATGGCCAAGAAAGACAGGAACATTGCAAAGAGCATTCCAGAGAGGCTTCCGTCAATACTCACACCACCACTAACTCCTTTAACGTAGGGTTTGAAGCCAAGTATGCTGTACGTTTTACCTCCACGTTTTATGCCTATTTCCGATGAGGCTGTATCGCTCAAAGCGGCACCAAATCCACATATAAAACCTATTAAGAATCCCTGCATTCCTGTTACAAAGTAGGCCGCAAGGAAAAGAGTGGGCATTCCACCGTTGGCCAATACCTGCATGCCGCTTCTGGCTGGCCCCTTGTCCTTCCGGGTATTGAGCTTGCTGAGCAAAGAACCACAAATGAAAAAGCTCATAGGAATTATCACCCATTTTACCTCCGGGTTGAAAAGGTAGAACCAACCCAACAACAATGCAATAAGCGCCCCACCTGCGCTGAGCCAGCCTAGCTTTACAGCGTACCAGGCAGAGGTAAGTACCAAAAGGAAAGTGAAGATGGCTGTTGAAATGGCTGTTGGCAATACGGGATGCACCAAAAGCCAGTATACCAGCACCACTGGAACCCAAAGGTTGTCACTACCATTTGATGAACCGGCTTCAGTAAGCGTGAGAAAGATTGAAACAAAAATTAGTTGTGGGATGGTAAAACCTGTGGGCATTCCAATGACATAATGACTGAAGGCCAGTACGACAAAGGTGGCTGTAAAAAATGCCACCGACCCAGCTTTGGTGCGTTGGTCACCACCCAAACGATAGGACCTACTCCTTAAATAAATGCCAATAAGCGCTGCAACACCGTCGGCCAGTGCAAGCACCATGAGTGGATAGTATACCAGGTGTGGCGCGTCTTTGCGAAACAGAAACAACAGCAATGCAAATACAAGTACATACCAGAGTATTCCCCAACTTCTTCTTCCGCTGAACGCGTCCTTCATAAACCCTTTGAGCACCACAAAGCCTATTATTGGCGCCAGCAGAATCACCGTAATTAGCAAGGCATCCAAATCAGGGACCACATACACTGAAAGTGCACTGGCTCCGATGGCTCCAATGTGCAGTACCTTGCGCGCTGCGGTTGATGGTCTGTTTCCCAACTTTTGCACAAGCAAGGAGGTAAGTACGAGTGCGAGTATGAATAGTAAAAGTAAAAGTATCATCCCCGTATCCCTGACTGGCCTTGCATTTCAACAAATAACACCCTTAACCACATATGCTGTATCGTGATCATAATTTTTAACTTGACAAATTTACTGCGGAAGTAACGAATACTTCTTTAACCTTTGTGGCGAATCATTGATTATTGTCTGATTGAAATCATTGCTAATACTCTGGCGCTTTTCCAGGCCACACACCATCATAGGCACTGCAATTAGTATTGCGGTTTTGTACTTACTCTCAGGCGGTGACTTCACCCACGTCTACTGGCGTTTTTGGGTTACACTGGCATCTGCGCTGCTCTGCAATGTTTACATCACGGGATACAATCAGATAGTTGATATACAAATTGACAAAATCAACAAGCCCTATTTGCCCATTGCTTCAGGTGAACTCAGCATATACAAAGCAAAATACGTCGTATGGGGTTCTTTGCTGCTTTCACTCTTGCTCGGATGGTCGGTTTCGTTGTTCCTGGGTATCCTTGTCTGTGTTATCGCCATCCTCGGTTTCTTCTATTCGTGGAAGAAAGTGTACTTCAAAAGACACCACAGCACTGCAGCTTTGGCAATTACGTTGGTGCGCGGATGGCTGATAAACCTGGGGTTTTACATTCACTTTGTAAACAATGGGGCACATTGGCCCGAAATCCCAGTGGAGATCTGGTTACTGGTAATGTTCACTACACTCTTCAGCTTAAGTATTGCCTGGTACAAAGATATCCCGGATATGGAAGGGGACGCTTCTGCGGGAATCGGTTCACTTGTGCTAAAAACAGGGGTGGTTAAAACGTACAAAGCAGGTCTGTATGCAGTAGGTACAGGGTACGTAGCTGGAGCATTTGCCCCTTTTCTTTTCGACTTCTGGCTGGTAAAAGGCTCAGTAATTTGCCTGGGCCATGCAATGCTCGGGCTGGCTTTCCTATCCATTTCCGGAAGGGTAAGTTTGGATGATGTGGTCTCAGTTCGAAAATATTACAAGACATTTTGGTTATTCTTCTTTCTGGAATACCTTCTCTTCGCAGGGGCCTATTTTGCTTGAATGTTTACTTTAGACCGCATTTAACGCTTATGGGAAAAGCAATACAGCAAGCCGTAAAAAGTGCATTTCACAAGGGAAATCGAACCACCTCCCAACCGCTGATTTCAGTAATAACTGCGTGTTTCAACGCCGCCGGTTCTTTGCAGAATACCATCGACTCTCTGAGTGTGCAAACAGATAATCGATTTGAGTTTATCATTGTAGATGGAAACAGCAGCGACCATACATTGGATATTATTAAAGCAAATCTCGATAAGATTGATTTTTGGATCAGTGAACCGGACAGGGGCATGTATGATGCCATGAACAAAGGGGCATCCATCGCAAGAGGCACTTACCTCTCATTCCTGAATGCAGACGATGCATACTTGAAAGAAACAATCAACCATGTAGTGACTTGCGCTGGCTTTGGCGATGCATCAGTAATTCATGGTAATATGATCAAGGTGCGAGATATAGATGGGCAAACGTACCACAGAGAAGAGTTTCCAAATCCGAGTGATATGCTTAGAAATATGGGAGTTTTTCACCCATCAAGTTTTATTCTTGCCTCTTCCTTTTGGAAAATGGATGGGTATGACACCCAGTATAGACTGGCTGCCGACTACAACCTCTTTCTGGGCCTTTGGTACAAAGGCGAAAATTTCCAATACATTAATAAACCACTTGCATACTTTGCTTTGGGGGGCTTGAGCAATACTGGATGCGGAACTTACCTCGAAGCTGTTCAAATGCACAAAGCGCACAAAACTGGTAATGCGCTCAGAGCAACCAGACTCCTCTGGAAATGCCGCCTGAAGCGCATTTCTTACCGTATTGTAATTTTTTTAGCGAATGCAACTGGAACTCAAGAATGGGTGCGTGCTAAACAAAAATCAAGATGGGCCTAAGCTTGAGTAGTCTTGCCTGAATGCTTTATCCACGGTGGTATAAATCCAATCGATCATTGGCCCTTGGCTACAGCTTCATGAATTTACATGCCGCGCCATACCTTACTCAATACAATTCTATTCACCGTAAAATGTAAAAAAACCTTTTGCAATTGCAAAAGGTTTTAATGCGTGGTAGCCCCGACGGGAATCGAACCCATATCTAAAGTTTAGGAAACTTCCATTCTATCCATTGAACTACGGAGCCGAAGCACAATAAATCCAACAAGGCACTGGTCCTTTATTGGGAGCGCAAAAGTAATAAATATCCCATGAAATACTCAGCGCACAGTGGCGCCATTTCCTGTATTGCCATCTGGACAAACAAAGGTGAGCCGTCCATCAGCATCTTCGGCCATAAGTATCATTCCTTGAGACTCTATCCCCTTAATTTTTCTTGGCTCCAGGTTCATAAGAATGGATACTTGCCTTCCCGGCAAATCTTCAGGGCTGTAATGCTCTGCAATACCAGATACCACTGTTCTTTGGTCAAGACCTGTATCAAGAGTGAGTTTCATCAGCTTATCTGTCTTTGGGACACGTTCTGCAGTGAGAATGGTCGCAATTCGAATATCAATCTTCGAGAAATCATCGAAAGCTATTGAATCTTTTTGTGGCATATGTAGGATGTTCTTGGATGTTGTATTAAGGGTTTCTGATGCGCGCAATTTCGCAAGCTGTATTTCCATTTGCTCATCTTCAATGCGCTGATAAAGAAGGGTAGCTTCTTTTATCGCACTTCCTTCTACCATAAGATCGGGGTTGCCGGATGCGTCCCAGTCCATAGATTCAATATTGAGCATAAACCTAAGTTTCTCGCATGTTTTCGGAAGGAAAGGTTCAGCAATTGTTGAGAGATTCCCTGCAACCTGCAAGCAAATGTTAATCACTGCGCCCGCTTTTACCGGTTCAGAATTTACAAGTTTCCAAGGTTCTGTTTCTGTGAGAAGCTTGTTACACATTCTGGCAAGGTTCATCATGGCTTGCTGGGCATCTCTGAACCGATACTGCTCAATAAACTGCCCCACTTCATCTCTTGAAGCAACCAAGGCTCCCAAAACATCTGACGCATGTAATTCCGAAATATCAACACCAGACCGGGATGGGACCACACCACCAAAAAGCTTATGCGTAAGCACCATGGTCCTATTAATAAAATTACCAAGTATGGCTACAAGTTCATTGTTCACGCGGCTTTGGTAATCGCTCCAGGTAAATTCACTGTCGCGAAATTCAGGTGCTATTGAATTCAAAACATACCTGAGCTCATCTTCCTTTCCGGGAAAATCTTCAAGGTATTCGTTGAGCCAAACTGCCCAGTTTCTCGAGGTGGATATCTTCCTGCCTTCCAGATTCAAAAACTCATTTGCCGGCACGTTGTCCGGAAGGATGTATGAGCCATGTTCCTTCAGTAGTATTGGGAATATGATGCAGTGAAATACAATATTGTCCTTGGCCAGGAAATGAACGAGCTTGGTATCATTGGCTGACCAATAAGGTTGCCAATCTTTACCAGAATCTGCTGCCCAGGCAATGGTTGCACTGATATACCCAATGGGTGCATCAAGCCACACATAAAGCACCTTTCCTTTGGCATCATCCAATGGCACCGGTACCCCCCAATCTAGATCACGGGTCATTGCCCTGCCCTGCAATCCTCCATCAATCCACGACTTACACTGTCCCAGAACCTGTTTTTTCCATTCCGCAGGATTGTGAAGAACTGCTCCATCCAATGTACCTTTCTCAATCCACTCCCGAAGCCAATTTTCATGACGTTCCATGGGTAGAAACCAATGCGAAGTTGATCTTAACACAGGCTTGCTACCGCTTATGGTAGATCTTGGATTGATGAGGTCCTGTGGATTCAGGGTACTCCCGCAATTCTCGCATTGGTCTCCATAAGCATTCTCGAAACTGCATTTTGGACAAGTACCAACAATATACCTGTCTGCTAAAAATTGATTGGCTTCAGCATCAAAATACTGCTCGCTTCTTCGCACATCAAAAGCGCCCTTATTTAAAAGCGTGGTAAAGAATGCCTGTGCAGTCTTATGGTGAAGGAGTGAGGATGTGCGGTGGTATATATCAAATTGAATCCCGAACGCTGCAAATGATTGTTTGTTTATTGCGTGAAACTCATCTACGATCTCCTGCGGGGTTTTACCTTCCTTTCTGGCCTTCAATGTAATTGCCGCACCGTGTTCATCACTTCCGCAAACGAAGACCACATCTCTTTTTCTCAATCGGAGATAGCGCACATAAATATCAGCCGGAATGTAGACCCCAGCCATATGCCCTATATGCAGTGGTCCGTTGGCATAGGGCAATGCAGCGGTAACAGTATATCGTTTTGGAATATTCAAATGGATTGTGCTAGTTTGTAGGGCTCAAAGATAATTACTTCACAATACCATTTCCCGAAAGCATGAACACTGTGATACCCCCAAAACTCGAGGCAAACGACACCATTGCCCTGATCTCAACAGCACGCAAAACTGACCATGCGAATATAGCTTATGCAACCAAATTGATTCAAAAATGGGGGTACCGTATTTTAGAGGGTAAGAACCTTTACAAGGAAGACCATCAGTTTGCTGGCACAGATGCTGAGCGATTACAAGACCTCAACGATGCCATTCGAAACCCTGATGTGAAAGCCATTTTGCTGGCTAGAGGGGGGTATGGAACCGCTAGAATTGTGGATGGTGTAGATTTAAAAGCACTTCATAATCAGCCAAAATGGATAATTGGTTACAGCGATATAACTGTATTGCACAACCATATATACAAACATATAGGGATGGCGTCTCTGCACGCTACAATGCCTCTAAACTTCCAGGACAATACCCCACAAGCTCTGCACAGCCTTCAGGATGGGCTCAAGGGAATTTCGCATGAAACTGAGATTATGCATCATCGGCTTAACGTAGCCGGTGAGGCAACTGGCGAATTAATAGGAGGCAATCTGAGTGTAATATGCAGCATGATGGGTTCGTCCACTCAAATGGATACCAAGGGGTGTATCCTGTTTATTGAAGATGTGGACGAATATCTTTACCACATGGACCGAATGATGGTATGCCTGAAAAGAGCCGGAATGTTGAGTGCCATTAGTGGAATGGTAGTGGGAAGCCTTACCAATATGCGCGACAATCAGATTCCATTTGGCATGAATGCCGATGAAATTATTGCCAACAACGTTGCCGAATATGGCTATCCTGTTTGTTTTAATTACCCATCTGGGCACATCAGTGATAACAGGGCATGGATACACGGTAAAAAAGTAAGGCTGACCGTGAAACACGGCCAGCCTTCCTTGTTAATCCACAATTGAATATTTATTCTCTTTCGAACTTGGTATAGTTCGCAGGTATCTCAAAAAGTTTGTCGTCGAGATTTGATTTGTCCATGTCATAAACCTGAAGTTTTGACAATTCGACACCATCCGTTTTCTTTTCAACTCCAACCATTGGGAAGTGACCTTGCAACTCTGGTACATTCATGAAGTACACCGCAAGTTTATCCTTTCTGTTAAGCGTTTCAAGCATTGGAAGGAAGAAATCGAAATGGTCATCTGCTACCCAAAAAGTAACTTCACGCCCATCTGTTTTACCAGTAACCTTTACTTCAGTGCAACTGTATCCGTTTATGACCTGGGTATTGTTGGTCTTTTGAACATAAACATCTGCATCCTTTGCAGGTCGCTTGTTGGGAACATCTATGTACATTTGTCGCTCGGGACTGAGGGCTTTTACGGTGTTGGCTTTGGTATCAATAATCATGATACCTTGGATTTCTCCACTTTCACCCATTTCTTCAACCCGAATTTTGTCACCTTTTACATAATAAGTGTAATTGGCGGTAACAGGTCCGATCGTTTTGGTAAATTTGATCGTGCCCTGGAAAGGCTCGGAGGCAAAAGCCACAGAGCTTAGCGCTGCTGCAAGCACAAAGGCTGCAATTGTTGTAGTTATTCTTTTCATAAGCATTACTTTAAGAACCTTATAGATTCACAGTTTAGGTTTACATGTCTCATTCGACCAATGAAATCGGACAATCGGGCGAATCACTTGCTTCTACGCATTTGATTTCTCATGGTTTCAAAATATTAGAAACGAATTGGAGACATGGCCATGACGAAGTGGATCTTATAGCTGAGAATGAGAAATTTATCATTTTCGTTGAAGTGAAAACCAGAAAAAATAATCACTTTGGAAGTCCAGAAACATTTGTCACCAAGCAGAAACAGAAGTTTATGATTAGAGCAGCCAATGTGTATATGACCAGACAAAACTCAAACAAAGAAGCCCGATTTGACATTGTAGCCGTTACGCTAAATGACAATCAAAAAGACATTGTGCATATTACCGACGCATTTTACCCAATACTCTGAACCCCTCTACCAAAATGACCGAAAAGAAAAGGCCATCAAAAATTGCAAAACCCGCTGCTTCAAAAGAGAAACCTGCAGCTACTCCTAAACCCAAGAAATCGACTACAAAAGCTGCGACAAAAAAGACTGCAACCAAAGTAGCAGATGCTGTAAAAGATACAGCCGCGAAAAAACGGGTTGCTAAACTTGCCACTGATAAGGTCGAAAAAGCAATAAAACCTAAAACCACAAAGGCAAGCTCGACGAAAGTGAAAGCTGATGTAACGACCAAGGTGAAAAAAACAGTTGCAAAAAAAGTAAAGCCTACTACCAAAGATGCGAAGGTGAGCAAAGTAGCCCCAGCGAAGACTGCTGCACCTGCAAAGAAAAAAGCTGTATCAGCTTCGGCTAAAAAAGCAACCATCAAAGAATCTACGAGCGAAATCACCAAGGTTTCGAAACCAAAAAAAGTCGAGAGGGCAGCAACGGTTGCAGAAAAGCCAGTTCGTAGTAAGAAGACTGAAACAGACGCTGCAAAGCAATCACTACGCGCTGTGTCAAAAAGTGCTAAGGAAAGCCCTGAAAAGCCAGAGTTCAGAAAACCATATCAAGGAAAAGACGACACATCAGGAAGATCTGAAAGACCCGCACGGGGTGGTTCAAGATTTGGCAATGATGACAATGAAAGACCATCAAGACCCGCCCGTAGAGATGATGACCAGCCGGGGTTCAGAAAACCATACCAAGGAAAAGACGACACATCAGGAAGGTCAGAAAGACCCGCACGGGGTGGTTCAAGATTTGGCAATGATGACAATGAAAGGCCAGCAAGACCCGCACGCAGAGATGATGACAGGCCCGGGTTTAGAAAGCCATACGAAGGAAAGAAGGACGCATCTGAAAGACCCGCACGGGGTGGTTCAAGATTTGGCAATGAAGACAATGAAAGACCATCAAGACCCGCCCGTAGAGATGATGACCAGCCGGGGTTCAGAAAACCATACCAAGGAAAAAACGACACATCAGGAAGGTCAGAAAGACCCGCACGGGGCGGTTCAAGATTTGGCAATGATGAGAATGAAAGGCCAGCAAGACCCGCCCGAAGAGATGATGACAGACCGGGGTTTAGAAAGCCATACGAAGGAAAGAAGGACGCATCTGAAAGACCCGCACGGGGCGGCTCAAGGTTTGGTGAAGGTGACAATGAAAGGACATCAAGACCTGAAAGACGAGAAGATGACAAACCTGCCTTTAGAAAGGACTATCCATCAGATAGGGAAGGAAAGCGACCTACAGGAAGGGGAGGAAGTTTTTCGCCAGGCAAAACAGCTTCGAACAATGCTTTTTACAAAGCTGAAAGGCTCAAGAAAACAGGAGGTAGTAAATCACATTCAAGGCATAAGGATACAGTAAGACTCAATAAATACATTGCCAACTCAGGTATTTGCTCACGCCGTGAAGCCGATGACATCATTAAAAATGGCCTGATAGAAGTGAATGGGGTTCAGGTTACCGAGATGGGGTATCAAGTAGCTATGGGCGACAAAGT
This sequence comes from Cryomorpha sp., assembly GCA_041749535.1. Taxonomy (GTDB): domain Bacteria; phylum Bacteroidota; class Bacteroidia; order Flavobacteriales_D; family Cryomorphaceae; genus JBBQZU01. The sequence continues at coordinate 28,576 of JBGTBE010000090.1, read as the reverse complement.
GACCTACGCCGGTGAACGTATATCGCCAGAGAAGCCCGTGTACATCCTGATGAATAAACCGAAAGATTTCATCACCACTGCCAATGATCCCGAAGGAAGACGCACTGTACTTTCCTTGCTCAGGGGCATAGGTGATTCCCGGGTATTTCCTGTAGGTCGACTCGATCGAACCACCACAGGTCTCTTGCTACTGACAAATGATGGTGCGCTGGCCAAGAAACTTACACACCCCACTCATGGTGTTAGAAAATTGTACCATGTACACCTCGACAAGCAGCTAAAAGCTGCTGACATGGCTGCTCTACGCGAAGGAGTTGAGCTTGAAGATGGACCTATGAAGGCGGATGAAATATCTTACGTAGGTGACGGCAAAGACAAAAAGGACATTGGGATTGAAATACACAGTGGCAAAAACAGGGTTGTGCGCCGCATGTTCGAGCACCTTGGCTATGAAGTAAAAGGGCTGGACAGGGTAATATTCGCAGGTCTTACCAAAAAGGATATTCCACGAGGCAAATGGAGACACCTCACTGCACAGGAACTCAATACCCTGAAAATGCTGTAATAACAATCGCGGCAAGCCGTTTGTAACAATAAGTAGGACCCAAACACTACCGCAATCACCTTGAAAAAAATAATCATCTCTCTGGGAGCCTTTGTGCTTTTAGTTGTGATCGCGATGACAATCGCTGTTTTTCTCGCGCACAAGTATGAAGACGATGTGCGCGACATTGTGGTGTATGAAATGAATCGGCACCTGCTCGTTCCGGTTGTTGTGGAGGACATAAACTTAAGCCTCCTTCAGAAATTTCCATATGCATCACTTAGGTTTAGCAATGTGATGGTACCAATGACTTCCAGAAGACTCGATACCCTCATTTTTATCGATGATCTGTATCTGCAGATTGGACTTTTAGATTTTTTTCGAAAGCAATACAACATCACTGAGGCCGATGCCGATGGAGGCTTTGTGAGGATGGAGCTCTATGAAGATGGGACAGACAATTACCATTTCTGGAAAAGCAAAGCTGATAGCTCCGCAGGCGCTGCAAATCTAAGGCTCCGGAACATAGAGCTGGCCAATATGGCTTTCAGTCTGGAAGGAAATGAAGAAACTTTGATGGCACTCTTCATTGAAAAGGCAGAAACCGAAGGAGATTTCGGCGCAGATGTTCACACCATACTGGCCGACGCAGATATAAGACGAATTCATTACAGCAAGGGCAGTGACGTAATGTTTGATGATGGATCCCTCGCCGGCGAAATATCTGTACATGTAAGTACAAGTGGTTATGAGCTGGTATCAGACAATATTAGAATAGGAAAGGAATCTTTCGAAGTGAAAGGTACCTATTCCGAAACATCACCGCCTAAGTGGACGCTGGATCTCAGCACTGAAAATGCACAGATTGAACACATCATCGAAGTTGCTCCACTCAGCCTGAAGGCGGCTTTAGGGGCTTACCGTGCCAAAGGTAAGACTGACTTAAGACTTCACCTTCAATCGGAAGTAGATCAATCCGTATCTCTTGATGCATATTTTAACAGATGCAGCGGATCCTTTCAACATGAAGTTGCTTTGGGAAAGGCAAATATTTCCGATGCCACCGGAAGTCTGCACATGAAAAAACAGATTACATCTCTGAACATCGAAAAGTTAAAAGCCAGCATTGGTCCGGGAAACCTGCAACTCTCAGGCAAGGTGATCAACTTTGATGCCCCCACATTCGATCTGAATTTGATGGGGAGTGTTGACCTGAATGAACTTCGTGACCTTCTCAATATTGAACAACTGGAAATACTGAAGGGCATACTCAACTTGAACGGTTCGCTGAGTGGTAAGCTGCATGGAAACAGCAATTCTGAAACCATAGCACTGCTCAAAGGATTGAATTTTGATGGTTCAATCACCCTTCAGCAAGGCAGCTTTAAGCTAAGGGATCAGTCACAATTCTTCGACCATATAAATGGAAACATCTCCATTAGCAGCAACAACCTTCTGGTTCAAAATGCCACTGCACGCGTGAACCAAAACACGTTTGAGTTCTCCGGTAGCATTGAGAATGCCTTACCTTACCTTGTAGCCCCCGGACAGAAACTGCATATAGAAGCCAATTTTAGCGCTGAATCAATAGACCTCAACGAGGTGCTCTCCGTAGGTACTTCAGCAAGAGACACTTCATACCGTTTCGAACTTCCAAAAGATGTAACATTCGCTTTGGGCATCAGCTTCGAAGAAGTGAGATTCAGGAAGTTCATCGCACTCAATGCACGCGGAAATGCCTATTACAGCCAAGGATTGCTCACATTGAATCCTGTGGAGTTTCGCACAGCCGGCGGCGTAGTGCGAAGCAGTATTGCGCTTCAGTTGCAAGGCAAAAAAACATACCAAACCACCGCAACTGCAACCCTCTACAACCTTTCACTAAGAGACATTTTCGAGCAGTTTGAAGATTTCGGGCAGCAAGTTATCCGCTCAAGTCATTTATCGGGCACTGCAGATGCACACATCAGCGTAGCCTACAATATGGGTACGGATCTTCAGATTGACAACAGGACGTTAAAAGCCCAGGCAGAACTTATTGTCACTGATGGCAAGCTCAAGAACCTGGAAGCGCTGCAGGGAATTCCTGATTACCTCAGAAAGAATGCGTTGTGGAATTCATTGGTAAAAGTAGATGAGTTTGAGCGAAAGCTAAAAGTGATAGAATTCGACACCTTGAAGAATACCATCCAAATTGAGAACAATGTCATTGAAATTCCGCACATGACGATCCGTTCGTCGGCCATGACAATGAATATATCTGGCACACATGACTTCGATAACCGAATAAACTATGCACTCAATTTCCGCCTTGGTGAGTTGCTCCGCTCCGGGAAAAAGACAAATGAAGAATTTGGGTACATCGTAGATGACAACACGGGTTTGCGCTTGTTTATGCTAATGACTGGTACGGTAGACAATCCTTCCTTCTCCCTCGATAAAGATGCATCAAGGGAAAAGCGAAAGCTAGAGTTTGAAAAGGAAAAAAACACAATGAAAAGCATCCTGCGCGATGAATTTGGTTTCTTTAAAAATGACAGCACCCTCACTTCGGTGCCCGGAACTCCCGAACGAAGGCCATCAAAAATTACCGTAGACTGGGGTGTGTCAGATCCTATTGATTCTGCGAAAACAGCACCGCCGAAAACAGCGCCCAAAAAACCGAAACCTACAAAAAAGGATGATGACCTTTACGATGAACTCGAAAAAGATGACGACTTGTAAGCGCCGTGCATCCTTGTCAAAAGTTACCTACATTAGCAGCAAGCAGGTTCATCAAGTATCATCACCAATACAGCCCAACCTAAAGGCATGAATTTATACACCCGAAAACAGCGCTGGAAAGCACTGCTTATCCTGTTGGCTATAATGATCGTCGGAGCCTCATTGTGGTATTCCAACACCATCATCAATAGGATACGAGAAGAAGAACGCGTGAAGGTGCAGCTTTGGAGTGAAGCAGTAAAGAAAAAGCTGCTGCTCATCAACTATACCGAAAAACTCTTCGACGACATGCGCGAAGAAGAGCGTATAAAAGCCAACACGTGGGCACAAGCGGTAAGCAGGTTTCTCGTAGCCACCGAATCGAAGGAAATCCTCTTCCTGCAGGATATTCAAATGAACAACAAAACGATCCCGGTTCTCATTGTCGATGATGACAACAATTTACTTTTCGACAGAAATGTAGATAGTACCTTAATTGATACCCAGGATGAAATAAATGCACTCATCGCTGAGATGGGAAGCAAGTTCAACCCTATCCGCATCGACATGTTCGGCATCAAGCAGAATGTGTATTACAAAGATTCCCGGATTATTACAGACCTTGAGCAGACACTGGACGATCTGGTCAATTCCTTTATCAGTGAAACGGTAATGAACTCTGGCTCCGTGCCCGTTCTATTTATAGATTCCACCAAGACACAAGTCATCCTTTCGGCAAATATGGATACCACCCTTCTTGCTGACAAGGAAAAGCTTGCCCTCGAAATTGAAAGGCTTGAAGCCGCCAATGAACCCATCAAAGTACGGTTCGGTGAAAATTCGGTGAACTACATCTACTACGCCGATTCAATTATACTCACACAACTCCGCTACTATCCCATTGCGCAAATGGTCATAGTGGGCTTGTTTCTGCTGATCAGCTACCTTATATTCAGCACATTCAGGAGGGCCGAGCAGAACCAGGTATGGATTGGAATGGCAAAGGAAACAGCTCATCAGCTAGGCACTCCGCTTTCGAGCCTTATGGCTTGGGTACAACTGCTCGAAGCCCGCGGCACCGACCACGAAACCATCGATGAACTCAATAAGGATGTGTCGAGGCTTGAAACCATTACCGAGCGATTCTCAAAAATAGGTTCAGCACCTGAACTCAAGGAAACCAATGTGGCGGAAATGATGAACGAAGCCATCGCTTACCTCAAGCCACGCCTCTCCAGCAGGGTGGTTTTTGAACTCACCCAAAACAGGGAAGGTGAGATTAAAGCCATGTTGAGCAAACCCCTCTTTGGTTGGGTAATTGAGAACTTATTTAAAAATGCAGTGGATGCCATGGAAGGCAGTGGAAAGATTACCATCGATATTCACTACGAAATACAACATGTGTATATAGACGTGACGGATACCGGTAAGGGAATCGCTTCTGCCAACCAAAAAGCTGTGTTTCAGCCGGGCTACACTACCAAAAAAAGAGGATGGGGCCTTGGACTTTCCCTTGCACGTCGTATCATTGAAAATTACCACAAAGGCAAAATATTTGTGAAGCGCAGCGAGGTCGATAAAGGAACCACTTTCCGAATTGTACTCAGAACCAAAGTCTGACCATGGCTGGTATTTACATACATATTCCATTTTGCAAACAGGCCTGCCACTACTGCGACTTCCACTTTTCCACATCAGTAAAGTCCACCGAAGCAATGTGTGAAGCGATTTGCATGGAGGTACTTTTGCAAAAGACTTTTTTAGGTAAAGAATCTGTTGAAACCATCTATTTTGGCGGAGGCACGCCAAGTCTAATATCCCTTGAGCACCTGGGTGTAATATTGAGCAACATCCGAAAAACTTTTTCTGTTACCGAAAATGCCGAAATAACCCTGGAAGCCAACCCAGATGATATTGACCTGAAAAAACTCGAAGAGCTGAAATCACTTGGTGTGAACAGGCTTAGCATTGGGATTCAAAGTTTTTCGGACAGCATTTTGAAATGGATGAACCGCGCCCATACAGGCGAAGAAGCATTAAATTCGGTGTTGCTGGCCAAGGAAGCCGGATTCCAAAACATTACCATTGACTTGATATATGGAGTGCCCGGACTTTCGCCCAATGATTGGGCCACTACCTTGCAACAGACTATTGATCTTGGTGTAGACCATATTTCGGCATATTGCCTCACTGTAGAGAGAGGCACCGCCCTTGGCAACCGTGTGGCCAAAGGCATTGAGCAGCCTGTGGACGAAGAGCTCGCTGCCGAACATTTTCAACGCATGGTTAAGACTTTGGAAAATGCGGGATACGAGCAGTATGAAATAAGCAATTTTGCACGAAAGGGTCACTACTCACGCCACAACACAGCCTACTGGACCGGTGAAAAGTACCTTGGGCTTGGTCCTTCTGCACACAGCTACGATGGCAGCAAACGATCTTGGAATGTATCGTCGAACCCAGCCTATATCAAAGCCATAAACCAAGGAACCTTGCCTTCGGAGCAGGAAGTATTGAGCTCCGCAGATAGGTATAACGAATGGGTAATGACGGGGCTTCGCACACGCTGGGGTATTGTTCCGGGACTTGCCCAGGAGCGTTTCGGGGTAGATATGGAAGTCCTATTTGGCGAAAGTCTCAGGAATCTGATAGAAAGTGACCTTGCACATATGCAAGAAGGACACTTTACCCTCACCCGTAAGGGTAGACTCCTTGCCGATGGAATTGCTTCTGAACTATTTATTACCGACTGAATGATTGTACACCTCACCATAGAAGGTAAGCATCTCGAAGCCAACCTGAATCAACCCCACTCACTGTCTATCCCATTTTCTCCTGATGGGCCACGCGCCTGGTACGTGCCACCCATTGGTATAGCGCCAGTGCGCACACAACAATTTACGGGCAGTGTGGCTGAAGGAGGGGCTGTGAATTTTCGCGATGTGCACTTCAACCCCCACGGCCATGGCACCCACACCGAGTCTGTGGCACATATACGTGAGGACATGCTTCCGAGCATTGCAGAAACCATGCAAGCGTATTGGTTTACTGCCCGCCTTGCAAGCATTGCACCCGCAAAATACAGTGGTCCGGAATTTCAGCATCTCAAAACTGGCGATGCAGTCATTATGCTCCAACAGATTCAGCCACTGCTCGCAGGGCCGGCATACAACGCAATCATTATCCGAACCCTGCCAAACAGTACTTCCAAGCTGTCTCAGAATTATTCCGATACCAATCCCCCGTACTTCCACCCAGATACCTTGCTGGCTATGAGAGAAGCCGGGCTAATGCACCTCCTCACCGACCTGCCTTCCGTAGACCGTGAAAGCGACGGGGGTCTGTTGCTTGGACACCGCGCTTGGTGGGGCGATACCCCGGATACTTACACCGGCCGCACCATTACAGAAATGATATTTGTGCCCGATGATCTTGAAGATGGCCTGTACCTGCTCAACCTGCAAGTACTCCCATGGATAAATGACGCAGCGCCTTCCAATCCGGTGATCTATAGGCTTAAGCAATTTAAAATTCCACCTGAGTAGTGTAAGATTGCCATGGCCAGGAAAGGTGTATTTCATAAAATTACCATTGCTTTGTAAGCAGCTTTTCCTCAATCAAAATTCAATTATATATGCACATAGACGAACTCCGTGAATATTGCCTCACTAAACCGGGCGTGGAAGAAACCTTTCCTTTCAATGCCACAACACTGGTATTTAAGGTAATGGGCAAAATGTTCGTGCTTTGTGATGTAGACAACTTTACTGGTTTCAATGCCAAGTGCGACCCGGAAAGGGCCATGGAACTCAGGGAGCAATATCCTGAGGCAGTTTTGCCTGGTTACCACATGCATAAAAAACAGTGGAACACCGTCGTAGCCCACAGCAATGTTCCGGATGCCTTGCAGAAAGAGTTGGTGGACCACTCATATGAGCTGGTGGTCGCGGGATTGCCTTCAAAATTGAAGGAGGAGCTTAAAATTCGTTAAACTGATTGAAAAAACTTATTTATAGAATTCTTTGAAGAGCGCAATGACTGAGCAGTTTAGGTACATCTGCTCTTTCATTGTACAATAATTTTCTTTATATATTCTCCTCCTCCAAAGTCTGTGGCCCTCACCAGGTACATCCCTTTCGACAAATGGCGCACATCCACTACAGGCTCTTCAGGCGACAAAGGCACCGAAAGTACCTCACGGCTCTGCATATCGATAAGGGTGGCGTGGGTGAGTGTATGGTTGGGAAGGTGGAGTGTGATGGTCGTGGAAGCGGGGTTGGGGTAAATTTTAAATCTTTTACTTGAGTTATTGTAATTTCTTACTGATAATATCCACTCATTCCCACATGTTTCACCACCCTTATTGGAAAAAATCAGCGTTTGTTGAAGGCTATTGGTGACACCTGAAACAATCTGATAACCACTTAATAAATTGAGTATACCGAATCCCGGTTTATAGACGGCTGGACCAGCAATTGCATATCCTTCCCCAGGTGCAAAATGTGCACTGTTGGCATAACAAGGCACAGAATCAACAGTAGTGCATAAATTCCAGAATGATCCTTGTCTATGGTATTGCCAATCTAAATTACAACCGTTATTTTCAAACATTATCCTTGAAAAGTCATAGTTTGTAGATAGGTTAAAGGGTATTTCTGTCCAAACTTCATTTTTATCTATCGTCAGAATTGTTTCATCTGTTCCGAATAGCGTGTCAATCGAATTATTGATCCATGGCCATGTACCGGATACGACGGTCTGAAATCTTACCCAATCTTCATGCATTGAATACTGGATCTCAATTTCTGTTTCTACACGTGATACAACCGTTCGGGTGGTATATTGTGTATATGCTGTACCAGGCGCGAAATTGCTTTGCTCCTCCCTATATTGAAAAATGTCACCTTCGTTGAAATCGAATATTGTTTCAGGTTTGATCTGATAAAGTCCAATTTGGGTGGATTTGTGGCCAATGAGCTGAACAGGTTGTAGTATAGCTGGGAAGGAGTCAATTCTGAAGAAGTGGATAATACCCAGCTCCTTTCCTATTGTAATTGGTGCATTATGGAGTGCAGAATTAACCGGCTCACCAGCTTGATTAAGGTGCGCAATCCGGTATTTTGACACGGAGTCCGTGAAATTCAGAAAAGTGGCTGAATCAGTTGCTTCATAAATTAAAAGAATGGATGAATCTATTCCGGAATAGACCAGATTCGTATCACCCTGCTCAAGTTGAAAATTAAAATTGATTGAATCACCCGATGAAGTAATAAACACATATACATTGGGTTGAAATCGGATAATACTGCTTCCGAACCATAAGGGAATATCAAGGGGATAACATAAACCTCCGGAGCCCCAGGAATCGCATTCATCAGGAGCGGGTATAGTTCCTTCGCCCCAAGGCCCGCCGTCTACAAGCCAGCTTTGAAAAAGATTGTATTTCACATTGTTTTCGACAATGCTGGTGTCATTAACAATCAGATATGACGAGCGTCCCTTTTCTGGCCAAGTGGTAAATAACGCCTTGGTATCATGCTGCAAAGGCGCAAATACCTGTGCGGAAAGTGAATTTGAAATAAAAATAAGGAACATCCACAATCGAAGGTTCGCGGCACTTTTGCGAAAAGTTGGTAATTTGAAGTCTTTTCTCAACCAATATTCGATCCATTTCTTTGTCATTGCACAATGAGTTTCGTTGTATAAATTTCACCACCATGTTCAGTCGCCCTGAGCAAGTACATGCCTTTCGGTAAATGGCGCACGTCTACCTTCTGCTCTCCGGTGCTGAGTGGTACCGAGAGCACCTCGCGGCCCTGCATATCGTACAGGGTGGCGTTGGTGAGGGTGTGACCGGTTAATTCAATGTGAATGCTGTTTATTGCAGGATTTGGCCAAATCTTTAGCCTCCCCTTTCCTTCCTTTTCATTTACCCCAACAAACCCACTCGGCTGCAAGCGTACTAAGCAGCTATACGGCTCACCTCCGAAGGAGGAGAATTGGCCGCCGATGAGGAGTTTGCCATCGGGGAGTTTCTCGATTTTTTTAATTTCAGCGCTCATCACCGGGCCATATATACCTTGCCAAGAGCCCCATGTTGCAGAGTCGGCAGAGAGACTGCTAAAGGCTCCTGTTATCACTTCACCGGCATCGTTTATCTTGACGAGCCTTCGCATGGGTACTCCATTCACTTCAATGAAACCACCATATAAAATAAAAGTACCGTCTTCATCTTCCACTACCTTGGAACTGACCTCGCTCCAATTACCGGGATTTTCATAGGTTCCCGAAAAATACCCACCAAACTGAGGTGCAGCATAATCCGGGTCAATGGCCCCGTTGGGCAGGAGCCTGATAAGGTTTGAATTATACCCCGGGGCATCTACAAGCACCAGTTCATCGGTAGAACGACCTACCCAGATGCGGTCCTGGCTGTCTACAATTGACAATGAAGCTCCGAGCGCACTCACATTGGGCTCAAACACCGGTTGAAAGTCTGTGTTGACAGAGAAGTCGGCATTGAGTTTGGCCACCTTGGCATAAGGGTACCCGTCTACTTCATTGAAGCTACCAGAAATGATATACTCGCCAGTACTGAGTTGGCGAATACTGTTAATCTCCGCATCAGTAGGCCACTCACATCTCAGCATGGGAAACCCCGGTACAGGTGCTCCTGTAGAGTCTATCATGCAGAGCTGGCGCAGGCCTTGACTGGCTATAGGGGTGCCCATCAGGGTAGAATCGGTAAAGAAACGACCGGCTACAAAGATATGGTCGTCAGAGAGAACCATAGCGTCTAAGGCCTTATTGGACAAAGGGCCAGAGTAAGCGGGTTTTTGGAATTCGAAGCGAAACGAATAATCGGTGGCCCCAAGTTCGAACCATTGGATATTTTCAACACCATATCCTAAGAATTTATTTTTATAGGGTGTAATCTTTGACGGGCCCATCGATTGACTCCAATCATTTGATAGTATTTCACCGGAAGGCCCAACCATAGAGACTCCATTTGCTATGGTCGCGCCATGGTTGAAGAAACCACTTACCAAATAACCGCCGTTATTTGAAAGAACTACCAACTCATTGATGGAACCTCGGGAATAGAATTCTCCAGTGTTAAATGACGAATCAATTTCATATTGAATCACCTGCGCAGGGAGTGTTCCTACGCAGGTGATTGTTAACAAAGTGATGGCTACAAAAAGCTTCATGGCTTAATGTGTTACTACAAACTTCCCGTCACTTACCTTTTTCGCTTCCTGCACAATCTGGAAGAGATAGACCCCATCGGCCATTTTGCTGGTGTCAATCAATTGCTGGCCTTCGTAAGCTTCTCCAAGTTGTCGGGATTCTATTTGCCTTCCCTGTGTATCATACACTAATAACTGAGTGGCTTCTTTTGCATGCAACAAGGTGTAGGCGATGGTGACATATTGGTCGGAAGGGTTAGGGTAGGCAGTAACGGTGTTCAGTCTTGCCAACAACTCTTCGTAGGTGGATTGTGGCTTATGCGGTGCCGCATTGTTTTTAGGCTGGCCCTGTGCATCATAGCATATCTGGTAATGAAAGCAGAGCGCGTTTTGGGCTTTTTTGGCGGCAAGGCCTGCAGTGCTGTTCTCAGCAATATTGCGTAAGCTGCTAATCTCAGTTGGACTTAAATTAGCAATTGTTTTGCCGCCGCCGTGAGCACTAGAGAGCAGTCCATAGAGATTTTTAAGTGCTGCCATCTCGGCAATTCGCTCCGTGCTTAATCTGTAGTTTATCAGCATACTGTCAACAAGTGCAATGGCCTGGGCATATTGATGGCGCTCTGCCAAAGCTGCGGCACGGCTGTAATTGCCTTCTACTGTTTTCACCTTGCTGAGGTAGTACAAGGTACTATCCGGTGCGCTATAGGTGCTATCAGCAAATGCCTTTTGAGTAATGATGATTTTTTGCGACCGCTCCACTTCCATATGCAACTCTGCCATGGTACTTTCCATGGCTGTGCGAAGGGTGCTTTGGTTGCGCGCTGCCCAAAGCAAATCAATCATATACTGGGGCATGGGTGGGCTGGGCACGGTTTCTGCGCGGCGTATCACATTGCCGCTGCGCAGGGCATCGGGATTGGCCAAGAGCACTTCGAGCAGCATGGCGTGGGGCATGATGTTGCGATCAATGGCAGCAATAAGCACCGTTTCAGAATTGTAGGGAGCGCGCTGCATCAACTGATCGCGTAGCTGCCAGGCCTGCTGGGGCCAGGTAAGCTCTACTTCAGTAACCGTAGCTGGGGTATTTCCATTGTCTATAATCTGGTTATAGGCATAAAGCATTCCTTCATACTCGGCTTTCTTTTGCAAAAGCTGGGTTTTACCGGTAAGGCCGGTTTGGATACCGGTGGTATAGTTGCTCGGACAGTTGTTGGTGGTATTAATCGGTATGATTCCCATGTCACCAGGCCCTATTTCATTTGTCGATGGTCCACCTGAACCAAAATGAAAGTACCCATAGATACCGTATGAATTAATCGTGAAATGAGTAAAAACAAGTGGGTCTGGATTTCCGGCTGAAAAAGTATTGGCAGCGGCTCTTGGAGGATTGCTGCTTCCCTGCCCAAGACGAATGCCGTTGTTGTTCCAACCAAAGTCGCTTTCAATACCAGTTCGACTTACTTCAAAGTCTCCATCATTCTGTTGGTTTTGATTGCAGATATACTGTAATCCTGCATAATACGGCTGAGCGCCTCCTTCGGTATTGATATTGCGATTCACCTGCCACCCATTGATCCCTGTTTTCAGGTTGCTCAGGTCATTATTGTACACCACATTGTTGGCGCCCTGGCTGTTGAATACAAGCACACCATGACCTTCGTAAGGCGCGCCTTCTGCCGGGCGGGTCAGGGTGTTTTCTTCGATGGAGAAGTGGTAGGTCTCGTTGGAGAAGATTCCGAGGTGGTTTTCATCATCAATTGTTGGTTCATTTTCATAAGGAACTGGATGCCCGCCGAGATTAAAGATATTCTTGTAAATCTGACTGAAATCCGCACCGCCGAGCTCCACGCCTATCATGTTTTCGTCAAATACGGAGTTGCGCACCTGTATAGGGCGTGAACTGGTAGTTTCGAGGGCTTCAATAGCTTTGTGCCATCCGGTAAATCGGTTGGGTATATTGTTCTGTTCAGGGCAGAGGTAGGTAAGGCTCGCGCAGTACTCTGTTACTAAGTAATTGGCATCATGACTTAATATTGCTTTGCTCCTATTCTCAGAAGCATCTACCGTTTGTGAATTGGTAAAGTTGCAGCCTTGTATGCGGAGGCGGTCGGTGCGCCACATCGTAATTCGGGGCCGAGGTGGAATCTGGTTGGGGTCGTCTAAATAATCATCGTTTAAATCAAAATTGCATAAACGGAAGAAGCTTTGTTCCGGTCGTTTTACAATTTCGCCGGTAGGAGCAAAGTTTTGGTAAGACATAAAAATCGCATCAATCCTATTGTTTCTGAAGGTAGTATTCGTCGCTTGAATAATTCCTCCACGAGAACCCCAATCAGCAGGATTCCAGTTCATCACCCCCTGCCAGGCGTTTTCTATTACAGCGCCGTTTTTGAAGATAGCGCGGCCTTGGTGATATTGTCCGCCGGAGTGGGCATATTGGTGTTCATCGGTAACGCCGTGTACCTCTATACCGGCCCACCTACTGTTGCAAAAATTGGTAATATGTCCACCATCTACCACTAACCTGGCATTAGGTTCTATCCGTATGGTTTTCATTTTACCCATTTCCACTTTTGCAGTAATGGTAAGGGTGTTGCCCGCTGCTATCAGCACATTGTCGTGCATGACCCTATCAGTATCCCACAGGGTATTTTCATTAATTTCCACTATAAAGGTATTTTGCACAGTCAGGTTTACGGGAGTTTTCCATAAACCCCTGCCGTAAGTAGAAACGTAGAGCATATTATTGCAGTAGTCGTATTTCATTCCAGTAATCATCACCCTTGGCAATCCATTGGAAAAACATTCCCACTGGCTCATGCTGGCAGTGCGATAATAAACGCCTGCGCTTGTGCCACAAAAAATAAGTTCATTCTCGCTGTCAATGGTGAGCAGGCGCTCAAGAGGGATTGCAGGTAAACCTTCAGAGTAGTCTATAAACGATTCGCCACCGTCGGTTGACCTAAGCACACGAAAAGCTTCAGGATAAGGCTGTTGATTCTGTTGGAATGTGCCGCCCAATCCTACATACATAAGATTGCTGTTATTGTGGTTAACTGCAAGAGCTCTTATTCCTAAATAGGCAGCAATGACTCTCATAGAAACATTAGGATATACATCATTAATTATTTCAGCCAAAGAAAGATCAAGCCAGCTAACTCCATCATCTACGGATTTAAAAAAGATATGATCCCGATTTGCCCGGTCGTTTTCTCCTGCATATAGCACGGTTGGATTTCGTTCACATACCGCCACAGGTCCTACTGCGCCCAAACAATTTGGAATCTGAGAGATATCTGAAACCAGCTTGGCCCGGTTTAGCGCAACACCTCCCAGACCTCCTGCTACACCTAATCCTCTGGCAAAACGCTCAGGGTAATGGCGGTAGTGGGTTTGGTAGCCATAAAGGTAGGTTCTTGTAGCGGCCAGAGAACCCGGAAAGCCTTGTAAATTCTCAGTTGCAACAATTGGGTTTTCAGACAATGGTTTGTCACGTATTCCCGATGTGACATATTCCCCTACAATAGCATTTGGGAATAACTGTTGTGCCATTGCGAAGGATCCTTCATGGAGAAATCTGGGCGAATAAATATTTCCAATGTCTCGGCTTATCATAAAATGATCCTGGAAACCAAATACAGTTTTTCCCGTTCGTTCATGAACATCAAATGCATGAATCAGATTAATTGATAGGTCACCATTGATGCTGCTGATAGTGGATGTTGTGGCAAGTCCGTTTTCTACCAAACCTATCCCTCCATCATGTCCGAAAACTAGTCTTTCTTGACCATTATATGTTAGTATTTGGGAACAGCGGTAATCATCGTGATGACCATTGTTTCCTGATGTCCCATTTATGAGACTCCCAACAGGTGAATTGATAGAAAACTTCTTTACATTTTTAACTGAACCCCAGTAATAAGTGTCTGGGTCATTTATTGATGTAATAAGCTCATTCTTTTCAGTAAGGCCAATAATAATAGAAGTATTTATAAGTTGGAAACTATCTCCTTCATCTATACTTCGAATAGTATAATTCAAATTACTTCCTAATCTTATTTGTAAATAGAAGCGTTCATTTACTTTGTTAGAAAATCTAATAGCCTGAGTAAGATATCCAGTTGGTGCCCAAGACATAATATCTTGAGATATGTCTCCAGTAAATAATGCTTGTATGTTGTTAGAATTGAAAGTTAGGCTTCCTTCATATAACTCTGAACGAATTCCATTATAAATGTAGGCAGTGTTAAAGAAAATTCTGTTTGCAAAAACTATGATCTTGTCAAAATGACTGTGAGAATATTCGTACTGAGAAGGAGACCCCAAAATATTCCATTCTATTCCATAATTATTTGAATAAAATATAAATTCATTAGATGTAGCAAATACCAAACCATTTATTGTAGGATGAAAATCCATCCAATAGAACTGCGGTAAAGGCTGTATTACTTCATTCCAAGTATTACCCGCATTAGTGGTATAAATTACATTGCCTTTAATCCAATCAGTTCCAGTAATTGCAACGACATGATCAGGGTTTCCCGGTACTCCAATCATTTGACGTACACCTAGCACCGGAAAAGGAAGATTGTCGGTGACACTAGACCAATTTTGGCCTCCATTTTCGGTACGTAATATGCCTGATGTTCTAGTCCCGATTAAAATTGTTTGAATATTTGTAGGATGGTTATATACTGCTTCCACCCATCCGCTAGAAGTTTGAGGAAGGCCACCAAGTGACCAATCTGGCATTCCTACCGGCCCATCACTTTCCCATTCCGCAGGATCATTTGTGCACGTGCTACTGTGGGTAGCCCTCATGGCTTCAGCAAATACTTCATTTGTAAGTTCTCCATCTCTGACTTCCAAGTAAGGATAGGTATAGGCCATCCACCTTTGTGCATACTTTTTCTCTTTGCTCAGACTAGTATCCGGATTGGCCATAAGGGTATTGAAATTCTGATGGATGGCTTCGAATGGATGCTGGTTAATTTGCGGGGGAATACTACCAGGAAACTGTGCTAAGGAGTAATTTGCAACACAAATCAATAATAGTAAAAATGCACATCTTACGCACTCATATTCACGTCTAGTGAGTGAGTGAGTGAGTGAGTGAGTATTGATGGGCTGTAATTTCATGATTGTATCATTATTTCCTACACAATTATAAAGAATATTCCTAGAAGTCTGGGACTACGATGTGTTTAAATTTCGATTGTTCTTGCATTGGAAGCATCTTTGCTTCATTGCTTAAATTGTGTTGTTAGTCTTTTGCTTTCGCTGAAAAACTTCCGTAACCGTAGAATTGATAGAATGCCTACTGTCCATCATTCTCCATCATTTAAGTTAATTTCGCCACACATTTCAGCCCACCTATGACCACAAAATCCATTTACCGCAAGTTACTCGGATATTTCTTCAGGGGCCTGCTATTGGTAGTGCCCATCACGGTAATTGTGTATGTGATTTACCGGTTGTTCATGTTTCTTGATCACCTCATCCCCACAAACGTCCCGGGACTCGGTATTGCCATTTTGCTCGTGGGCATCACCTTTCTGGGCTATTTGGGAAGTTCTTTTATCGCTGAACCTATCTTTAAATGGGCAAATGGATTGCTGGACCGCGTGCCCCTTGTAAAAACCATCTACACTGCCATCACCGACTTACTTTCTGCTTTCGTAGGGCAAAAGAAAAGCTTTTCGAAACCTGTGCTTGTGCGCCTAAGCCGCGATATAGAAATCCTAAAACCAGGATTTGTGACTACCGATGATCTAGAGGCCCTGCAAATCACAGGCGGAAAAGTGGCCGTTTACCTGCCCCACAGCTACAACTTTTCTGGAAATATCTTTATAGTTCCTGTGGAACATGTGATCCCGGTAGAAGCCAACAAAGCCGACTTTATGAAGTTCATTGTTTCCGGCGGGGTTACTGAAATGGACCACTCTAAAAATGAGTAGGCGTGGCAATCTTGTGCTTCTGCACATCATTGTACTTATTTTCGGCTTTACCGGCATCCTGGGCAAGCTTATCGAAACCCGTTCTGAATTGCTGGTATTCTGGCGTATGGCCATCGCAGCTCTTACCATCGCCGTTTTTGCATACAGCACCGGGAAAATAACAAGGTCACTCCGGGTAAATGGCTTGACTTATGGCGCTATTGGCTTGCTGATAGCGGGTCACTGGATCACCTTTTTCGAAGCCATCAAGCAGAGCAATGTATCGGTAACCCTGGCATGTCTGAGCGCGGCGGCGCTTTTCACATCCATTCTGGAACCTGTCATTTTTAAGAGGCGACTGCGCGTGTATGAGGTGGTATTGGGTGGAGCCACAGTATTGGGACTCGCGCTCATTTTCAGTTTCGAAACCCGCTACAAGGTGGGTATTGCGCTGGCCGTGCTTTCAGCATTTATGGCATCCCTGTTCACTGTGCTCAATGGGGTGATGATTCGCAAGGACAATCCTTACCGCATAAGCCTTGTAGAGATGCTCTCCGGGGTGGTGGCTATCAGTATTTGGCTTGCCCTTTCGGGAAATATGAATGCTTCAATGGTGCAAATATCCGCCCTTGACTGGCTATGGATCGCCATCTTGGGAACCGTTTGTACCGCCTTTGCATTTGTGGGAAGCGTAAAGGTCATGGAAGTACTTACACCCTTTACTGTATCACTGAGCATCAATCTGGAGCCAGTGTACGGCATTATCCTGGCGTGGTTCTTTTTTGGTGAGAGCGAACGAATGACCACCGGATTCTACGCAGGCACGGTAATCATCCTGGGTTCTCTCTTTGTAAATGCCTGGTTGGCAAAAATCAGAAAGTCAGCATAGCAACTTGGGCAGGTGTCAGGGTCTAAAATCAAAACGAAGAGATGCTTGGAAAGCTATAAATTGCTTCAACTTAATGAAGGAATTAACGTGAATTGCTTCAATTCACATCAATATAACAAGAAAATTCACTTCAGAAAAAAAGTGGTGGGAGACACAAGCGACAATCGACTAATACTTCATAAACTTCGCAAACTGACGATCTGCGCCATTTATAAACTCAAGGACATAAACACCATTGGGTAGATCGTAAACCGGAACTGTGCCCTGATAGGGGCCTGAAAACACAAGTCTTCCGGCCATATCAACTATTCTAACCTGTGAATTTGAAATTAACTGATTCATTTCATCTGTGAACACAATTGAAATCTCATCGTTTACAGGATTTGGATAAACTTGAATGCCAGCGTTGATGCTAAATTGTGCATAGGCCGACCACTGATTGGGAACCAGGGGGTTGTTGGAACAAGCACAGCGCACCCTCCACTGGTAAGTGGCATTGGGGTTCAGCAGATTCTTAGGGATCGTGAGGGAAGATACCTGACTACCTATTACGTCTTGTTCTAATACCGGCCCCCCAGCCACATCGTTTCCACTTACCCTGCAACCTATGGTCCCAGGTATTGGATTCCAACTAAAAGTAACCGTGTTGCTGCCAACACTGGTCTGTAAGTTGGTTGCAGCGGTTTGCGGGCAAGCTCCTTGAATATTGTTCCACGCCGCAACTGAATTTACAAATGAAATTGAAAAATCTTCTTTTCCGTCCCCATTGAAATCCCCAACCGCAATCTGATTGGGTTGCTCATATACATCGGAAAGTGTAACCCGCGAAACGAATTGACCATTCACAATTTTTATCGCATTGATTCTGTTGTTCATAAAATCAACCACCGCTATATCGGTCTCCCCATCGATGTTATAATCCATAGCTGCCAAATCATAAGGGCCTGCAAAAAGGAATGGGATCTCAGCGCCTGCTGAAAAATTCAGATTGCCCTGGTTCACTACATAGTTTACCCTATTATCAAAAATGCCTGCACCGAATATATCCAGGTCACCATCTCCGTCAAAGTCCAAAAACAGAATAGCCCTGCAACCATTCACTCCGCTTATGATGGTTTGCTCAGGACTAAAGTTCATTCCGTCCAGGTTCTTAAACAATGAAAAACTTTGATTGAATCCATTGCCGATGACTATCTCCGGCAAGTCATCATCATTGAGGTCAGCGGAAGCTAATTTGAGCACTCCCCCACAACTGTTGCACAAAGTGGCTTCAGGTTGAAAAGTACCATCGCCATTGCTGAAATACATAAATACAGAAAAAGAACCACTCGAGGGCACTATTATGTCATTGAATCCATCATTGTTCAAGTCAATAATGGTGGCACTAACAGGCTGAAGGATATCATTGTCGACCACCACCGGCGGGGAAAACAATCCGTCGCCAGCATTGTACAGCACAACTACTGAATTGTTGCTTCCACTTGAGATTACCAGGTCAGGCAGTGCATCTCCATTTAACAAACCAATTTCAAGTCCTATTCCCCCTTCACCTACATTATACAATACTTCCTGCTCGAAAAAGCCCTGGTTCAAATTGTTTCTATACCAGGAAATTTTTCCATCAGTACGCGATGCAGAAACCAAATCTTCAAAACCATCACCATTGAGGTCTGTGGCTATCACCCTGTTCACTGAAGATGCACTTTTATTGATCAAAACTTGCGGAGCGAAGGTTGAGTCGGAGCCGGCAGGTTGCTGAGGGTACCAAGCCAGCTTGGCATCCCTTCTTGATGAGGAGATTAAATCTGTTAACCCATCTCCATCAAGGTCGGCCGCATTGATGTGCTGCACATAGCGTACGCTTCCTCCATTTAATGTAGTAGGGGCAGCAAATGTGCCATTGCCGTTTCCTGCAAAAAAATAGATATCATTTACATAGTCGCCACCTGCCGCAATATCCAGATTTCCATCGTTATTGAAATCTGCCACTTTCAGCACCTGTGCACCGTCGACCATGGTAGAGATTACCTGCCTTGGTCCAAAGATAGTCCCAGCTGGATTCTCAGGATTTACCACTACTTCACCCAAGTTTTCGAAGTAGGATACATCATCTGAACCGAAACCAACAGCCACAACATCGATGTCACCATCACTATCAAAATCGCCGTAATCCACAGCATAAGTACCAATCATTGCTGTAGTAAGCACTTGGGCTACACCGTAATTATTGTTACCCAAATTGCGGTGCCACGATACATCCATCACATTGAGATTGCCTACCAGCACATCGTTCAATCCATCCCCATCGAGGTCTGCTATTTTCAAGTCAATGGCATCTATTGATGTGGTTGATACATTTACGAAACTTGGAAACCCCCCGTTGCCATTGTTGAAATAGGCCCTTACGAGATCATTGTCAAGCACGGCAATCACGATATCAGTACCCGGTAAACCATTCAGTTCACCAGCTGCAAGTCCATAAATTCCGGTGATGTTGCTTATGGTTATTGGTCCCTGAAAAGATGTATTGTTCAAATTGCGGTACCAATACAACTTGTTGTTGTCAGAGCAAAGCAGGTCCATTCTACCATCGTTGTTTAAATCAACTGGTAGCACATGGCCGGCACCATCATCAACCGTTGAAACCCTGTTGTAGATGCGTGTGAAAACCCCACCCTGATTGTCGTAGTAGGCAAACCCTTCACTGTTTGAAGCCGGAATAAGGTTATAACCGCTGCTTATAATATCCACATCACCGTCCCCATCGAAATCGGCTATGGCAGTGCGGGTAAGCTCATTTGGTGAAGAAGTAAGAAGGGATGGAGCAGAAAAATTCTGTGCATACAGCAAGGAAGTCAATCCCCAGGTGAATGCGAGTGCTATTATTTTCTTCATGGTGGTGGGTGGTTGTAGCAGCGGTTGATAGAAACGATGGTTAGGGTAAACTTTGTCAAAGCTATCGAAACCCTTGAATCAAAACAAGGGGTTCACCATTTCACGCTGCAGTATAATATAAAGCCAAACCTGAGATACAGTTTTGGATAAAAAGAGATTGCTGAAAACGGCGCGAAAAGGGAATGTTGTGCGGATAATGTGTGTTTTTTTCACGCAAAGGGCGCAAAGCGAGTATTTCTTGTATGGATGGGGCTCTTTTTCTTCGCGCTCTTTGCGTGCTTTGCGTGACATTTTCTTTGCCCGGCGCCTAATACAGCACACTCAAAACCCACAGTACCCCCAAAGCGTTACCTTTGCACATTGATTCACAACGTTTTTATGAGCACCCTTACCGTAAACGACAAAGCTTATTGCATCAGCCCAACAGCTTACGAACGATTCACCACCCGTGAAGTAAGCATAGGCAATGTAAAACTCGGTGGTAGCCACCCCATCAGGGTGCAAAGCATGACCACCACCGATACAATGGATACCGCGAAAACGGTGGCCCAAAGTATACGGATGATCGAAGCTGGATGTGAATTGGTGCGCATTACTGCACCAAGCATCAAAGAAGCCGAAAACCTTCGGCAGATCAAAGAAGCGCTGGTACAGGCAGGCTACAACACACCATTGGTAGCCGACATTCACTTTACCCCCAACGCTGCCGAACTGGCCGCCCGCATCGTAGAAAAAGTTAGGGTGAATCCGGGCAATTACGCCGACAAGAAGAAGTTTGAGAATATTGAATACTCCGACGCAACCTATCAGGCAGAGTTGGAGCGCATATGTCAGCGCTTTACCCCACTGGTACTTATTTGCAAAGAACATGGAACCGCCATGCGCATAGGCACCAACCACGGCTCGCTGAGCGACCGCATCATGAGCCGTTTTGGCGACAGCCCGCTGGGGATGGTGGAGAGCGCCATGGAATTTCTTCGCATTTGCCGTGAGCACGACTACCACGACATTGTGCTGAGTATGAAGGCCAGCAACACGCTGATCATGGTGCAGGCCTACCGATTGCTGATGCACTACATGATGCAGGAAGGAATGAACTACCCCCTGCACCTTGGTGTAACCGAAGCCGGTGAAGGTGAAGACGGGCGCATAAAGAGTGCCGTGGGCATTGGCACCCTGCTCGAAGATGGCATTGGCGATACCATTCGCGTATCGCTCACCGAGGAACCCGAAGCCGAAATACCCGTGGCCCAAATGTTGGCCGAACGCTACACACATCGCCCAGGGCATCAGCCCATCCCCGACATCACCCTCAATCCGCTTACACCTTTCGCATACAATCGCCGTCATACCCGCGAAGTGCTCAACTTCGGGAACGGGCAGGTGCCGCGCGTGGTGGGTGATTTTTCCGGAAGAGATAAAATTACGCACGCATCGTTTTATGCCTTCGGTTACAACTACAGCGTGCCACTCGACAAATGGAACATAGCCGATCAGGCTGCTGATTATATTTATGCAGGCGCAAATACACTCGACTTCGAAATTCCGGGTACGGTAGGCATTATACAGGATGTTGAGAGCTGGCAAAAAGATCCTGATAAACCAAGGCATTACCCTTTGCTTACGGCAAATGACTTTACGGAAAAAGGGGAACTGAGCAAGGTGCTCAATTTTGTGCGCGCCGATGCGTCTGATGTGTTCAATGATGCATTTGTAGCCCGCTTGCGCGAAAGCGAACATTCAGTACTGCTCCTGGGCACCACGAACACCCACGCTGTGGCTTCCATGCGTAGGGCTTTTATAGAATTGATTAATTTGGGAATCGACGTACCCGTGGTACTTCACAGAAACTATGGCCCTACCGACAGCGAAAAGGTTCAGTTGTATGCGAGCACCGATGCCGGCGCACTGTTTATTGATGGACTTGGAGATGGAATTTGGATCGGGAGCGAAACCACAAATGCACGATCACTGAATGCCCTCTCCTTCGGGATCCTTCAGGCCACGCGCACACGCATCAGCAAAACCGAATACATCTCTTGCCCATCTTGCGGTCGCACGCTCTTCGACCTGCAGGAAACCACGGCCAAAATACGCACCCGCACCGACCATCTGAAAGGGGTGAAAATAGGCATCATGGGTTGTATTGTGAACGGTCCCGGCGAGATGGCCGACGCCGACTATGGTTACGTGGGCACGGGCCCAGGTAAAATCACCCTCTACAAAGAGAAGGAAGTTGTAAAACGCAATGTGCCCGAAGCGGCGGCGGTGGATGAGCTTATTGAACTTATAAAGCGCCACGGCGACTGGATAGAACCCCAAACTGCCTGGTCATGAAAGTGGCAGTGGCAGGAAGTACGGGGTTGGTGGGTGGCAATTTATTGGAATTGCTTGCTGAGGATGCGTATTTCACAGAAGTAGTGGCCTTGTGCCGCAGACCAGGCAAAAACTTTGGTTCGAAAGTGAGGTGGCAAGTGGTGGATTTTGACAATGGACAAGCACTTCATGAAGCTGTGCGCGACTTCGAAGCGGTATGCTGCTGCCTGGGCACCACCATCAAAAGGGCCAAATCCAAAGAAGCATTCCGAAAAGTGGATTTCGGTTATGTGCTCAATCTGGCAAATGCAGCACATGCCGCAGGCTGCAAAAAGTTTCTGGTGGTAAGCGCCATTGGGAGCGATCCCGAATCAAGCGTATTCTACAGCCGCGTGAAGGGTGAAATGGAAATGGCATTGAAGGCTATAGGTTTTGAGCAATTGTACATTTTTCAACCATCTATGCTTACCGGCGAAAGAGAGGAATTCAGGCTTGGGGAGCGGATTGGAATTGCAGTAGGTAAACTTGTAGGGCCTTTGATGATGGGATCGTTGAGAAAGTACAGGCCTATAGCTGCTAGGAAGGTAGCAAGGGGGATGGTGGCCGCAGTCGCCATGAATTGGAAAGGCTCGCGGACTTTTCAGTATTCGGACATGATGGATGAGATAAATCGATAAACCCGGCTTAAAGGGAGCTAAAATTTCTGTCTATAAAATATAAAAAAGGTGCAGAGCCATAAGACTCTGCACCTCCTTCTAATTCACCAATCCGGAATTATTTTGTCTTGATCAGTTTTCCATTCTGGATAATTGATCCATCACCATAAACTGAGTAAATAAGCAAACCGACGGGGAGGGATTTGGTGTCAACAGAAAATTGTGCAGAAGAACCCATTCGGCGATCATAAACGAGTCTTCCTACAACATCATAAATAACAATTCGAATTTCATCGAATGAAAGAAAGTCCTTAACCAATACATTGAGTTCATCATTGAAGGGATTAGGGAATAATACAATATCCGCTTCAGCCTTTAAGCTACCAGTTTCATTTGTATTCGATTTTTCAGATTCAAGATCAACTCCGGGGTAGGGAAAGTCAAAAAGTCGCTTCTCGAAACTTTCGCCTTGAGAGACGAATGCATCATTAATTGCACTGCTAAAGTTGTAATCGTCGAAACTTCCAGTTGCGTAATAGAACTCTGGATTAAACTCTGAGGTATTCACAGTGAATGCTTCTTGTGTAAAATCGTAAGGGATCCAGGTAGGTAAAGATGAATTGTGCTCTATACTATATGCTGCGGCATATCTGTTCATGATGCCGGGTTGATGCGCTTCGATAAGACTCCAGATGAAGTCCTCAGAAAGTAATCCCAAACTATCGCGGTGATGCAGGGTAATCAAATCTTTCCAGAAATTGGATTCAGCTTCTTTGGCAGAAAGTAGCTCATCAATTATTGAAGTACCAGCAGCAACATCAATAACTGATGACTGCATTAAACCGGATTGTGCGTCATCAAAACTTCCCTGCATATTGTCTATAGCCGCATATAAACTATCTGCGTACATCATTATATACTCTATATCAGGCTGTTCATCGAGTGCACAACTCTTTCCACCTGGAAAAGATGGAAGAAAATCCAGACTGGTTCTCTTTACACGGCAGGCATCGTCGTCCCAGGGTGTATTGCTACACGGATCTAGTAACACATGGTTTGGATCACCAAATATCTGGTTGGTGTACTTTATTGGTTCCAGGCGATAAGTGGATTGTGTTAAGGGCCAATGATAGCGATAATTGATTTGAAGCGAGTTACAATTCTGATATGGCTGTGCAATAAGTCTTACGTTAATATCGTAGTGATTTGGCAATGTTGAGCTCGAATGACTGAAGAAATTACCAGCGGGATTTGTAGGGATATTCGGGAGGCAGGAGCCTTGGAA
The DNA here is from genome assembly GCA_041749535.1 of Cryomorpha sp. Taxonomy (GTDB): domain Bacteria; phylum Bacteroidota; class Bacteroidia; order Flavobacteriales_D; family Cryomorphaceae; genus JBBQZU01. The sequence goes on along the minus strand of JBGTBE010000090.1, from coordinate 4,162 downwards.
AATCGACACGTTGCCTGTGTACACATGAATATCTGCATAGTATATTCTCTGATCGAACACATTGCATTTCCATGTTAAACCCTCAATATTGAGAGGACAATCGGCATTCTGCTCTGCTGAAACTATACCCAGGGTAATCATCTCAAAATGGTTTCGGTAGATTTCGTTGTTGTTTGGGCCAGAAGATGAAACAGAAACACCATAATTCCATTTGATCGGGCTGGATGTCATGCTTGTGAAATAATTCCCCTCCACACTATATCCATCACAACTCAATAAGGCAATTCCCGCTGCATTGTCGGCATTAGGAATGTAAAATTCATTGTCGAGCAATACCGGAAAGTTTAGGCCATTTAGCAATATTCCCGTGTACGTATTGGTGTACACACCGCGCAGGGCTTCTATGGTGCGATTGCTCGATCCGACGATTGCATCAATTCCTTTGCGTAGATTGTTAAATTGAGATTTCACTGTTCCATTTGGAGTGCAGGGAATTACTATCCCAGAACAGTACCAGCGGTCTATTATTCTGGAGTTGGCAGCATAAATTCCCGTCCCTCGTTCTGAAACAATATAATTTTGCCAATCATCATTGCTGAAAACATTGCCTTCCGAAAGCACACCGGATATTGAAATTGCTTCAATCAGTCGTTTTGGCTTGTGATTCTCCGGCAGTGCGGCAGTCCAGAAGAGATTAGAATTTCGGATTCGGCTCAATGTCATGCCACCTGAGTTGTATGATTCGAAACGAATGCCGGTTGGACAATCTTTTAGGTCAGCACCTGTTACCCGTAGAATTCCACCACCGTAATTAAGCTTCGTTGGGTGACCAGCGCGAATGCCCACATCTGCAAACTCAATCATTGAACCCCCTTCCATATTAAGCCTTGCCTGTTTTGTAAATGCCGTAAGCGACTGCGTACTGCCCGATCGGCCTTCCACACGCACGCCATTCCAAAGCTCAACCTTACAGGAATCAGGGTCATCGCAGACATAATCTCTCTCAAAACATCTGAAATCGGCGGAGAAAAGGGTGGAATCCATCATTGTAAGCACCGCACCTGCCAGGATATCCCCTCTTTTTAAAATCACCTCTGCATCCTTACCAAATTTAAAATTCATGTTTCGTATTGTCACATGCATACCGGCCTCAATAACAAGTGAATCTCTAATAAAAATGGTATCACTTGCCAAAGCATTCCATGGGTTTCCGCCTGGGCCAGGGTTCCAGAATAAAGAAGTATTCCCACTATCATAGACCACAGTGTATAAAGTATCCCTATGCTTACCTGCGTATGCATATTTGTTGCAACAATCGCAAGAGGCAAAAAACCAATCCTCCACGTAATTGTCGTAATCGATCTGGTCTGGAACGATATGCTTTTTATCTGGAAATGAAGTAGTTGGAATACCAGCATAATTGGAAGAATACGTGTTCAATGGAATGGCATTTGGTGTCCAGTTGCTCGTTGGTGGGGATGGAACATCAGGATCGTACAAACTACCGAGTGCATTGTCGCTGGCCATATACAGCGTATAATTGGCACTGTCGCCTGCTACCTGCATTTGTGAATTCTTGAAATTACTTATGTTCGTGTAGTTCAAATTTGTTATCGTGCTCGTCGTGAAATTATAGAAACTCAAAGGTGAAGGTTTAGCAGTGGAAGTTTCGTGCATGATATAGAGGCCCTTTCCATCAGGAGTGAATTCCAAACCATGTACATAACCCAAAGATGTAGGATCTACAGAAATTTGAAATGAGGAGCCGGGTATTACGTTCCCGCTCATACTGTCTACATCAAATATCGCTACCTTAATTCCATCGGGACCACTGCCCGTCTGAACAGGTGCAGCGATTCTAATATAGTTGTCAGCCGTATCCTCATATAGCTCCAATTCACTGCGCCAGCCATTTTCATTGTTGAAAGAAGAAGAAGTGTTTATCGTATGTTTCCAACCTGTACTCGTTAATACGCCTTCACACTGTAATTCTATGCGGTACACATCGGAGTTAGAACTTACATAGACCCAACGAGAGCTGTCTCTGCGCTCCTTTGTAGCTGCAAAGTGCAAGCCCTTTACACCATGATCGGGGCTACTCATATCTTCAATAAGGCCATAATCATCCACCAGATCAAAAGCAGTCTGTCCGTTGCCGTCTTCCAAAAGACTGTGCTGACCGTGGTCATACAACACTACATACGGCTTCTCATTCTCTTGTCCACCAAAGCTTTCATTGCCTGAAGTGAAAATAAAGTACCGCTCGCAACTGCCAGGCTGTGGCACTATAAGCGCTTCGCTGCTGCCAAGAATTGGGTATGCTGTACTGTTATAAAGTTGGCCCCTGTCTCCACCATTTTTATCATACACCACCCCGTCAACAAGAAAAAACACGATATTGCCGTAGGGATCGACAATTCCGGCGTGCGTAGAAGTTGAATTTGAACCTAAGTAGTCGAAGGTTGGGAGACTTCCAGTTCCAAAATCAGGAATAAAGAATTCATCCGGTACAGTCCAGAAATTGTTTTGTGATTTGCACAAAGGGGCTAAAATCAAGCCCAGAATGAGTAATAGTATTCGATTCGTTTTCATATGGTTGATAAGATTTAATGATTGATTAGCGAAATACAAAAAAAAAAAAACCGATCTTGCAAGGGTTTTGCCAACTAAAGTTATGAACAGTAGGGTTTACATATGGAATTTCCTCTTTTTATTTGTGGTTTATCCTAATTGTGGAATTTGCCAGAATTTGTTCCTTGAAGATTGTTTTGAAGGTGGCGTTACCGTGGCGGGACGTACAAGTCTCGGCATTTTAGATGGAATTTTTACGGTCAATTGGGATGAGGATAAAGTTCTGAGGTCGGCCCACTTGTTGACCTATAGATATGGCAGACCCTCTCCTAAGTTCATAATATTAAACAGTTCTGAATATCAATGGAATCCCTCAAGTCAATTTGGTAATGAACTTCCAGATCAAATATTCGTTGAACATTTTGCCGTAAATATTCTTGACATTACCGAGAATGTCGACATCGGAATTGGAACGATTAATGTCAAAATGGATGGATATGATCCAGCTCTAGGAATACCAAATCAAGGCTGGTGGAGTGCTTGCTTAGTACTCACATACGTCAATAATGACGCTCCGAATGAATCAACTTGCTTACGAATCTATACTGCGGACCAATCGCAGATGATTGAGCAGAATTATGAGATTCAGTCAATTCCGTTTCAGGTTTCTACAGATGTGGGCTTTTCAATTTATTCTGATAGAGTAGGTTGGAATAGCGATGATGATAGTGTGATTGGTATCAACCAAAATTTGGTGGGTATAATTGGCGGTGCTGATGCAACGAACCCAGGATTTATCGGCGGTGTACGCGGCCACTTCTACTATGAAAATGGTGAGTTATTCGGCCTTGACGATGATGTGCCCAACAATACCGTTGGTGGAAGCGATGGTATAGCTGTAATCAACGAATACCTTACAGATACACCCACACAAAATATATTTATCTCTGCGGTGGAACTTCCTGCTGGGTATAACCCCCACCCTGCCTTCTTTATCACCTACACCCCCGATTGCCCGGATATGGTGCTCGGCGACATGCCGCGGCAGCTGAGCTACTGCGCCGGTGGGTCGGCGCAGCTACAGGCCATAGAGGGCTATGACCGCTACCACTGGATGCCCGGCCACCTGGTAAGCGACAGTACCATAGCCAATCCCCTGTGCCTGGCAGACAGCAGCATGTGGCTGCGTGTGCACATGTACAACGATGCCGATGGGGGTGCCTGCTCACAAACCATACCTGTATTTGTAACGGTGCATGACCTTCCACGACCGGAGCAGCTGAACATTCTTCCCTCCACATGCCCGGGCAATTCCGGCAGGCTTCAGGCTTTGAATATTGCTGGCACTGCTCCGTACTGGCACATCCTAAATGCCCAGGGCCAAAGCGCTGCCACATTTAACAATATGGCTCCCGGGGCTTATCCATATAGCATCACTTCGGCAGCGGGCTGTGTGTGGGATACCATCGTAACCATCCCTCTGCTTCCTCCCCACGAGGCTGCCTTCACCCCCATTCCTCCTGGCGGTTACTCACCACTGGATATTGTTTTTAGAAACAACAGCACCAACGCCTCGGGTTACCAATGGCTG
>JBGTBE010000089.1:0-14225 GCA_041749535.1 Cryomorpha sp. | reverse complement strand
GTCTGGAATCCTACTCAAGGCCAAGGGCAAATGGTATCAACGCCATCACAATCAAGGATGGTGACCAACTGCTTCAAGCCAAGCTCACGAACGGAACTTCTGAAATAATTCTTGCTAAGAAGAGCGGTAAAGCAATCCGTTTTAACGAAAGCGCAGTAAGGGCTGTAGGCCGTAATTCTCAAGGGGTGAAAGGAGTGACCCTCGAAGGAAAGAATGATGAAGTGATAGGGATGGTTTGTATAGATGACCCTGCAACTAACATCCTGGTGGTGAGTGAAAATGGTTATGGGAAACGCAGTGATGTAGATGATTACCGAATTACCAACCGAGGCGGGAAAGGTGTAAAGACACTGAACATTACTGAGAAAACAGGTGCGCTGATTGCAATAAAAACGGTGAGTGATTCTGATGACCTCATGATTATTAATAAAAGTGGCTTAACCATAAGGATGAGTGTTTCAGAGCTGAGAGTTATGGGCAGGGCCACCCAAGGTGTGCGCCTTATTAACCTCCGCAACAATGATGCAATTGCAGCAGTAGCGAGCGTAGCCAGCAGTGAGGACGATCAGGAAAGTATCAATCCCGACTTAGACAATGAATCCTTTGGTGATGAAGAACAACTGGGCAACGAAGAATAGACCCTAATTGGTATAAAATGAAATGAACTTCGGAAAGCCGTTGCTGTAATCTCATTTTATACATTTTCTATTTCTCACTTGCAGGGATAACTGAAACCTTTAATTTTGCCCGTAGTTCAAACTTTGGTATTGCTTTTGTCAACCAATAACTCCGTACGAAATAGCTCTGCAATAAAAGCCATACGCCAACAGAGCCAAAAACTTAAACCATGAAAAAATTATTTCTAGTAGTCATCCTTTCTGTAGCTTCTGTTTATATGTTGGGCCAGACTGCAAAGCAAGTTACAGCCTATAATTACATGCAAAGCGGCGATTTTCTTAAAGCTCGAGATGCCATAGAAGAAGCTGCTGTGCACGAGAAAACTGCTGAGAAGGAAAAGACCTGGAGATACAGGGGACAGATTTATCAGAACCTTGCCGTTAATGATACTGAAGTGGATAAGCTCACCGCCGTGAAAGAATCGCTTCGCTCGTACAAGAAGGCTATGGAGCTTGATACCAAAGACGCCTGGAAAGCAGAAAATTACGATCAGGGTTATGCGCAAGTGCAAATGCTTGCTGTAAATTATGGAATTGTGGCTTATAATGAAACCAATTACCGTGGAGCCCGTGATTATTTTGTGGTTGCTGCCGATGCTGCCGAAGCCGTAGGAGTAGTAGATACAATGGCATTGTACAATGCCGGATTGGCAGCGGAGCAAGCCGAGGAATATGATTCTGCATTGGCCTTGTACCAGAAAACTGCAGAAACTGGCTACCTAGAAGGTAAAATGTACATCTTTATGGCCAATGTAGCTGAGAAGAAAGGCGACAATGATAAGTATCTTGCAGTGTTGCAGGAAGGCCGAAAAAAATATCCTAACGACACAGACCTCATTGTTTATGAGCTCAATTTCTATCTCCGCAACAACAAATTTGAAGAGGCTGAACGAAATCTGAAACTCGCCATTGAAAAGGAGCCTACAAACAAACAACTCCATTTCTCCTTGGGAGTAGTTTATGACAACCTGGGCATGAAGGATAAAGCCATAAAGTCGTATAACGATGCCATTGCAATTGACGCTGATTACTTCGACGCAGTATACAATCTTGGCGCATTGTACTTCAATCAGGGTGTAGAGATGAACAATGCTGCCAACGACATTCAGGATATTAAAAAGTACAACGAAGCACGTGCCGCTGCAAAGGATGTTTTCAAACAGGCTTTGCCATTCTTGGAGAAAGCCCACGAATTGGACAGCACTGACCTTGGCGCTCTCACTTCATTGTCTCAGCTTTATGCACTGCTGGGTGACAATGAGAAGTACCTTAAAATTAAAGCTGAAATGGATACCAATAAATAATCCTTTTCTTTTGTTTCAACTTTTTTAAACCCGGAGATGTATCTTCGGGTTTTTTTGTAACAATCACTTTCTATTCCTTGACAAAGCCTTACACCATATTGTATATTCCTTTGGTTATTATTGCTATTGCTGTATTGAACGCGTGCATAAACCCAGATTCCGAAATCAAGAAAGAGTTGGGAATGAAGGAATTGGAAAGAGCCATTGCTGCTATTGAAGATCGGAGAGAAGCCGAATTAAGAATTATTGAAGAGCAGAATGAAATGATTCTCACGCTCAATGATAACTTGGAAGCTGCGAATTCAGATGGAATGAAGGATGCCATTGGTAAGAATATAGCCATGAAAAAGCTAGCTATTCAAAAGGCAGAAAAGAACTTGCTGAACCAAGATGTTGTATTGGCCAACCTTTACCAAAAGAAGGACAGCTTACTCAAATTGGTGAGGTGATGAGAGACTTAATATTTGCTTAACATTCATTTATTAAAGTGGAGTTAACTTTCCAATATGTTCCGGCAGGTTCTTTTCATTTTGTTGGCTGTGGTGTTTGCATTAAGCTGCACCAAAGACCGTGATTTGGATCGCAACCAATATCCAAATGTGAGCCTGCCACCCGATGCAATTGAGCCGGGACTGCTGCTGATCAATGAATTTCTCACTTCCGGAGAAAATTATCTAAATGAATTCGGTGTTCCATCAGATTGGATAGAAGTGTACAATCCCAATATCTTCAATGTGATCTTGGACGGAAAGAATTGGTATATCACCGATGATGCGCTGGCAAATGAATTAAAGTACAGGTTGCCCTCAGTGACAATTCCCGCCAAAGGATTCTTGCTGATATGGGCAGATAATAGCCATAAAGAGCCAAATGCAAGTGATATTCATGCAAACTTTGCGCTCTCGCCAGAAGGGGAAGCAGTCGGTATATTTTATGAATTTGATGGAAAAGTGGTTCGGGTAGATGAACACATATACTCACTGCAGGAAGTAAATAAAAGTGAAGGCAGGGTGAGTGATGGTGCAAATGCATGGGTAATTTTTGATAGTCCTACACCAGGAAAGCCAAATTTATGAGAATGCTCCTGGTTCTTATTCCATGCCTCTTCCTTTACAGCAACGTATTGGCCCAAGGCAGGACCGTTCTTAAAGACAAAAAATACAGGGAAGTAGCGGTAGCAGAACCCTCCGATATGTGCCTGACACCTTCTGGTGAACATTTCTATATAGTAAGTGACAATGGTTTTCTCGTTAAAACAAATCTAGATTTTCAGCAAATACAGAAAGCTGAAAAAGAACTCTATGACCCTGAGGCGGTATTCTGCGACAGCGCTTTTATCTATGTTGTGGAAGAGCGCAGTAGAAATCTTATTCTCTTCGACCATATAAGCCTTAAGCCAATACGAACATTGCACTTTCCATATAGCGGGGGGCGAAACAAGGGATATGAAGCGTTTACCTACAACCTTGAAAAACAAACTTTCATTCTTATCACTGAAAGAGAGCCAATCATTGTTTTTGAGCTTGACAAAACCTTCAAAGTATTCAATCAATTTGAGTTTGATTATAGAGGAGATATCTCATCAGCTTCCTGGTATAAAGGCAAACTTTGGTTGCTCAGCGATGAGAATATGGAGTTATTGAGAATCAATACGGATGATTATAGCATTGAACATGTCTATGAGTTGCCAGTGATAAACCCCGAAGGTTTTCAAATAATGCCGGATGGCAGACTAATAGTGCTTTCGGATGACATGCAAAGGGCGTACTATTTTGATTTTAAGGCAAATGAAATCAATAAATAGCTATAATAACATATTCCTGGCTCTTTTGCTCTTTATTGGCACAATAGCGCCGACCGGAGCCCAGATTGCATTGACCAACGGACCCCATTCACTTGAAATTTCAGGAAGAATTTCAACCTATTATAATTACAGATTTCTGAAACCAGGTGAGAGCAACAGGCGAAAAGATCGATTTAGCTTGAGGGATGCTCAATTGCAAATTGAAGGACGCATTAGAAATCACATTGAGTATGAATTTCAAATAGATTTTGCAGATTTAGCGCTCGATGTGGCTGATCCTGAGAACCCGGGACTTATGGATGCCTATGTGCAGTATAACAACAAGATAGCCAATATTAGGGTAGGGTACGGAAAACTGCCATATTCAAGATCATCATTGGTTCCATTCATTTACACGCCCTATTGGCAAAGAGCTGAGTTGGTTCGAGGTGATGTTTTTAGCAGAAGGGATGTAGGAGTTACACTTTCCAAAGAATTTTTCAGGCAGCTGGTGAATATTCAGGCAGGCGTTTATACCGGACTTGGCGAACTTTCTTTAGATGGAGACAATGACCCGAGTGGTAGAGCAGAATACATAGGCAGGGCAGAGTTTGCCTGGCCATCTCGATACAGATACCGAGATATAGACAGCAGGGTGTCTCCCATACCAATGTTTACTGCTGGTATAAATGGAAGGTACAGCAATAAAAGCCTGCCTGACGGAACTTTTTTTCCAGCGGGAGCAGGCGGGGAGTTTGGACTGAAAGTAATAGATGGAAAACGGTTCATATATGGAGCCGACATCGCTGCTCAGTATAAAGGATTCTCAGGTCAATTTGAGATTCACCAAATAAGAAACACCCCTTCAAAGTCAAGCTCAGTGCATTTCTACGGGCTGCCAGATTCAATTACCGGCGGTTATTTTATTACCGGTGGATATATTGTGCAACTTAACTATTTCAGTAAAAAATTCAGAACAATACTTTCCAGTCGTTTTGAAGAATTGGATTTAAACGATCTCGTTGCTGGAAATTCACAACGATTGTCTTTTGCAGCTGCCTACCAATTTTCTGCCTTTCGAAGTATGCTCAAGCTGCAATGGTGGAGCATAGTAGAAGAAGAGTCCATAGACCCGCAAAACTGGACAGAACAAATGAGAGTAGGATGGCAATTTACTTTTTAAAAGGCTACAATATTGATTTCAAATGCATTTCATGAAAATACTACTTAACATAATATAAATTATCAGAAATTATTTACACCCAATTTGCAGTGGCAATTGTGTCTCACATATTCTACCAGGTTTCATTCTTTAAGCCGTCAACAGCACGCATTACATCCCTTTGAGATATTTGACCCAATACCTTTCCATCCTTTACAACAGGAAATCTGCGCACCCGGCTATTCAGAAATTTCTGGGCCGCATCGAGAATACTTGTATCAGGTTCTATTGTGATGACAACCTTGGCCATGTGTTCGCTCACTTTTCCAGGCAAACTTGGCGTATTGGTATATTTTCCTTTTACAATTTCCTTCAGGCAATCGCCTTCAGAAATAATTCCAACCAATTTGCCGGAATCATCTAATACCGGACCACCAGAGATATTTTTATCATTTAAAATCCTTACTACATCTGAAATGGTTTGATCTGGATGGAAGGTTGTCAGCTTCTCCGTCATGTAATCACTTACAAGAACCTGCTGAATCTCTTTCTTTTCTTGTCGGCGAACTCCTGTGTAACTCTTTACCATGGTATGTGATTGATAAAATTTTGGTTCTGATTGACTAAGGTGAAGTTAAACAAATGTACTGGAAATCTGTTGGTCACAGCATTTTTTTTACAGTGTGCGCCACGCATAAACAGAATTTTCACTTTATTTATACCTAATTCTATGCAACCATGATAAGAAATTGTAAATGCGTTCCAATCATTGCTTTGATTGGTATATTTAGTGTTGCGACCTCTTGCCAAAAGGATATCGCGGAAGAGCAGACGGCAAGTGAACATCCGCCACTTTCACTTCATTTACTCAATGAAATAGAACCTTTGGCAGGGCGAGAACCGCTCACCTATGAAGAATTGAGTGAGATGGCGATCAACAGTATTGATTCCAAAGGAATTTTTCACTGGAGTGAAATGAATGACTACATCATTTGGAGCGCCGCGGTTGCAACCGATTCCATCATTTCTCTTGGCTATCAGCCTGATGGATTTATGGGACTAGATGAAAGCATTCACCTGATTGATCCAAACTCCGGATCGTGGAAAGTGGTGAGGGAAGCTATATTGGACTTTTTAATCTCTGAATACAACCGACGCTACACCTATCGCACATGGGTAAGTGAAGATATCCTGGCATTTGGTGAGAAGCCCCTTCCCTACCTTAACCTGCGTGTTTGGGATTATGAAATTCTTGCTACTCTGAGAAACTTTTCAGTTACCAGATATTGCGAACCCATGGGTTTTGGTATTGAGGAGAGCAACAATGTAGATCGCTCTGACAGCGGATGTGGGGGAAACGTCCCAGCGCCCAATGTTCCAACATCAGATTTTTATATGGCACCTCAGGGTGCTATGGTGAGTTGGAACTATATTCCCATGAAAATACACAAGGCGTGACCGGTGAGTCAGGGTGCAAATATCACCGTAGGCCTTATCGACACTGGAGTTTCTCCATCACAAGCGAAGCTAGGTGCGCAATTTGGAAATGGATACTCATCTAACCGAACCATTGAGAAATTGGGAACGCACGAAACATGTACATTTTTTATTTTTTGCTCCAACGACGGGCCAGATGATCAATGTGGCCATGGCACAAATATGGCAGGAACGCTGGTTGCTCCTTTTAATAGTGATGGTGCCCCAAGTGGTGTTGCATGGAAAAGCAACCTGATAGCGATTAGGGCTAGTGAAGATGTAGTGGTGAATGCAAGCAGTGAGAAAGATGGTGTAAGCGACGCCTTTACCCTATTGGGAAACAGAGCTGACCTTAAAATTATATCCATGTCAATGGGCGACTTGTTTTCTAGCGGTCAAGTGACTGATGCCATCAACTTTGCATACAATCAAGGCAAAATGATTTTCATCGCAGCAGGTACATCATTCACATTTACCACTTTTGTTGGGGTCGTTTTCCCTGCTAATCTTAGTAACACATTTGCAGTAACCGGGATTAAAACAGGTCCACTTGGCAACATGGAGAAATGCACTTCCTGCCACAGCGGTCCTGAGGTAGATTTTGTAGTTACTATGGAAGACATGAGCAACTCTAATCGAACCCCACTTACATTGGCAAACACAGGAATAGCTCCTGCCTATACCGGAGGTTCATCAGTAGCAACTGCAACTGCAGCTGGCATTGCTGCACTTGTGTGGTCTACAAACACATCACAATCCAGAGAAAATGTATTAGGACGGATGAAGCAATCATCCAATTTTTACCCAGCACGCGATGGACAATTCGGTTGGGGAAGAATCAATGCTGAAGTTGCAGTAAATTAAAGCTATGGTCACCCTTGACTGGATAGTAGGCGCCTTTTAGGGTCCCGTTCCTAACCAGATACTTCCGTTTAACCTTATTATTTCACTCTCGGCTTAATTCAAACCTGAAGATCTCTGCGCTTTTATATATTGCGCCAAATTTAACCCGAAATCTATGGCCACTCTTCGAATCCAAAATCTATCTAAAATTTATCCAAATGGAGTTAAAGCGCTTGACGATGTAAGTCTTGAGATTTCGAACGGAATGTTTGGATTGCTAGGGCCTAACGGAGCGGGTAAATCTAGCCTAATGCGAACATTGGCCACTCTGCAGGAAGCCGACTCAGGTTCTGCTACGCTCGATGACATTGACATACTGAATAATCCTACTGAGCTGCGAAAGGTATTGGGTTACCTCCCGCAAGAGTTTGGTGTATATCCAAGAATTACCGCAGAGCAACTTCTTGATCATGTTGCAATCTTAAAGGGCATTTCCCGGAAAGGAGAGCGCAAGGAATTGGTGCATTATCTCCTTGAAAAGGTAAACCTCTTCGATAAGAAGAACAAAAGCGTAAAGGGATTCTCTGGTGGAATGAAACAAAGGGTTGGTATTGCCCAGGCACTCATTGGCAACCCCCGCCTTATTATCGTTGATGAACCTACTGCAGGATTAGACCCTGGTGAACGAAATAGATTTCACAATCTTCTAGCCGATGTGGGACAGGAAGTGGTGGTAATACTCTCTACCCACATTGTGGACGATGTAAGGGAATTGTGCTCTGCTATGGCTATTATGAATCTTGGCAAAATTGTGTACACAGGTTCTCCGGAAGTCGTACTCACTGAATTGAAGGGAAAAGTTTGGATGAAGGCTGTGGATCGATCAGCAGTGGATACCTACAGGTCAACACACCACGTGATATCAGACAAAATGGTAGCTGGAAAGCCCCAAATACATGTGCTCAGCGACTCCAATCCTGGTGATGGCTTCTCAGCGGTGGAACCCAATCTGGAAGATGTATTCTTCGTTAAAATTCACTCTGGTGTTCACGCCTAATCCCGAATAAATATGTTCATAGAATTTCTAAAGCTAGAGCTCAAAACGGCCTTCAAGAGCCCTATGCTCTATATATTTTTTCTCATCGTAGCGCTGATGTGTTTTGGCGCTGTGGGCAGTGATAATGTGCAAATAGGTGGTGCAGTTGGCAATGTATTCCGAAACTCTCCATATACCCTCACTACATTCACATTGATTCTAGGAATATTTGGGCTGCTCTTCGCAGCTGCATTTTTCAACAATGCTGCATTGCGAGACCACAACAATCAGTTCAATGAGATTATGTTTCATCTTCCCATTCGCAAGTCTGGATACTTTTGGGGAAGATTTGTAGGAGCGCTTATCCTTTCTACCATACCCATGTTGGGAGTGTATTTCGGAGCTTTGGTGGGCTCCATAGTTGGTCCACTTGCAGGTTGGATAGATGCAGACCGGATTGGTCCGTTTTTCTCAGCCACGCTCATCAACAACTATTTCATCTTTATACTTCCAAACATGTTTGTGGCGGGAAGTATTATCTTTTTCCTTGCGCACAGGTACAAAAATACCATCGTGTCTTTCGTAGGTGCTATGGCGATTATAGTGGCCTACTTTGCATCGGGAACTTTTCTTTCCGACATTGACAATGAAACCATTGCGGCAATAACCGATGTGTTTGGAATTCGCACGTTTAATGTATACAGCCGCTATTTTACCCCTACAGAAAGAAATACACTAAGTCCAGTATTTGAAGGACTCATATTACAGAATAGGCTGCTCTGGCTTGGTGTAGGAATTCTGGTTTCCTCCCTATCTTTTATAAGTTTTTCTTTTCGGGAAAAAATGCGTTTTAGCAAACGAAAAATAAAGACCGAAAGCGATGACAGTCAGAATGTAAGAGCCCTTGCCAAGCCTGCAGCGATTTCTAGTTTCGGAGGCAACCTGAACTGGCTGCAATTCATGAGCTTTTACAAGGCCAATACATTGAGCATCATTAAGAATGTGGTTTTTAGAATCGTAGCCATATTCGGTGTATTGTTGCTTTTTATCAGTCTTATAGAAGGCTACGAGTACTATGGTCTCCAATCCTATCCAGTCACCTACAAGGTAATGGAAGATATTTCAGGTAGCACAGGACTTTTCATGTTAATCGTGGTAATTTTCTTTAGCGGGGAGCTGGTTTGGAGAGACAGGGTAAGCCAGATTCATGAGGTGATTAATGCTACACCACATAAGAACTTTATTAGCATATTCGCAAAGGTGGCCAGTCTGGTTTCGATTGCTGTGCTTCTCCACATCCTTTTTGTTCTGATGGGTATATCAGCACAATTATTGCGGGGCTATACCGCCATTGAACTAGATGTATACCTTATTGATTTTCTTGTAGATACCCTTCCGGGCTACATCATCTTAGCATCACTTTTCGTTTTGCTCCAAACTATTCTAAACAACAGATACATAGGGTATTTCGCAGGGATACTCTTTATCACCGTGTGGAGTATATTGCTTTCGGTGGTGCATTGGGAGAGCAACATGCTGCAACCAGGTGGATCGCCGGGCATATTCTATTCAGACATGAGCGGATTCGGTCCCAGCTTCATAGGCACCTTGTGGTTTGATGCATATTGGCTTGTTTTTGCGGTCCTTTTAATTCTCATTGCAGGGTTATTTTGGCCCAGGAGTGTGGTTTCGGGCTTTCGCGAAAAGCTGAAAGTGGCTAGATCAAATTTCAACAAAGGCACCCGATTGGCCTTTGGTTTAACGGGAGTGGTATGGCTCGCCTTGGCTGGATTTGTATACTACAATACCATCATTCTAAATCCTTATAAATCTGATAAGCAGCAAGAACTGGAAGCTGTAGAATATGAGAAGAAGTACAAAATACATCAGGGCAAACCTCTTCCTGTGCTCACTGACATTTCCTATGTCATCGACATCATCCCTGAAAAGAGAGATGTATATGTAAAAGCAGAAGCCAAGTTCTTGAATAAGTCCCAATTGGCTATTGATACGCTGTATTTCAATTATAACCAAAGCTGGTCGAACGAAATTGATATACCCGGAGCGACCCTGGTTAATGACGATAAAGAGCTAGGCTTCATGATATTCAAGTTGGGAGTGTCCATGCTGCCTGGTGATTCTTTGGAGATTAACATCAAAACATCGTACATCACCAAAGGGTTCACAAATAGTATAGGTAATACAAACATTCTTGAGAATGGAACCTTCCTTAACAATTTCGACATTTTACCAAGCCTCGGTTATTCCGAAGGTGTTGAATTGGGCGATAAAAATGACAGGAAGAAATATGGGTTGCTGCCAAAGGACCGCATGCCGAAGCTGGAATATCCATGCGGACATGTGTGTCTTTCCAACTATCTGACCGATGGATTGGCTGACTGGGTAAACGTTGAGTCGGTTATTTCTACATCTCCTGATCAGATTGCAGTCGCACCGGGATCTCTCATCCGGGAGTGGACTGCCGATGGACGGAGATATTTTCATTATAAATTAGATCAACCATCACAGAATTTCTACAATTTTATGTCAGCGCGTTACGAAGTGGCACGGGCTAAGTATGGAGCTGTTGATATTGAAGTGTACCATCATCCGGGCCACGGAATTAATGTGCCGAGAATGATGGATGCTGTAAAGCGCTCATTCGCGTATTACGAAAAACACTTTGGACCTTATTATCACAAGCAAGCCAGAATCCTGGAATTTCCGAGATACAGCACTTTCGCCCAGGCTTTTCCGGGTACAATGCCGTATTCTGAAAGCTTCGGGTTTATCATAAATCTCGAAGATGAAACAGAAAACAATGTGATTGATGCAGTTATTGCCCATGAAATGGCGCATCAATGGTGGGCGCACCAGGAAATACCGGCACTGATGCAAGGAGGAACAATGCTCACTGAAAGTTTCTCTGAGTACAGTAGCCTTATGGTTATGAAGGAGCAATCAGGTGGTGATGATATGAAGATGAAGAATTTCCTGAAGTACGACTACGACCGCTATTTGAGGGGCCGAAGTGGTGAAGCTGAAAAGGAACTTCCCTTGTACAAGGTCGAAAATCAGCAGTACATTCATTATGGAAAAGGAAGTGTGTTGCTCTATGCGCTGCAAGATTATATTGGTGAAGACAGTATGAATACTTCTCTCCGAAGCTTTTTGGAAGAGTACCGATATGCTGAGCCTCCCTACCCTACTTCACTCGATTACCTGCGGCACCTGGATCCAAGGGTGCCTGATAGCCTTAAATACCTCATTGAAGACTGGATTAAGAACATCACATTGTACGATTTCAGGCTCAAGGAAGCCACCGCCAAGAAACTACCAAATGGAAAGTATGAGGTGTCATTTGAAATGGAGTCGCGTAAATTGTATGCAGATTCGCTTGGAAATGAATCAGAACACAAATTGCAGGATTGGGTAGATATCGGGGTTTACAATGACAGTGACGAAAAAAGACTCAGTACATGGAAACGTGTGCAGGTAACTAAAAATGCATCGAGCTTTACCTTGTTGACTGACAGCTTTCCGGCCAAAGCTGCAATTGATCCCAGGCGAATGTTAATTGAAAGGGTAATTACCGACAATGTGAAAACCGTAGAGGAGATATAGATTTGTCCTAAAGTTTGGGGGCTAGAGAATAAATCCAGGCATTCAATCTTTCAATTGTTTAAAGTGTTGGTTTAGAAATCGCTCAACTCCCTGATGGAAAACTGGGTACCCATTTAGGTTGCCATGCTTACCTCCAGGAATAGTAATCATTTCGCAGTGAATGCGATCCTTGACCGATTGGTAGAGTTTGAGTCCAAGCCTGTAAGGAACGATCCGGTCCTTGGTACCGTGCGCTATCAAGGTGGGTGACTGCGCTCCTCGTAAATGAATATCATTCCTGAATGAATATCGAAGGAAAAACTTAACCGGTATAAACCTTGAATGGTATTTAGCAACCTCCAACATGCTATTGAAAGGCGTTTCAAGAATTACTGCATTGGGTTTGGTGCGTCCCGCCAGCCAACAAACCATTGCAGAGCCGAGTGATCTGCCGTACAGGCATATCTCTTCTTCCCGGTATTTGGTAAGCAGGTGCTTATAGCAGAGCAAAGTATCAGCATAAAGTATTTCTTCTGTTCGCTTGCCACAGCTGCGGCCATAGCCTCGGTAGTCGGCAAGAAATACATCAAAGCCAAAGGACGTGAGCTCTTCTGCTATGGGTCCCCATCGTACCAAGCTTCCAGTGTTTCCGTGAAAATATAAAATACATCCTCGGGACTGCCTGGCTTTGATGTGGATAGCGTGTATGGTACCTCCTTCAATTCCGCTCAGAGTAAGTTCTTCAAAATCACTTCCCAACTCAATGGGTTTATCCGGATGCCAACCACCAATGGGCACAAAAAGCAATCGTTCCTGAAAAATAAAGTAAAACAAGCATACCAAGAGGTATATTGCACACAGGACTACTACCACTTCAAGGAAGGTCATAGGCTAATTGAACAATTCAACAAAGTACGGGGTTTTAATACTTAAAAATAGGTTTTAAAAATGATAACAATTGTAAAACAAGCACTAGAAGCATCTATATCATACGATGAATATTTAAATGATGTCATAAAATATGTTGAAGCAGGTGAAACAAGCGGTCCACATCAAACCCAGATACTCGCTGATTACACCAAGCTAAACCTTAAGCGAATGCGAAGGCTTGGTAAAACAACGGTGCTCGACGAAAAATTGATTGCTGTAGTGAATGCAATACCATTTAGCACCAAGTGGATCGCCATAACTGAGGCATGGTGTGGGGATGCAGCCCAAAACTTACCTGTCATAGCAGCTTTGGCTGATGTTACCGGTGTGGAATTGAGAATAATATACCGCGATGAAAACCCAGCATTTATGGATTTACATCTAACCTATGGCTCTAGATCAATTCCAAAATTGATCATATACAAAGAAGATGGTATTGAAGAAATAGCATCATGGGGGCCGAGGCCAGCAGAAGTACAGAGAATGGTACTAGATTACAAAAAGTTAATAGAGCATTCGGTTCCTTTTGATACTTTTGCAATACAGGTGCATGAATGGTATACGAAAAACAAGGGGCTTTCACTTATGAAAGAACTAACCAGCATGTTTTCGACCTTGACTGAATCAGTGCCCACCCAAACCGATAAATTATGAAAGCTACCCTTTTTACTGTATTCGTGTTCCTAATTGCACTACCTGCACTATCGCAGAATGAAGCTGCTGAAAAGTCTGCGCTCAAATCTGAAATAAATGAGCTAGAGCGATATGTGAAAGATGAAGAGAAAGAGATTGAGAAACTTGAAAAGAGCTTGGTAAAGGTGCGACCAGCTGCTGAACAAGCAAAACGCGATGCTGAGAATATAAGGGAAATGCACAATCAGAAAAGAGCTGCTTTTGAAGCCTTTGGTTATGATCAAAAGGTTGCTACTTTGAAGACAAATCGAAAAGCACTAAAAAAACTTGACAAAGACAAACGATCCTTAGAAAAGACACAAACAAAACTCAGCGCAACCATAAAAGCCGCTGAGCTAGAGCAAGCCACATCTTCAGCCCAAGGCAATGCCAAACGCAGTGAATTGCAGGCCATACAAGCTGATCTAAGCGGCGTTTCTAAAGATCAGCAAAAAATGGATAGAGAAAAGGTAATTCAAAAAGAAGTAAACAGCCTTGATAAAACTGCATCGAAATCTCAGAAGGAAGTGGAATCAACACAGCGTAAGATTGATGAAAATGAGAAACGAATTATCGCAGTCGAGACTGAGTATAATACCCTAAACTCCTCTATCGAGGCACTTGATGCAGAAATTAAAACTATGGACCCCAAAGCTGTAAATAAAGAATTGGAGAGTCTTCTTAAGCAAGCTATTGAAGCAGATTAGAACTTTGAAAAATTACAGATGGAGCTTGACCA
>JBGTBE010000088.1:0-157968 GCA_041749535.1 Cryomorpha sp. | reverse complement strand
GAGAAGGCCAGTGGTTTATAAAAACGTGAAGCGTATCGCCGCTGTTGAGCTTTCCTTTCACATAGAGCATATCTCTGGTGCTTCGGTCTGGCGCAAAAGGAAACTTTACCCTGTAGTACTTGTAATTGATCACATTGAACTTATCTGGTCTGTATATGCATGCCACATCAATGCCTCTGAAATCTGGTGAATCCTCATGTATTATTTCATACCCCGCATTTTTCAAAGGTGATATTTTGATAAGTCCATCCAGTACCCACCTGCTTTCCACTTCGCAGAGACCAATTAGCTCCACAGGTTCCCATCCGCCCAATGCCACCATGGTTTTGGCCAGACCATCCAATTTCTTCCTGTATCTTGAGTAGGTATAGCGATTCTCTCCTTCAGGTGTAAATGCTTCATCACTTTTAAGGCTATCGTCTACCAGATCAAAAAGATTCTCTACGTTGTAGAAGCCAATCCTGAAGCGCTCATCTCCGCGGAACTCCTTATTCATGGATTCATATCGCTTGAAAACTTCGCTATCCTGGCCCCACAATGTTCCGTGTCCTAAAAGAAGAAGTGAAGCGATCAGGAGTTGATTCATGTTTTCTGCAATGAAACCGGTTGTTTTGACCGATACACCAGATAGATTCCGGCCAGAACAAAAGGTATGCTGAGCAATTGCCCCATGTTCAGTGGAAGATTGTCTTCGAATGCTTCTTGATTCTCTTTAAGAAATTCAGCCAAAAATCGCAAGCTGAAGAGTAGTATCATAAACAATCCAAATAAGAATCCTTCCTTCAATTTTGCTTTTTGCTTCCTCCAAATGTTGTAGGTAATTCCCATGAGGATAAGGCAGTATATTGCTTCGTATAACTGTGCGGGATGTCTGGGGTCCAAAGAGAGCTCCATGGGTTTGGCCTGTACGAAGAGAAAGGCCCAAGGCATTTCGGTAACAGTGCCCAGAATTTCAGAATTCATAAGGTTGCCCAATCTAATACAAGTAGCAGTAAAGGCAACTACTATAACCAGACGGTCCATAAGCCAAAGGAATCCAAATTTGTATCTTTTGCAATAGAGATAAATTGCCAATAGGATTCCAAGGGCACCACCATGACTGGCAAGTCCACCTTTTTGAACCATTACAATTTCAATTGGATTGCTCAGATAATAGGCTGCATCGTAGAAGAAAACATGACCGAGACGTGCACCAATAATTGTACCCAGCACCACGTAGATTGTAAGGTCTTCAACATTTTTTCGGGTCTTGCCTTCTTGCTCAAATACGTAGAACATGATATACTGGCTAACAATGAGGCCCAGAACAAAAAGCAGCCCATACCATCTAACAGGCCAATCGATAAAAGGAATTGTAAAAGCTTCGGGACTTACATCCCATACGATGTGCAGAAGGTTCGCCAAAGGAGTTTATTTGGCAACGAAAATACTGAAACAACTACAGGTATTCCTTTTTTACCTTGAAAAATCGGAAAGCATCCTACCTCAACACGGTAATGAACCCTGTAAATTCGAATTTATCCTCAGTAGTAGATGATGATACCTTTATGAGATAGGTGTATATACCAGCTTCAACAAAATAGTCAGAGCCTTTTACACCTCCGTTCCAGCCTTGTTCATAATTGGTAGTAGAAAAGACTTCCCTGCCCCAACGGTCAAAAATAGAAACCCGGTAGTCACGAAAATCTGCAACCTGGGCGATGGGTCTCCATATTTCATTGATGCCATCGTTGTTTGGCGAGAAGCTGTTTGGTATAAACCAAAGCAACTCTTCCCTGATTACCAAATCCTGAGAAAGGGTATCGATACAGCCATTCACACTGGTTGAAATCAGTCTTATTTCATACGTACCGGCGGTATCACTTGGGAAGATGAAGGAAGAAAACCGAATGTCAGAAGTGCCTAATATTGGGTTTAAACCAAATCTATATTCTGACTTGGCTACAGGTCCAGGATACGAAACATCCTGGAAGGTGACCAAAGTATTTTCAGTGGTGGTAGGATTGGGGTTGATATTGAATGCCGCAGTGTATTTATCAGGATTTATTAGAGATGCAACGCCAGATGCTGTACAGAGGTTTTCGTTTCTAGCAATAACAGTGTACTCACCGGCACAGGTTAATAATTCATTCTCTGCCTGCCATGTTTCACCTCCATCGAAGCTGTATTCTGTAGCTCCTGCTGAAGTAATGATGATGCGACCGTTGCAAGAGTCAGCACAAAGGGGTGCAAATGCTGAAACCAATATTGGCATAGGCATTGGGTGACCTATTTCGAATGTAACTGAATCAGTACAGCCTACAAAGTCGGTGATTTTTACTGAATGAGCCCCAGGACACATCAGGTCACGGATGAAACCCGTAAAGCCTGGTTCCCCACTGTACCACTCATAATTGTAAGCACCACTAGATGATGTTCCACCACTTACTACCGCTATGGCAGAACCACTGCACTCGCTATTGCACAGCGCATCATTTGGCACTACAATGGTCGACAAAGTGTCGGCGAAGGCAACCGTCAATTGATCAGAAGCTTCACAGAATGCCCCATTGCTGTCTGTCCAGGTCAGAATAATTTGTCCGCCAGGAGAAGTGCAGCTGGCTATAGCATTAGGGTCATTAATATTGCTAAACGTTACATTCGGTGGTCCTGACCAAGTTCCGACACCTACCGGAATTGATCCATTAAGTTGATAGACGAGTGAGCAGGGAATTCCATCATTTCCTGCAAGAGCGTTGGTCTGGCAGCAGTCTGTGTTTGTAGATGGAAGTATTTCTATATTTAACTCAGACGTACCAATACATACACCATTTGATACGGTGTAAGTATAACTCACTGTTGTGCCATTGGGATAATCACTGGGTGTGAAGCTATTTGGCACCACTTGCCCACTTGCATTATCGGTGAAAACACCTCCGGGAGCTGGGGTTCCATCCAGATAATTGAGAAGGGTTGAAGTCGGTTCATTAAAGCAGAGTATCAGATCTGTATCCAGGCCAGGATCAGCAGCAGGATCTGGTGAAACAATGACTTGGTCGGTAACGACACAACCTGGAAATTGTGGAGGGTATGCGGAAACGGTGTAAACTGTTACCTGGTCTACAAGTACCATGGGGTTTTGCACATTCGGATCTGATAGACCTGTGGGTGGATCCCATGACCAAACAAGTCCCCCTCCACCGAGGCAGGTTACACTAATGTTCAACTCGGGCATCGACCCCGACTGACAGCTTACTGATCCATCGGAAGTAAGCTGCCAGGTGATACAACCACTTGGATTGGACGCAGAAAAAGATTGTCCCGTGAGATTTCCAGAAATGGGACCGGCAATTAATGGGGAGCTGGTATTGGGACCATCATAGACAAACATATTGTCAAAGAAATTCTCGAGAGAACCTGAGTTGATGACGAAATCCATGAAAGTTATGCCATCATTGGGGGTATCAGGGCAGTACGTCACAATAAGGTTAGCGCCTTCGCCATAGCAGTAAGTAAATGTGCCAGCAGAGTTGTCGCACGACGCATCTTCAAGACCTTCTAGACCAGCTTGGAGCATTACTGGCACATCACATACTATGAGATCTGGGCCTGCTGTGATATCTGGACCTTCGATGACTTCAAGGGTAACGGTGGTGTCAAAGGTGCAACCAAAGTTATTCGTTGCATAAAATGTGTAATCGTAGCTTCCAGGCACATCGTGCAATACTTCAATGAGGTTTCCATCGGCAGAAGTATTCACAATATTGGGCCCCTCCCAATAGGAGGAGTCTGCCTGCAAACCAATAACTGGAGTGAAGGTGGTTACATCGGGAAACAGTGAAGGGTCGAAGCTTATGCCCCATGAGAAAATGTAGCCATTATCAGCCCCAAGGTTGTCACTTACTGAGAAAGTCCACCCACCGTTGAGCGGGCAGCCTACCAGTTGGCACATATCATTGTCACTTTCATAAAATCCCGAGGGCACTGCATTACCGTTTGGTCCGAGTGGTCCTCCATCTACTGGTACCAGATCACCAAAAGGCTGATCATCAAGATTTCCATTGGTTAGTCCGGGTGCCCAACCATAGTCGAACCCAACACCAGGGTCATTGTTGGGATCATTGTCAACTGCATTACCTAGAAAGGTACCTCCTCCGCCATTTTGCCCCCAATCCAGCAGCAAAACCTGCGTGCCATCGGGGCAGGTTATAGAAAATCCTAAATCGCCTAAATATGTATGCTCAATATTTACAAAAAGATTGAGAAAATCGTCACAGTTGTCCAGTGTAGCTCCTGGTTCGAAGAAATCGAAGGTTAACGTGGAAGAATACTGAAATCCCGCTCCATCAGCGAGATAGGTTTCTCCCGCTACAACTTGGGGTGGCAAGGCGGTCCAGGTAACGCTTTGAATTGGATCTCCATTTATTTCAGCAGATGTTCCTACACAAATTGGAGAAACAAAGGCTGTATTGAATATCGGGATCGTGCTTACCAATATTTGAAGGGGGTCGAGATTCAAATTTCTACAATCATTGTTATCATAGACCGATAGGCTTACAATATACTCCCCGGGTTCGCTATACGAATGTGTTGCATTGGCAGGACTAAATAAGGTGTCTGCATCTCCATCTCCCCAATTCCAAATCCAGGTTTCAAGGGTAAAACCGCTTTCTGGAAATGATCCTGCATCACCAACAGTTACGGGTTGACCTATACATACCCCTACACTCTGCTCGATTCCCAGAGGTTGTGGATCAACAATTTCTGCAATTCCGGTTGGGGGAGCACATGGAGTGGTACAAATAATCAAAGCTTCCCATCCGGGAAATGTACCAGAGCTGCTCGCTGAAGGATTGAAGGAAAAGGTTAAACAGCCTGTTGGGTTATTCACAGTGGCTGTTACCGGCAATCCTTGTAGAGAACCTCCCGTATAATCGCCCAATGAATTATCAGCAGTGGTCGGACCATCGAATATTTGCAGGTAGTCGCTGTTGTTTGGATTTGGACTGGTGAATAATGAGAAGGCCACAAATGATACCTGAATTACATCTCCGGGAGTGGAAGGGCAAATAGTAAAAACATAATCTGATGGACTATAAGGACTACCGAAACCATCATCAGAAAAGGTGCCGGAACATTCGGTTACGGTGCCATTAATCATACCTATCGCCTGTGCATGCAAAATTTCGGCACTAAAAACAAACAACCCTAGTAATAAGGTGAAAAGGAGAGATTTGGGCACTTTTATGGTCGTTTTGTAAGTGATCATTTTGATTTAGTAACAGAAGCTTTGCGCAAATTTTCCTGTGCCAATTTGCGTGGCAGTACTACAAGCATTTTACCACTTTGCCCAATTCGGTAGTAAGTATGTTCTTCATGCCGAAGAGAGAATTGGTAAGCCAGCAAATTTAAGTTTCCTGAAGTGATGAGTTGTTCGCTTAGCGGAATTGCATTTTCATACATTGAAGGAACCAGAAGAGCATCAGGTAGTTCACTTGCATCTTTCTTGCCTTCCATGTCGCTTACGTAATAACCATGCTTATTGATGTAGGCCATTTCTGCGATCAAGCTGGGATTGTTGTTTTGAAGATACGAAAGCTTGCCATCTGGGAGAAATGCAGAGAGTGCTTCAATGTCATCTGAAGACTGAGCAATAGATAATCCTCCCAGACAGGTCAGGAAAATCACAAAAGCTCCTTTGATAATCGGTTTCATTCTTGCAGGTTTATTTTTTACCTCACTACAGTTACTATTCCTCTGAATTCGTATTCTTCTGAAGTAAGTTTATTCTTGGTTTCAATCAGCCACGTGTATACAGCATTTTCAACGTAATAGTCTCCATTATTCATGGACCCATTCCATTTCTGATCCACTTTGAGTGTTTCAAATACAATCCTACCAGTTCTGTCAAAAACGGTCAGTCTGTATTCGTTTTCGTCAATATTGTCCATTACAGGTCCCCACAAATCGTTAATTCCATCTCCATCAGGAGTGAAGGCATTTGGAACAAACATCAACATTTCAGGCCTGATGCGGACAAAGTCAAAATAGGTATCGCTACAACCAGTGGCGAAATCTGTAGCGGTGAGGGTTACCCCATAAGTACCTTCTTCACCTTCCGGAAACTTAAAGGTTGGATTTTCTTTTGTGGATGTACCGAATACATCGAATTCCCAGTAGTATGCAGTGGTTTCATTTGCCAGGGTGAGATTGTCGAATGTCACAGTAGGGTCAATGGCTGAGGCTGGCTTTGGTCCATAGGTAAAGTTCGCCTGTGGTCCTGGGTCAACAGTAATTTCAGATGTGGTCACGGATTCACAATCGCCGGTGCTTGAGGTAAGTGTGTATACAAATGTCCTTGGATTGACTCCTGGCTCAATCAATTGAATGGTAGGGTTTGAAATATTGGCATTGGACAAGCCAGTAGTAGGTGACCAGGAATAGGACATGCCATTTTCGGGCTCCACACCTATTTCAAAGGGATCGGAACCTGAGCAAATGGTGTAGTTTTCAAGAACTGGGGCATTGAGCAGCTCACCCACTTGAACATAAATACTTGATGGGTTTGTAGATACACAGGAAGGATTTGAGCTGTCTTCAACATACACCAGAGTCGCAAATACAGACTCAGTAGGACTTAGGGTTTGGGTAAAGTTGTTGGGTACACCGTTCAGACTTATGGTATCTCCATCTATCACATAAGTAATGTTATAGGGAGGAGTTCCTTCCATGTTAAATGTAAGGCTTAGAGGTTGGCCGATGCACAACGTGTTGCTGCTTGCAATCACTTCACCATCAGGTAAGGCATTCACCTGAAGCGCTGCTGGCTCACCGGTTCCTTGTCCAGAGCAGTGTTGATCCGTTACCGAAATAACCGAATAGTTTCCTGCAACTCCTGATTGGAAAGTATATCCGTTTGAAACTCCTGTGAGCGCAGGCTGTGGCACGCCACCCACAGCGTATACCACATCGAAAGGCCCTGTGCCAGTAAGCGAAAGTGTAAACGGTGCTGTATTTCCTTGGCATACAGTACCGCCTCCAGTGACTTGACCAGTTGGGTTTTCAATCACATTCACGGAAAGTAACCCGCTTGCAGTGCCCTGGCAATTGGCATCTTGAACTGAGACCATGCTAAACAAACCACTGCTTTCTGCGGGAATAGTGAATGTAGGGAAATTGGTAGTAATACTGTTCTGGATAGTACCATTAATGGCGTAAGTAAACGTCCAAGGTCCTGTTCCGGTAAATGCAATCTCGGGTCCATCTCCACTGCCTTCGCATACATCAGGATTTCCAGCCATGGTAGCTGTAGGTACTCCATGATTTGCTAAAACAGCTGTACCCGTCGCAGAGCCTGTGCAGTTATTGTCAGAGACCATTACTATTACATAAGTACCTGGGGTAGTAGCGGGAATGGTTGTTGTGGGTGTTTGTGATGTACCCGGTGTAGGCGTGCTCCCATTAATGGTGTATTCATAATTCCATGGTCCGGATCCACTAAAGTTCACATTAAAGTTAACTGCTTCTCCCGGACAAATCGTGGAGTTGCCAGATATGCTCGCAGATGGCAACGCGTTGAACACTACGGAGACACCGGTGGTGGCAGAAAAACATGGATCATTCTGATTCACGCCGCCCTGTCCATTGCTGTTGCCCGCAATGGCTGAAACGTAATAGGTTTGACCTGCTACGAGTCCACCTGTAAAGGTAAATGAGCCGGTTGCCGAAGTAGCGAGAATAGTACCAATGCTATTGGCTGTTCCTGTGTGGAGAACATATTGGAAAATGTCGTTCGCATCGAGTGTAGGTCCGGATGTTGGTACCACTTGAATGGTTTCATTGGTACAGGCAACGATTGGTGTGGTTTGCAAAGCACCTGAACTTGTGGTACAACCACATGAGAATGTTCCGGAAACTGTGACTGGTGGACACGCTCCAGCATTTGAAACAGTGAACGAATAGGAAGCGCCCGCTGCTATCGGCGCGCTGGTGTACGTGTCTGTGCCTGCATTGTAGGTACCACCCGCCGGAGTTATGCTGATAGGATCCACTCCACCATTGGTTGTAATCGTTACTGTGTAAGTTTCACCTACCGCATCGCAGGTTTCAGTGATGTTGGTGATGGTAAGCGGTGGATTTACAGTAATGGTTACCGGGTTTCCTTGAACGGTTCCGGTACAATTGGCATCGGTAACACTTATCAAAGTATAGGTAGCATTGCCGGAAGGACAAACTGTAATGGTGTGGCCATTGGAGATGCCAGACAATGCAACCAAATTGAGTGGGTCGCTGCTGTTTTGATACACAATATCAAAAGGATCATTGCCCTGAAGGGAAAAGGAAATCGTCGCACAGCTTCCCGCACAGATATTGGTAGTTCCTGATATAGAGCCAACCGCTGTACAGTTACAGTTTGGAGATGCTCCATTCACCGGTACATCAGGACAAGGTCCTGCATCACTAACTACAAAGTCATAGTTGGTTCCGGTGTTGATCAAATTGGATGTGAAGGTATTTCCAGTTAGAGTTCCTGTCAGGCCGCTTGGACTTGAAACAGTGAAACCACCAGTTCCTCCATTTATGGTAAAGGAAACTGTATATCCGGTTTGGGCGGCATTGCATACAGCAGTAAGTCCGGTGATTGTAATGGGGGCGCTAATATTAAAAGTGTAATTCGCGGCATCTGCCGGACAGGGTGCATTTGTCACTGTGTAAGTATATACTCCACTTGAAGCAGCACTAACGGTAATATTGGTAACCACTGTTCCACCCGAATTTGTCCATGTGCCGCCAGTGTCCGCACTGGGATCAAGGAATGTATTCAGGTTTACGCTCGCACCGGTTGCACAGATGTCTTCTACAACGTCAGGTCCGGCATCAGGTGGATTCACAACATTAACGGTTATGGAGCCTGCGGCTGTTCCTGTACAATTCAAATCTGAAACACTCACCAGAGAATAGGTGGTAGTCACAGTAGGCGTCACATTGATGGTCTGACCACTTGCTGTAAGTGTAGGAGTACTAACTGTGGTTCCGTCATTGTAGGTTACTACCCAAGGCCCGGTTCCACCCAGGGTTACTGGCAAATTCGCTGTTTGACCCAGACAGATCGTTTGGTTTCCACCAGAAAAGGAAGCAGTGGCCGGGCAATTGCAATTTGGCGCAGCACCGCTGATATTGATTTGCGGGCAGGGTCCTGTATCGTCAATGTTGAAACTGTA
The DNA here is from genome assembly GCA_041749535.1 of Cryomorpha sp. Lineage (GTDB taxonomy): Bacteria > Bacteroidota > Bacteroidia > Flavobacteriales_D > Cryomorphaceae > JBBQZU01. Next base: position 148,768 of record JBGTBE010000088.1, on the reverse strand, counting down.
AGGATTCGGTACGTTAATTAACGCAGATGTGAAAGTACTACCTGGTATTAAATTACCTCCTACCGAGTAAGTACCTGGGCCCGTTCCACCATTGATGGTAAACTCAACTGTGTATTGGGTTTGGGCAGCATTACATGTGGTCACAATTCCGGTTACAGTCAACGCATCGGTAATGTTGATGGTATACTGTGCGGCATCAGCCGGGCAAGGGGCATTGGTTACGGTGTATGTATAAACCCCACTTGAAGCAGCGTTAACGGTAATATTCGTTACAACTGTGCTGCTTGAATTCGTCCAGACACCATTAGGATCAGCTGTGGGGTCCAGAATAGTATTCAGATTGAGACTAGCTCCCGTGGCACATAGGTTGGTTGTTACATCCGGTCCTGCATCCGGAGGGTTCACTACAGTCACAGTAACAGAACCGGCGGCTGTTGATGTACAGTTCGCATCTGAAACACCTATCAGAGTGTAAGTGGTCGTTACAGTGGGGGTTACACTGATACTTTGACCGCTTGCTGTGAGTGGAGCGGAACTAACAGCTGTACCGTTATTGTACGTTACAACCCATGGTCCGGTTCCAGCCAGTGTTACTGGTAGGTTCGCTGTTTGACCCAAACAAATCGACTGATTTCCTCCTGAAAATGAGGCAGTAGCAGGGCAACTGCACACAGGTGATGCTCCAGATACAACCAAATCAGTGCAGGCAGCGCTGTTCTCTACTGTAAAGCTGAAATTGGTGCCCTGAGGAATAGGAAGAGAAGTGAAGGTTGTTCCGGCAAACGGCTGGCTATAAGTTCCTGTAACTGTAATAGGAGTCGGAAGACCTGAAATATCAAAGGTGACAGTATAATCTGTTTGGTTGGCACTACATACCACATTGAGGTTTGATGTGGCCCCAACTGGATCAACAACTACGACAACCTGTGCTGTGGCACTTGCGCAGCTCGCACCGGTCACTGTATAGGTGTAGGTATCACCAGTGCCAATTGTGGGAGGGCATTGGTTGGCAGTTGTAGGTGCATTAGCACCATTGGTCCAGGTGCCACCGGCGGTGAATGGCGGCGTAAGTCCTGTATTTAGGTTAAAGCATGGATCTGTCGAACAAAAGGTCAGTGTGTTACCAGTTCCGGCGTTGGGGGCTGATTCAACATTTACCGTAAGGGTACTAGAGTCTGTACAAGTTCCGTTGTCAACTGTATAGGTAAAGGTTTGGTTTGTACCTCCCTGTCCTGAAATATCATATGGATTACCCGAAGACCAGGTACCAGTCCCATCAGGTGATCCATTTAGGTAGCTTGTAAGGTCGATAGAGCCAAGGGATTCACATAAAGTTACTGTTGTATTTGTGCCAGCGTTAGGCAGTGGCACTACAGTGATGGTGGCCGTTGCACTCACAGCTGGACAACCAGCCACAGGAATGATATAGGTAAATACGCCGGGTGTAGTTGTACCAGGTATAAATTGTGCGTTTGCACCACCTGGGACGATGGCTGGGGTTGCGTCAAACCAGTTTGCTGAAGGAGGTGTGCTAGGTGGAGTTGGAACAGTTCCCAACACGGATAACAAAGTAAATGGTGCTGCATCTGCACACACAGATATTGCTCCGTTTGATCCGGCACTTGGAATTACCTGATAATTAACCGTTACGGTGGCCTGATCGACACACTGCCCCGATGCGGATTCTACCTCATAGGTGTAAACACCGGCAGGATCACCAGGCGTGAAGGTGCCATTGGTTGGTCCGGAAGGTGGTGCAGTCCAGGTGCCGCCTGTGGTAACTCCCCCCCCTAGCTGTGCAAATAGGTTAATTGGTGTTACGCCATTGGGACAAGCATTAACCGTGGCGTTGTTTCCAGCATTGGGAGTAGTTTCCACCGTGATAAAAATGGTTTCACTGTCGGGTCCACAACCGTTGTCAGGTATGGAATAGGTATAGTTTCCGGTCACTGCGGTAGCAGGATTAAAACTCGCTCCGGTAAAAACACCTGGGCCAGTCCAATAGGTGCCATTTACTACTGAAGGTGGGACAGTCAGCAAGGTAAACAATGAGAATGTTGCATCCGTAGTACAGTACAATTGTGGAGTTGCGGTAGCGGTACCGGCGAAAGGTGCGTTGATAAGATTTATCGTTACCGTAGCGCTTGCGGTGCAGGTGCCAGTGCCAACAGTGTAAGTATAAACCGCACCATTCGTTACTGCATTGCCATTGATAATATTGCTCACGGGAGCCCCTGCCAACGTCCAGGTACCTCCGCCATCAGGCGTACCTCCCAAACCGGTAAATAGGTCAATGTTTGTTGCGTTGCTGCACACATCAAGTATATCATCCGTGCCTGGGTCAGGAAGGGTGTTAACTGTTACAGTAACTGTAGCGAAATCTGAATCGCAAGAACTCGTTATCGTATATGTATAAACTCCCGGTGTTGTAGTTCCAGGAATGAAAAATCCATTGAACACAGCGGTGCTCGGACTTGGACCTGTCCATACTCCAGAACCCTGTGGGGTTCCCAATAGAATGTCTTCCAATTGAAATCCTGGATCCGTTTCACACACGATGGTGGTATTCGAATTTCCGGCATCCGCATTTGCAGGAAGCACGGTAAGTTCCATAACGTTGAAAGCAAAGCAATTTGTACCTGCCAGGCCCCCTGAATAGTTCAAGAGGTAGAAGCCTACACCTTCTGCCGCAGGGTCGAAAATATTCGGGATAGGCACGCCTGCATTGGTCGCCCAATTCATTCCAGGTGTAATAGGAATACCGCCATCATTCAGAAGTGTTTCGAGCACAACGGGCGGATCCGTTACGCAAATACTCACCTGAGTGAAGACGCCGGCATTTGCCGGGAAATGCATGTTTACAGTCAAATCAACAAAAGTTGGGGTGCATGGGGGAGTTCCAAGCGCATAAGTGAAGGTGCTATTTTGCGCAAGGGTACCTGGATCTATTGCTACAGTACTTTGGCTAGAAGGATAAAATGCCACAAAGCCTGGGCTCGGAGGTCCCACATAGTTATGGAGCCATTGCCCACCCGGCGCAGGGTTGCATCCTAATGAATCAAGCAACACGAAAGGTGGATCCAAAGAGCAAACGTCGATGGTGGCAGGGCACCCACCATTTAGACTACCTGTTGAAAGGCTGATGCTTAAAATTGCTGTAGTGAGGCAGTTGTTCGAGTCGTAATAACTGTATGTATATGGACCAGATATACTGGTAAGTGGAGCAAGCGGATCAAGAATACCACTTGGAATTGGGTCTCCGTTCGGATTGGTCCAATCACCTCCTGCCGGAAGGGTGTAGTTTGGGTTGTTTTGTAAGGTCATCAACGGCACAGGCGTGAGCTGACAATAGGCAGGATAAGCAATGATTCCCAGGGTATTGTAAGCCATGGTAAGCGAGGTGGAATTAATACACCCATTGCTACCAACTGCTGAATAAGTATACACTCCGGGAGGGGAGCCAATAGGGTCCAAAGGATCAAAAGTAGCGTTAGGTCCGCCAGGCAAAGCTCCGTTCGGGCCACTCCAGGTGCCATTTACAGTTTGCACGGGTGGTAGAAGTTCGTCGATAAGATTAAAAGTACCGTTTTCACAAATAGGCACAGTACCGGGTGAAACACCAGATTCTGCATCACAGCAGTTTACAGTCATGGTCACATTAGGTGAGCTTGTTATGCCAACACCGTTGCAAGGAGCTGTAGTGGGTCCCCAACTTCCTGTATCACCATCACCCCAAACCTGAACCTGAGGTACTATAGATGTTCCATCCAATGGATTTCCCGGACCTCCGCAGTCTGCGTTCAAGGTCACCTGAAAACACCAACTCCAGTTGGCATTTGCACCGAAACAGGGGTCACCATAATTGTTACAAACGTTACCATCTTGCGGGCCTCCGCTGTTCACATCATAAAAAAAGCCAGGACCAACAGTCAATCCGGAACAAACAATTGTATTAGGAATCCACAACCACACTCCATTGTTGCCTGAGCACTGTTGCGGTGCGCTTATCACTACGATCGAAGATACATCGTAGGCTGGTGGAAGGTTAAATTCTATACCATGTATCCAGTTGGCACCTGATGTGATGTAATTGGTAATTGAGCCACAAATTTCAACTGTGGTTCCCGCATCGTATGCTCCGGTTGGTGGTATGGGTGGATTGAAGGTCCAGTTGGTTTGTAGCACACACTGCGCTTTCAAAGAACTTGAACTAGCGCCGAATAAGGTAAAAACCAATAGAATGGTTAAAATAGGGTATAATCTCCGCATGGTGGTTAATATGATCTTCCAAAAGTTGTCAAGCAACAAAGATAGCATTCCTTGTATGCTTGGGCTTACTTTAGACTTGGTTTATTCTGGGATTATGACGTTAAATTTCAAAGGTAGTTGCCCTTGACATTTCAACATTCAATAGCGGGATTCTTCTCGAATTTTTTATTGCCTTTTCAAGACAAGTACTTTTCATATTTCATCGGCTATACCTTTCAGATAAATGCATATTCTGAAACACAACTATTCGGCGACGAAACCAATGTTCCATAGGTTGAATGGCTTCTGAAAGATGGGTTTTATCCTCTTAGGATTCCAAGGAAAATAAACAACCAACCATAGGTTCTTAATGTGACAGGTTTGAATAAAAAACACCACACTTTATTGGTGTGGTGTTTAAAAATCATACTGAGATTGGCAGGAATTTTTACTTCACGTCAAACTCACCTGAGTAGACCGTGTATGTGGTTTCTTTTTTACCCATGCATACCCATTTGTATTCCCCTGTACTGAATACAATTTTCTTTTCGGAATTCAACCCTTTGAATTCGTAAACAAGTTTACCACTTCTGGAATCAAAAATTTTGAATGATTCAACCTTACCATCTGTGAAGTACTTAGATGGCTCAAAATTTTCGAGCATTCCTGCATTCACCAATGATGGAATGAGTGATGAATCATGAGAACTTTCAATGATTGCAGTTAGCGTATCAGTGCATCCCACTTTGCTGAAAGCTGCCAATTGAATTTCAAAACGGGTATTGTCAGCAAGATTAATGGCCAAGTTATTTCCATTTCCACTGGATTTGTTGTTGATCAACCACTCAATATCGCTGGCCCTGAAGCTTTTATTTCTGAGCACCAATTGATTTGCATTAACTACATCCACAGCAACCTGCGAAATAGGGGCTTCAACCACATAGATCATACCCTGCACTACGTTCGACGATATTTGTCCTGTGCTATATGAAGTAACAGAAAGTGATACATCAAAGGTGCCAGCCCTGTTGAATGTATGTGAGGGATTGCGGTCATTACTGAAGTATCCATCACCAAAATTCCAAAGGTACTTTGCATCTTTCCCATGCTCATCACCGGCGTCAAAATCTATAGTGAATCCGGTGCATCCTGAACGCACAAGCTTATCAGAAGATGCATTGGCAGGTTTATTCTTTGTTTGGTTTTTAGAATCTTTTATTGACTTGGATGAAGCTTTCTTCGGGCTGCTTTTGCTCGAAGTTGATTGAGATGCAGTAGTTTGGGATTTGCTTTGATCTCCACCAAAATCTTCAACAGTGGTTAAATCAGAACCTGCAGAACTTGTATCAGCGTCAGCTTCAGAGATGTCTGATATGCCTGGCACCGATGCAATATCTGATGAATTGCCATCTTCATTAGAATTCACTTGTTCTGCCAATGTTGACACATTGTGGGTCGTATCTACATCTGAGAAGAGAAAAAGCATCATCATAAACACCAAGCCTGTAGCTGCTATTCCAGTAGTAATGCTACCGAAGTATCTCAGTGTTGTAGGTGCGGCAATGTCAAGTTCTTTTTCAAGTTCCCGCCATTGCGATTGATCGTAAGGTGCCTCAAACTGCTCGTAGGTTTCCCTGAGTTTTCTTTCAAATGCGCTCAGATTGTTATCCATTCCTCTTTTTTAAATCAGTCATTAATATTTTTCTCAAATTGGCTCTCGCTTTCGCTAAATTAGATTTGCTTGTGCCAATGTTTATTCCCAGAGAGTCTGCAATTTGTTGGTGAGAGTAGTTTTCAAATACATAAAGGTTAAAAACCGTTTTGTACGCTGTTGACAGTTTGTCCATAGCTACTTTCACATCACCTACGTCAAGGTTTATCTCTTCGCTCTCATCTACGTCTTCTTCTTCGTTAAGGTTGTCACCAAAGTCTTCAATGGACTGGTTTTCATTCATCAACAGAAATTCGTGCTTCGATTTTCTGATATGATCAATTGCGGTGTTAACAACAATCCGCCTCACCCAACCCTCAAAAGAACCTTGAAAGTTAAACCTTTCAATGTTTTTAAACAACTTGATGAAACCATCTTGAAGCATATCTTTTGCTTCATCGTCGTTATTGGTATAACGCCGACATACGGCCATCATCTTACCATAATACAGCTTATATATTGCTTCTTGACTTTTCCGGCTGTTTTTTAAACATCCGTCAATCAGCGCTTTAAGCTCATCTTCGCTTATATTGTTTGCGGTAAGCACTTTCAAGACGGGATAGGTAAGTGTTGGTTGCTTTTTGCTTCTAAAACTTTCTTATTAAAACTTCTCAATTGCAATAGTCGCTTTAATTTTGGCAGCGCTAAATATACATTTATTCAGTTACCATCGTAAATTAGGTGTCCAATCTTTAGATATTGTTATACTCCAAATAGAATTAAAAGATAGAATTCTTTATCATCTCTTATCTTTGTCGCGTTAAACAACGAAATCAATTCATTCACCATGAAAATTACTGTAATAGGTGCTGGAAATGTTGGTGCGACTTGTGCCAATGTTATGGCTCACCACGAATTAGCCAATGAGGTTGTGCTTCTTGATATTAAGGAAGGATTTGCCGAAGGGAAAGCACTTGATATTTGGGAGACTTCTCCGGTAAACCTCTACGACACACGTGTGGTAGGTGTTACCAATGATTATGCCCGTACTGCGGGTTCTGAGGTTGTTATCATTACTTCTGGCCTTCCAAGAAAGCCAGGTATGAGCCGGGATGATCTTATTGCTACCAACGCTGGAATTGTTAAAAGTGTAACTGAGAATACCATAAAGCATTCGCCAAATGCAAAGATTATTATCGTGAGCAATCCGCTGGATGTCATGACTTATGCAGCTTACCTCACTGCTAAGGTAGATTCATCAAGGGTATTTGGTATGGCTGGTGTGCTGGATACGGCGCGCTACCGTTCATTCATTGCAATGGAACTCAACGTTTCTCCTAAGGATATTCAGGCCGTATTGATGGGTGGTCATGGTGACACTATGGTTCCGCTTCCAAGATATACCACTGTGGCAGGAATACCTGTTACAGAGTTAATTTCGAAAGAAAAGCTCGATGCCATCATTGACAGAACCAAAAAGGGTGGAGGTGAAATTGTGAATCTTCTCGGGACGTCTGCATGGTATGCTCCTGGTGCCGCTGCAGCGCAAATGGCAGAAGCTGTGGTGCGTGACCAAAAGCGTATCTTCCCGGTTTGTGCTTGGCTTCAGGGTCAATATGGACTCAAAGACATTTACCTCGGAGTGCCAACCCGTCTTGGGAAAAATGGTATTGAAGAAATTATTGAGCTCAAATTGAATGATGAAGAAAAAGAACTGCTGTATGCCTCTGCCAATTCAGTAAAAGAAGTAATGGATGTGCTTGACAAAATGGATTTAATCTCTGCCTAAGCACTTTCAATTTACGTATTAATAAATAAAGAATAGGCACCTCCTCAGGTGCCTATTCTTTTATCCATTTGGTTCTGGCCACTCTACCTTCACTGTTTACTTCAAGCACGTACAATCCCGCCCCTAGCATTCCAACTTCAATTCTTCCATCGGCCAACATTCCTGAAAGAACTACTCTGCCCTGCACATCCATAATGTTATAATGTGCAAAATGCTCCATGGCGGTGCTCAATTGAATATAAAGTTCATCATTGGCAGGGTTCGGGTGCACCAGGAGTTGCTTCTTTAAATTTTCATTTTCTCCGGTCCGAAAAGGACCATTGCCCTCATAAAACAATACTCCTCCACCAACACTTCCAGAGAAAATGTCAGTTGCACCATCATTGTCTATATCAATTATCCAGGGCCTGCTTCTGCCTCCAGCTTGAACCCCGAATGCTTCAGTACTTATAAGTGTATAGGTGCCATTTTCGTTTCCATCAATATTGTTGTACAAATAAAGTCTACCAGGCTCTGTGCCTGAAAGCAGATATGTTTGGCCTTCATGTACATATAGGTGTGGAGCACTGCTTCCTATGAAAAACTCAGGTTCTGTTGTGTTCACGCCGCCAAGATTTTCAGAAATCAGCGTGAATTGGAAGTTGCCAGGAGTTCCCGTATTGCGGTAGTAATTCAAATTACCAACCCGTTCACCTACAATAAGGTCCAGCATCTCATCTCCATCTAAATCATAAATTTGGGGGGTACTTTGCTGACCTACATCAATATCTTGTGAATTCGAAGTCAGGAAGCCCGTGAGCTCAAATACAGCTGTGTTGCCCGGACCGGCAGTGTTTGTAAAATGGTGCAATTTCCCGGAAAGGTCACCCACTATCATATCAATATCACCATCGTTGTCTAAGTCGCCAAAGCTGCAATGAGGGCTGGTACCTACTCCCAAATTAAATATACTCAACCAGTCTGAATCAGTTTCCTGAAAATGTGGATTTGCGGAAGTTCCAATGTTCGTAAAAAGCGCAAGTACTGGCTTATAAGCTTCAGCGCCCAAATACGCACCCCGGCTACTTACGACCATATCCTTCAACCCGTCAGAATTGTAATCAAAAAAAGCAACAGAAGAATAATCACCGAGATCTATCATCTGATCCTGAAGGAAATCCTGCTGCACAAATTCGAAATACGGCAATTCTTCGAGTCCGGTATTTTTATAATGCCAAATGGACTCCGTGTTTTTAGAGAATGAAACATTATTCGTGGTTACAAGCAGATCGCGCGCCCCATCCCCATCAAGGTCCAGATGAAATCCTACCGGAAAATTATCGAGACTTACTTGAAGGTTTCCAATGTTTGCTGGAAAATCCGGAGAAGCACTTACCACGCTGTCCATTCCAAGGTTTCCAACGCTGTTTTCGAGATAAGTCAAATTGGGAAAAGTCACATCGCCTAGTACAATGTCTTGCAAGCCATCCCCGTTCCCATCCAAAGTGAAGATGGTAGACCCAATATGCCTGGAACCTGATTTAGGGTTGATAACATTGAAAGTGCATGGGTCACCTATTTCGATCGAATTATTCTCACTTCCTTCGGAGAATTGACCATAACAACGGTTTCTCAGCTTGAATCCATTAAGGGAGCAGCTGCCTTCATTGTCCATGCTGAAATTCTCATGAAATTCAAGGGAAGTGCCCCCTACTGAAAAAGCGAGTATATCGAGGTCACCATCTCCATCAAAATCTACGATTGCAGGAACATCTTGGGTACTCACATAGATGTTGGTTGTGAAGGTATTCGTGCTGAATTCATATAGACTCAAAATCATGTCGGTCTCTGGGACGAACTGGAGTGGCCCTCCGGGATTGGATGTATTGCGATAGGCACTGAAAGAGCCACCGAGCAGGCTGTAGGTAAAAAAATCCATTTTGCCATCACAATCAAAATCCCTTAGCAATGCCCAGTCGCGTGCTGCAGGAAAGTTATTAAAAACCAATGGTTTGAAATTATATTTCCTAACACCATCTTCTTGAATTGCATCGAAGATTAAGACCCTATTTCCAGCTTTATCGAACACAAACAGATCATCATTCGCGCCTGTAGATTCGAGATCAAATTGGGATATGTGTACTGCATTCACTCCACCTGTCCAGGGATTGCGCATGGCTGTGCCATTGCCAAAGTTTACAGGAATGGAATTAGAAGGGCTAACTTCAAATTGGGCACACACAGTGGTGGAATAGAGTAATATGAGTAAGGTTCTGAACAAAATGGTAGAGATTTTTGATAAAGATAACCACTTTCGGAATACAATTAGATCGGCAATTCCCCTTTTGATTATTAAAAAAGAATCCATAAATGTTTGAAAAACAAATAAATAAATAATGTATATGGAAAGCTAAATGAGATTGGGAAATTATACTTTATAGTCTATATTTGCGGCTCGAAAAAAAATCGAAACACTGCACAAATGCAAAACAAAAGCGCCATTTGGCTTTTTACCATTCTTCTGGCAATTGCCTGTCTTTTTCAGATTTCTTTCTCATTTGTAACATCGTCCTTTGAAAAAGAGGCTGACGATTATGCAGCACTGAAGGCTGACTCAGTAATTGCGGCAGATGGTGAGTTGGATATGCTTCAGGAGTTCAACCTTCAGGATAAGTACAAAGCTGAGTTTCTTAACAAAAACTCCAACACCCCTATCTATCCTGTATTTGGTTATACCTACCAGGAAGCGAAATCAAAACAGATCAATCTGGGTCTTGACCTTGCTGGGGGGATGAGTGTTACCCTCGAGGTTTCAATTCCTGATCTGATTATCAACTTGAGCAACAATGCCCGCAACGAACAATTGCTCGCAGTCATTACAGATGCCAAATCCCTGAGAAAAGATTCACAGGACGATTTCGTTACACTGTTCGGACGGTCATGGGAAAAGAAATTGCCAGATTTAAAGATGGCTACTGTATTTCACAGCCGAGATAATAAGGACCGTTTCCCAAGGGAGGCATCCAATGAAGAGATCCTGGATAAACTGCGTGAAGAAGCGCAGGTTGCGATTAACAATACTGAAAAAATACTTCGTACCAGGATCGATAAATTCGGCGTAACCCAACCTACTATTCAAAAGCAACAGTTTACCGGTAGAATTTTAGTAGAACTACCGGGTGTGAAGGATAAAGAGCGTGTGAGAAAGCAACTGAAAAGCACTGCCAATCTCGAATTCTGGAATACGTATGAAGCTTCCGAAGTCATCAGTGTCATCTATGAAGCAAATCAAATTATTAGCAACAAATACTATCCAGAGCTGAATGATTCTTCAGCAATAGTTGCAGACACACTTACTGCGTCAACTGTCAACTCAGCTGCTGATTCATTGTTGCAGGAAGCTACAGCGGACACTGCGCTGACTGAGGAAGACTTGCTCAACATGAACGATGAATCTGATACTTCGGATCTAAATGTAGAGGATCAGATGAGCGAGCAGGAGCAGCTGAAGAGAATTCCACTACTCGCGAAACTAAGCCCTGCGATTTCAGAGACTGGACAACCATTTGAAGGCTGTACTGTAGGATTTTCGCAAATAAGCGATACTTCTGATGTGAATAAAATGCTGGCTGAGAAAGAAGTACAAGCCATTTTGCCTGCAGACCTCCGTCTACTGTGGTCTGCGCAGCCCGATGCCCGTGCAAATAACTTGATGAGATTGTACGCCATTAAGGTGGATACCAGGGATGGAAAAGCACCTTTGGATGGCGCGGCGATTATAGATGCTTCCCAAACATATAGTCCCACAGGACAGGTTGAAGTGTCTATGAGTATGAACAGTGATGGTGCACGCAGATGGAAGGATATTACTGCTGCGGCATCGTCTCTCACGCCCAAAAGGTCTGTGGCTATTATACTAGACGACTATGTATACAGTGCGCCAACCGTACAAAGTGAAATACCAACGGGTCAATCGGTTATTTCTATGGGTGGTGGTACAAGAACTGAACAGATTCAAGAAGCACTCGACCTTTCTAACCTTTTGAAAGCAGGAGCCTTGCCTGCTCCTGCCAATATTGTAGATGAGTCTGTTGTAGGTCCTTCACTTGGTCAGCAGAACATTGACGATGGTTTGAGCTCATTTTTGATTGCCCTTGTAGTGGTGTTGCTCTATATGATTTTCTACTACCGAGGCGCTGGCGTTGTATCTGATATCGCGTTGATCGCGAATCTGTTCTTCCTTATTGGAGCCTTGGCTTCAATACAAGCCGCCCTTACACTACCTGGTATTGCGGGTATTGTGCTTACCATAGGAATGGCTGTGGATGCCAACGTTCTAATATTTGAGCGTGTTAGGGAAGAGCTCAGACAAGGCAGGGGCATTAAAGCCGCTGTGAAGGAAGGGTATAGCAAAGCATATTCAGCAATTATTGATGCAAACCTTACCACGCTTCTTACCGCGATAGTACTCGTTTCATTTGGTACAGGGCCTATCAAAGGATTTGCTACGACGCTGATCATTGGTATTTTCACATCTCTATTTTCGGCAATTTTTATCACCAGACTTATCTTTGATGCTCGCTTGAAAACTGCGAAAACCATCTCCTTTGATTCGAATTGGTCGAAAAAAGTTTTTCTCAACCCTGCAATCAAATTCATTTCGAAAAGAAAAATGGCCTATGCCTTTTCTACTGGCCTTGTAGTGCTTAGTCTCGTGGGACTATTAACCAGAGGTTTGAATTTTGGTGTAGACTTTACAGGCGGTAGATCATATACAGTGAAGTTCGAAAATGCTGCAGCGGTAGATGAAGTTCGCACAGTTTTGGGAACCACATTCACCACAGATGGAGGTGCAGCGATGCCCCCGGAGGTGAAAACTTTTGGCTCTGCGAATCAGCTTAAGATAACCACCAAGTATCTGGTGGATGATGAAGGTCAGGATGCAGATAAAAAAGTTGAAGATGCCTTGACAGCGGGTCTTGACAAACTGAATGACCCTTATGATTTGATGGAATCCAGAAAAGTAGATCCATCCATTTCTGACGATTTCAAAACTTCGTCTACGAGTGCGGTTCTGTTTTCATTGATTATCATCTTTGCGTACATAGTATTTAGATTCAAAAGATGGCAATATGGTGTTGGCGCTGTTGTGGCAATGTTTCACGATGTTATTGTTGTACTTGGTATTTATGCTCTTTTGCATGGATTTCTCCCATTCTCTCTGGAAATTGACCAGGCATTTATTGCGGCTATTCTTACCGTGGTTGGATATTCCATCAATGATACAGTGATTGTATTTGACAGAATCAGAGAGTACATCAAGGAACACCGCAAAGAAAGGGTTGGCTCTGTAGTGAATAAAGCACTGAACAGCACGCTTTCAAGAACAGTGAATACTTCTTTGACAACATTCGTTGTGCTTTTAGTAATCTTCCTATTCGGTGGTGAGTCGATTCGTGGATTTGTATTTGCACTTATGATTGGAATTATTGTTGGAACTTATTCTTCACTCTTTATTGCTGCTCCTCTTGTAGTGGATCTTTCTAAGAAAACAGGTTCAGGCCTAGAAGAAGGAGAAGAAGCGTAACTTTTGCTCTTATAAACCTTTTGAAAAGCCTTTCCTGAATTCGGGAAAGGCTTTTTAACTTTGCAACCAATATGTATCAACCAATGATTTTGTTTTTCAGTATCAGTGGAGGCGAAATTTTTGTAATTCTTCTCTTCATCCTGATCTTTTTCGGGTCAGATAAGATTCCTTCCATTGCCAGAACCATGGGCAGAACCATTCGACAGGTTAAGGATGCCACCAGCGAAATTCAAAAGGACATCCAGAAATCTGTGAAAGAAACACAAGGTAAGATACAGGATACATTTGAGGACAGCAATCCTGACCGCAAAAGCTAAGCAATGGAGTTCATTTACATCATCGCGGGACTCATTCTTTTATTTTTTGGAGGAGATTACCTGGTAAAAGGAGCATCGGGATTGGCCATCAAGCTCAAAGTTACTCCCATGCTGGTAGGTATGACAGTTGTTGCTGTTGGTACATCAGCGCCAGAACTTGTAGTGAGTCTTCAGGCAGCCTTAATTGGCAAACCCGATATTGCAATCGGTAATGTTGTTGGTTCTAATATTGCAAATGTGGGCTTCATTCTCGGCCTCACGGTACTGATTTTCCCACTTGCTGTTAAACGAGACTCACTCCGATTCGACTGGCTCGCGATGATAACTGCATCACTACTTTTTAGCCTTGCAGCTATTGATGGAGGCTACTCGAAAGGTGAAGGACTGGTTTTTATCATATTGTTGGTAGCATTCATCGTATTCAGCTTTCGCCGAATTACAAGAAAGAAACCCGAATTGGATACAGATGTTCCTGTAGCACCCAGTCATTACAATTTGTGGGTGTTAGTTGCCTTTGTAATATTCGGGAGTGTGGCATTGGTCTTGGGAGCCAAATGGTTTCTTTCTGGCGCAACTGATATCGCCGTGTACTTCGGCGTGTCGGATAGGGTTATTGCCTTGTCCTTGGTGGCTTTCGGGACAAGTGTCCCGGAGTTGGCCGCTTCAATAGTTGCGGCGTTCAAAAAAGAACAGGACATTTCTTTGGGAAACATTATCGGTTCCAATCTTTTCAATATATTTTTAATAATTGGTGTTACAGCTATTATTCATCCGGTATCCGTTTCAGCTGAGATGCTGAACAATGATTATATCTGGATGATGGCAACATCTTTTGCCATTATGCCCTTGGCACTGCACAGAAAGAGAATCTCCAGACTTGGAGGAATTCTTTTAATTGTGTCATACCTTGTCTATATCTATCTTCTCATAGAAAGCAGTACTTAGGTATTACAATTGGGGGGGGGTCCTTTTAAAATACAATTATTAGCAGCTTGCCCCCTAATTTATTGGATATCTTGTTTAAAAATTGATGATTTATTTTGATTCATCCTATCCAAAACGGATACCTTTGTCAGGAATTAATAAAAAATACCAATGGCAGTTTTTCGTTTTAAGGCACTGGAAGATGTGCTGAGTCGCAAACCACTTATTACAGATAAACCTTCGGACAGGATATCAGACTACTTCTCCTCCCGCGTATTCCATATGGAGGTGATGAGGGAATACCTGCCGGATGAAGCATTGAAAAGTGTTGTAGATGCGATGAATCATGGAACCCGAATTCCTAGAAACGTTGCCGATCAGGTTGCATCTTCCATGAAAGACTGGGCCATTCAATACGGTGCAACCCATTATACCCACTGGTTTCAGCCCCTTACTGGAGCAACTGCCGAGAAGCATGATTCTTTCTTTACACCTCTTGGGAATGGTCGCGCGATAGAGAAATTCTCCGGTGAAAGACTTGTTCAGCAAGAGCCAGATGCATCATCCTTTCCAAGTGGAGGTATACGCAATACTTTCGAAGCAAGGGGCTACACGGCTTGGGATCCTTCATCTCCTGCTTTTGTAATTGGCAAAACGCTTTGCATCCCTACAATTTTCATTGCATACACAGGCGAAGCATTGGACAACAAGATGCCTTTGCTAAAAGCCATTCAGGCGCTTGATACTGCTGCAGTTCGGGTATGTCAATATTTTGATAAAAACGTGAAGAGGGTAAATGCCACTTTGGGTTGGGAGCAAGAATACTTTCTGATTGATTCAGCGCTCTTCAATGCAAGACCTGATTTACAATTTACCGGAAGGGTACTTTTTGGCCACAATCCTGCCAAAGGGCAACAACTCGACGACCATTACTTTGGCTCAATTCCAGAAAGGATACATGCCTATATGCGAGACTTTGAGTACGAATCTCATTTATTGGGCATTCCCGTAACCACCCGCCACAACGAAGTAGCCCCCAATCAGTTTGAAGCGGCTCCAATGTTTGAGGAAATAAATTTGGCAAACGACCACAATCTGCTTTTTATGGACATTCTCGAGAAAACAGCGAGAAAGCACAATTTCAGGGTTTTGCTTCACGAGAAACCCTTTGCTGGTCTAAACGGTAGTGGGAAGCACAACAACTGGTCATTGGCTACAGATACCGGAGTAAACCTGCTTTCCCCTGGAAAGAATCCAAAGTCCAACCTTCAGTTTCTCACTTTTTTCATCAATACCATCAAAGCCTTACACGACAATGCAGACATGCTGAGGGCCAGCATAGCGAGCACCGGCAACGAGCACAGGCTTGGTGCCAATGAAGCACCACCAGCTATCATGTCTGTTTTCATCGGTTCTCAGCTTTCACGGGTGCTTGATGATTTGGAGAAAAGCGTAAAAGCGGGCAAAATGACCCCAGATCAAAAAACCCAACTTAAGCTCAACATTGGTAAAATACCTGAGATTCTTTTGGATAACACAGACCGAAATCGCACTTCACCATTTGCATTTACGGGCAATAAATTTGAGTTCAGGGCTGTAGGGTCTTCGGCCAACTGTGCGGTGCCAATGGCAACCTTGAATACCATTATGGCCGATCAGCTCACCAAGTTCGCAGATGCTGTAGATGCGCAAATTGCCAAAGGCGTAAAACGCGACGAAGCCATTCTCAAAGAATTACAGAAGGTCATTACCTCTTCCAAGAAAATTCGCTTTGAAGGGAATGGGTATGGTGATGAATGGGTTCGCGAAGCGGAGAAACGTGGATTGTCAAATATTAAAGACACACCCAGGGCTTTGATGATTCTTCGAGAAAAGAAAGTCATTGACCTGTTCGCTAAATACGGTGTGCTTACTGAGCGAGAACTTGAAGCAAGGGTAGAAATAGAGCTTGAGAAGTACCGGATGCAAATTCAGATCGAGTCAAGAATATGTGGAGACATCGCTATGAATCATATTATTCCTACAGGCCTTCGCTACCAAAGTATTTTAATTCAGAATGTTCGCGGCTTGCAAGAGATATTGCCTAAAGCTTCTTTTACCAAAGCATCGCAGGCGCAACTTTCCCTCATCGAAGAGATTTCTGAGAGGGTAGGCATTCTAAAAGCCAAAGTTGAGGAAATGATAGAGGAGCGCAAGAAAGCGAACAAAATTGAGGATTCCTTCGAAAGTGCCATTGCATATTGCGATAAAGTAAAGCCTTATCTCAATGAAATCAGATATCAGGCCGATAAACTTGAGCTGATTGTAGACGACGAATTATGGCCAATGCCAAAACTCCGTGAACTGCTGTTTACGAGATAATTGAACTTTAATACCGGCGCTCCAGAAGCGCCGGTTCTGTTTAAAATGTGTTTGTATGGAACTCGATTTTGTTCATATCAGAACTTATTGCTTATTTTCGGGAATTATTTTGCGCCCTAATTAACTTATCACCACATGCAAATACTAAGGAAAACCCTTCTCACCGCTGTTATGGCGGCATGTTCTATTGTAATTTTTGGTCAAGTCGAAAGGCTCATTAAAGAAGCGGACAACGCTTTTAAGAATGAGGCATATTTCGAAGCAATCGATCTTTATAAAAAAGCTTACGCCAAAGAAGGCTCTGCTGAAGAGAAAGCCCGAATGCTTTACCAAATCGCAGAATCTTATCGCTATATTCTCGACTACGAGCAACAAGTGGTATGGTATAATAAGGCCTTGAAAGCCCAATATGAAGGCCCAGAAGCATTCTTGTACTTGGCAGAGGCCTACCACCGAGAAGGTGATTTTACCCAGGCCACGGAATATTATAAGAAGTATCAGGAAAGGGTTCCTGGTGATGCGCGGTCTGCACAAGGCATCAAGCAGTGCGAGTTCGCTGAGTCACTCAGGAAAACTCCTTCCAGGTACATCGTTCAAAATGAAATATTGCTTAATTCAGCAGAGTTTGATTACGCTGCCAACTGGGGTGATCCTGAATACAAATCCATATACTTCAGCTCATCGCGTCAAGGGGCACAAGGATTGGAAATAGACCAACGTACTGGTGAAAGTTTCATGGATATCTTCATCACCTCACGCGATCAAAAAGGAAAATGGAGCGAGCCTGAAAGGCTAACTTACCGTATAAACAGCGTTCATAATGAGGGAACGCCAATTTTGACTTCCGATGGTACGATGCTGCTCTATACCCGATGCGAAAGTTCAAAAGATGGAAATAAGGGATGTGATATCATGGTATCACGCACCATGGACAAGTCATGGAATACAGGCCAGCTTGTCCCACTCAAGAATGAGAAAAGCACTGATATCACTACCGTTGGTCATCCCGCTTTTACAAATGATGAGGCGTTTATTCTTTTTTCAAGCGATATGCCAGGCGGATCTGGAGGAAAAGATCTTTGGATAGCACCTTTTGATAAAGGATCAAGAACAGCTGGAAAGGCTGTGAACTTAGGTACAGAGATAAATACAAAAGGGAATGAAATGTTTCCGTTTGTTCGCAAGGATGGTGTTCTTTTCTTTTCATCCGATGGTCACCTTGGAATGGGTGGGCTAGACAATTTTATGGCCGAAGTAACTGGTACCAACACCTGGGGAAATGTTCAAAATTTGAAAGCGCCAATAAACTCTACCGGTCATGATTTTTCAGTTGTGTGGGAAGGTGATTCGGACAGGGGATTGTTTACATCTGACAGATCTGGCGGAAAGGGTAAGGATGATATTTACTCTTTCTCAATGCCTCCGTTGCTCTTTGTTCTCGAAGGGGTAGTGTATGACAAAGACACACAAATTCCAGTACCAGAAGCCAATATAGTAGTGGTTGGTAGCGATGGCTCTTCATTCCAGTTACTCACTGACAATTCGGGGGCTTTTACTTTCGATAAGAAAGGCGAAGAGCGCTTTATAAATCCAGAGACCAACTATTCAATACAAGTACAGAAACCAGATTATCTTGTTGCGAAAGATCAAATAAGCACAGTTGGAATTAAGGAATCAACCACTTTTCTAAAAGAGTATTTCATAACCTTTACGAAACCTGATAAACCAATAGAATTCCCCGAAGTGCGCTACGCATACAACAAGGCAGATCTACAGGTGAACGAAGAAGTAAATTCTAAAGATTCACTCGACTTTCTATATCAGGTTCTGGTTGACAATCCAACTATCATTATCGAACTCCAAGCCCACACTGACTCGCGCGGTAGCGATGCCTACAACCTTGACCTATCTCAAAGAAGGGCACAAAGTTGTGTAGATTACCTTGTATCTAAAGGTGTTCCATCTGAGCGTATGGAGGCCAAAGGGTATGGAATGAGGAAACTTAGAATAAGCAATGCGCAGATCGCAAAGATGGGAACAGAAGAGGAGAAGGAAGCTGCCCACCAAAAGAATCGCCGTACTGAGTTTAGCGTTTTGAGTTTTGGGTACGTGCCCAAGGACGGGACCAGCAATTAGCCCCTCACAATTTTCTTTCAAGCGTCCCGAAAATGATTTCGGGATGCTTTTTTTATTTTATGACAGACGAAAAAAGATATCAGTCGAGAGGCGTAAGTGCCGGTAAGGAAGACGTGCATGCCGCAATTGCAGGCGTGGACAAGGGTCTTTTTCCCCATTCATTTTGCAAAATCGTGCCTGACTTTCTCACGGGGAGCGAAGCTCATTGCGTGGTGATGCACGCCGATGGTGCGGGTACAAAATCATCACTTGCTTACGCATATTGGAAAGAAACCGGCGACATTTCGGTATGGAAAGGGATTGCACAAGATGCCATCGTCATGAACCTGGACGATTTACTTTGCGTGGGTGCATCTGAAAATATTTTGATGAGTTCTACCATCGGACGAAACAAATTTCTTATTCCAGGGGAAGTTATTTCTGCAATAATTAAGGGCACTGAGGAGTTGCTCGAATCGCTGCGTGTACATGGAATCGGAATTTATAGCACAGGTGGAGAGACGGCAGATGTTGGAGACCTGGTTCGAACCATTATTGTGGACAGCACAGTAACTGCGCGAATGAAGAGAAGCGATGTGATTGACAATGGAAACATTGGCCCCGGTATGGTTATCGTTGGGCTCGCATCACATGGACAGGCCAGTTACGAAACTGAATATAACGCTGGCATGGGAAGCAACGGGCTCACATCAGCAAGGCACGATGTCTTTAAGAACTCGATCGGCACCAAGTATCCGGAAACTTTTGACCACTCCATACCAGAACATCTTATCTATTCAGGCAAGTATGCACTTACGGATACGGTGCAAGGGCTTCCGTTGAATGTGGGAAAAGCCGTATTATCGCCTACACGCACATACGCACCAGTAATTGTGAGTATGCTTAAGGAGCACAGGAGCCGGATAGCAGGCATGGTTCATTGTAGTGGGGGTGGACAGACCAAAGTGATGCATTTTATAAAGAATGCACATGTCGTTAAGAACAACCTCATGGAAATTCCTCCACTTTTCCAGCTTATACAAGAATCATCAGGAACACCATGGGAAGAAATGTATAAAGTATTCAATATGGGTCACCGTATGGAGATATATACAGACAGAGTAACCGCTGGAGAATTAGTGAGCATCTCCAAATCTTTTAACATCCACGCGCAAATAATAGGTGAAGTACTTGAGTCGAGTACGAAGCTGCTTACCATAGAATCTCCGTTCGGAAAATTTCAATATCAATAATTTATGACACAGAGTGAAATATTATTCAGATTGAGCTCGGTGAGAGATCATTACGATGAGTTGGGAAAACTCATTGTAGATCCTGATGTAATAAATGATATGAAAAGGTATGCCAAGCTCGCCAAGGAGTACAAAGACCTTGAGCCTTTGGTAGAAGCTTATGAGCAGTATAGACACGTATGCAACAACATTGACAATGCCCGGGAGATAATCAAAACAGAAAGCGATGAGGAGTTTAGAGAACTTGCAAAAAGTGAACTCGAAGAGCTTGAAAATGAAAAATACGAAATTGAGAATCAGATTAAGGTCTTATTAGTCCCGAAAGATCCAGATGACTCGAAAAATGCGATATTGGAAATTCGTGCCGGAACAGGAGGTGATGAAGCGAGTATCTTTGCAGGCGACCTTTTTAGAATGTACACAAGATACATAGAGTCTAAAGGTTGGAAAATTGAAGTAGTCGATACCCACTATGGATCGGCCGGAGGATTCAAAGAAATCATTTTCAATGTAATTGGTGACCAGGTATACGGAACCCTAAAATATGAAGGCGGGGTTCATAGGGTACAGCGTGTACCTCAAACCGAAACACAAGGCAGGATTCATACCTCTGCTGCTACAGTGATTGTACTACCTGAAGCTGAAGAATTTGATGTCGATATTAAAGATTCAGACATTCGTGTGGACAGCTACTGCTCATCAGGACCCGGAGGCCAGTCAGTAAATACCACATATTCTGCAATTAGACTTACACACATCCCTACAGGAATCGTGGCCCAATGCCAGGATCAGAAAAGCAAGTTGAAGAATCACGAAAAAGCACTGGCAGTATTGCGAACGAGGATATACGAAATGGAGCTTGAGAAAAAACTCGCAGCCGACTCCCAGATTAGGAAGACCATGGTGTCCAGTGGAGATCGATCTGCGAAAATCCGCACGTACAATTATCCTCAGGGAAGGGTGACCGATCATAGGATCAACCTCACCCTATATAACCTGTCAGGCGTTATGGACGGAGCTATCGATGAGCTTTTGAGCGCCCTGCAAGTAGCTGAGAACGCTGAGAAACTCAAGGTTAGTGTGGAAAGTTGAAATAGCCGGATGAACAGAGAGCAGCTTATATCCGCAATTAGAACGAAGGGTAGCTTCTTGTGTGTTGGTTTGGACCCAGACCTTGAAAAGATTCCTTCGCACTTGCACAATTTATCCGATCCTATCTTCGAATTCAACAAGAGAATCATCGATGCCACCAGGGATTCTTGCGTGGCCTATAAACCCAACATTGCCTTCTTTGAATGCCTTGGCGAAAGTGGTTGGCATACACTTCAAAAAACCATTGACTACATAGGCACAGATCACTTTTTGATTGCTGATGCCAAAAGGGGCGATATTGGCAACACATCTACCATGTATGCCCGCGCTTTTTTTGATACCTATCATTTCCACGCTGTCACCATAACTCCGTACATGGGTAGGGACAGTGTGAAGCCATTTCTACAATACCCCGATAAGTGGGCAATAATTCTTGCCCTTACTTCAAATGCAGGTGCCGATGATTTTCAACTTCTCACCTTGCAGGATGGAACCGAAGTGTACAAACAAGTACTGATCAGTTCGTCTGAATGGGGCAATACCGCCAATACCATGTATGTTACCGGAGCTACGAGGCCATCTCAACTGGTTGAAGTAAGAAACATAGTGCCCGATCACTTTTTGCTTGTACCTGGGGTCGGAGCCCAAGGAGGAAGCCTTGAGGAAGTATGCAAGTACGGACTAAACGCGGATATCGGCTTGCTGGTTAATTCTTCACGGGCTATTTTATACGCTTCCGCTGGAGGCGATTTTGCAGAAGCTGCAGCAAAAGAGGCTGAAAACTTGGCTGTGGAAATGAAGCACATCTTACAGAAAAATCGACTACTTTAGTTCAAAGATTACTCAATGAACGAGGACTTTCTGCACTACATATGGAAGTTTCAGCGGTTCTCCGAGTTCAACCTTCTCACCACGGATGGGCAGCCTGTTCAAGTGGTGCACCCTGGCAGACACAATACCGATGCTGGCCCCGATTTTCTTGATGCAAAAATCCGTTTAGGCGATACACTTTGGGCCGGAAATGTTGAAATACACATTTCTGCCAGCGATTGGCTCAAGCACAACCATCACCTCGATAAGGCATACGACAATGTAATTTTACATGTAGTGTATAGTGCAGATGCAGAAATCTATACCACTGAAAAGCATAAAATATCCACACTTTCTATTCGTGACAAGTTCGACTTCCAATCTTACCGATATTACAAATCATGGCTTAAAGACCCCAAGTTTATCGCATGTGAAAACCTGATTCAAAATGTGCCTTCGATGGTAAAAATGAGCATGGTACAATCTTCTGCCATCAGTCGGCTCAAACATAAAGCTGAATTGTGTTTCGATCATCTGAATGAAACCAGGGGCGATATTGAAGGCACTTTTTATAGAATGTTATTGCGAAGTTTTGGTGCAAAAGTGAATGCGCTTCCTTTTGAGCAGCTCGCACGAAATGCACCTATTGGATTGGTTAAAAAGATACGGACTGATGCCACCAATCTTGAAGCTTTTTTTCTCGGTCAGGCGGGATTGTTGGATATATCTGTGGCGGATGATTCCTATATGAAGGAGCTTTGGGAAAGATACCGTTTTCTACAGGCGAAGTTTGACCTTACAAGTATGCCTGCTTCAGCGTGGAAGTTGCTTAGGCTGAGACCTCAAAATTTCCCTGCTGTTAGGTTGGCGCAGGTAGCAGCACTTTATGCGCGTCATGATTCATTAAGTGATTTGATCACCAACGCATCAACGACTGATGAATTGAATAAAATTTTTGATGTAGGGCTTACACATTCATATTGGAAAACCCACTATGTACTTGGAAAGGAGAGCACATCAATCGCCAAGCATATAGGTGCAGATACTATAGTCTCGCTCGTTATTAATGCTGTAGTCCCGTTAATGTTTGCCCTTGCCGCATATAACCGTGACGAGACCTGGCAAGCTCGCGCAATAGGGCTGCTTGAAGAATTGCCATCGGAATCAAATTCAACTGTAAAACGTTTCAAGACCTTTAATTTTAACATTGTTAATGCATTTGATTCGCAGGGAATTCTTCACCTAAAAAGATACTGGTGTGATCCAAAAAAATGCCTAAATTGTAAGGTCGGAATTCACTTAATGAAAGAGTATGGGAACACTGGAGAGATACGTTAAGAATTTATTTGAGCGCCAAGCATTTGGAGTGTGCGATTGGTGGGGCGATAGATTGGGGATTCAATCGTCAAAGATTAGGATTTACTTCATCTATATTTCTTTTATCACCCTGGGTTCTCCTCTCATCTTCTATTTGTTCTTTGCGTTTTGGCTCGAGCACAAAGACATTTTTGTTCGCAAAGGCCGGCGAACTGTTTGGGACATTTAATCATCAGGTTTTTTTTAAGGGCTTTTACCTCCCAAAAAAATTTGTTTCTTTAGCCTTCGCAGGCCAACTAAGGTTTGTAACAACTGAGAAGGGACCATGAAGAAATTAGCACTGCTCCTCCTGTTCATAGGCGGAGTTTCCAATTCTTTTGCACAACTAGAAGCACACCTTGTGTTATCCAATGATAGTAAACGCATCACAGATGGTCGTGCACAAGTGATTGTAGATCAGGGTACCCCTCCATATACCTATAAATGGAGCAATCAAGCTACTCCATTAGATTCTGATCTGAGCCGCCGCTTGAACGAAGGAGTTTCGTTTAATGTTGTGGTAACGGATGCCGCAGGAAACGTGAAGGAATTGACTGATGTAATTCCTGCTGAGTCTTATGAGGAACAGATTAATTCACTTTTTCTTCCACTTGTTAGCGGCATTGCATCGATACTTTTCTGGGATCCCTTTGAATCGCTTGGAGTGTATGATCCTGTGGTTTATGCGGATGACATAGAAGTGATGGCCACCGGATTCAGGGCCGCCGGGGTGAAGCGTATCTTCCTAATGAGGTGGTACAAAGAATCTGGAGCCACAGTCTCAAAAGGCGAGAAAATAGCACTGATAAGAAGGGACGTGAATGATACGCTCACCCTATTTGCATTACAATCTGGTGTTCTCAAGCACAAGTTCAATGCGGGGGAAATGGTTTATGATGTTGATGATAAGGCGGCACAAACAGCCCCCGAAACTGGTGTGATAGGGCGCATAGCATTCAGCGAGCCTATTTCCCTGATGCATCCCAATGGGGATCCTCAAAAAAAGAATATCCCTTTTATTGTGGTGTGGTTGGTCATTGGCGCTATCTTTTTTACCCTTAAAATGGGCTTTGTGAACTTTCGAGGTTTGCGCCATGCTGTTTCCTTGATTCGTGGTAAATACGATAACCCGG
The DNA here is from genome assembly GCA_041749535.1 of Cryomorpha sp. Classification (GTDB taxonomy): domain Bacteria; phylum Bacteroidota; class Bacteroidia; order Flavobacteriales_D; family Cryomorphaceae; genus JBBQZU01. Next base: position 124,153 of record JBGTBE010000088.1, on the reverse strand, counting down.
CTGATGCTGGTGAAGTCTCGCATTTCCAAGCCCTCACCACTGCACTTTCTGCTACAGTAGGTTTGGGTAATATTGCTGGAGTGGCTGTCGCAATTGTGATCGGGGGAGCGGGTGCCACATTCTGGATGATCGTTGCTGGTTTACTGGGTATGGCAAGTAAGTTTACAGAATGCACCCTCGGGGTGAAATATAGAAAGATCAATGATAAAGGTGTGGTCTCAGGCGGGCCCATGTTTTATCTTTCAGAAGGTCTAGCTAAAAGAAAAATGAAAGGCTTTGGAAAAGTCCTTGCTGTATTTTTTGCAATTCTTTGTGTAGGCGGTTCCTTTGGTGGTGGCAATATGTTTCAGGCAAATCAGGCCTTTGCACAGGTTTCTTCCAAGATTGAATTCTTTCAAGGCAATGGGGCAATTTTTGGGGTGATTCTGGCAATTCTTGTTGCACTTGTTATACTGGGTGGAATTAGAAGTATTGCAAAGGTGACTGATAAAATTGTTCCGCTTATGGTAGGAGTGTATGTGTCCTTTGCAGTGATCATCATTTTAATGAATATTGAGAATTTGGGCCTGGCTTTTACGGCTATTTTTGATGGGGCCTTTTCTCCATCAGCACTGAAGGGTGGGGTGATTGGAGTTCTTATTGTAGGGTTTCAGAGGGCTGCTTTTTCTAATGAAGCAGGCGTGGGTTCCGCCTCTATTGCGCACTCTGCGTCGCGCACTGAGGAGCCCGTTAGTGAAGGCATCGTAGCCTTGCTTGAACCATTTATTGATACGGTGGTGGTATGCACCATGACAGCTTTGGTGCTCATCTTTACCGGATTTGCTGACAAGACAGGTGGACTCACTGGTACCGAGCTTACCTCCGCCGCATTTAGCAGTGTATTTAGTTGGTTCGACTGGGTGTTGCTATTTGCAATACTCATGTTCGCATTCTCTACCATGATCTCTTGGTCATACTATGGACTTAAAGCATGGACTTATTTATTTGGAACCTCCCGAAAAATAGAATTTGCTTATAAAGGGCTCTTTCTAATCTTCATTGTAGTAGGCTCATCGGTGGGTCTGGGCAGCGTGTTAGATTTTTCTGATTTGATGATTCTTGGGATGGCTTTTCCAAATATTTTGGGTCTGGTAATCATGTCTGGTGAAGTTAAGAAGGACCTAATTGAGTACTTCCGCAAAATTAAATCAGGAGAGATAAAGCGATTCAAATCATCATAGCGACCATGCCATGTTCGAAGCGTTCAAGTCATACCTCCTCCATTATAGAGCTGAACGCAACCTTGTTATCATCGTAGCGGTAGTTATTCTGGCTACCATTTTGGGATCTCAACTGTACGTGCGCTATTATACACCAAAGCCAATTGATCCTGACATCATAGCAAGACTTCAGCGAGGCAATGCTGCTCTGAGAATCGATAGTACTGACGGAACAAGGCTTGATGAATCAGAGAATAGGAAACTGCTTTCATATTTTACCTTTAATCCTAATACACTCAGTGATTCGGGATATGCTGCTCTGGGATTTTCTGAGCGCGAAGTGGGTACACTCCGAAAGTATCTGAGCAAAGCTGGCCAATTCAAATACAAAGAAGATTTTGCCAGACTCTATTTCATAGATGAAGCTAAATTCGATGGTTTAGAACCCTATATTGACCTTCCTTCCAAACCTGAATATCGAGCAAATAAATTCCAGAAATCGAAGCTTGAAGGCCCCAAAGATGAGTGGGATGAACCTGCTAAAAAATGGTCGGAAACTGCAGACACGAGTCAATTTTACTACAAAGCACTTAAGGTGGATATCAATAAAGCTGACACCACTGAAATAAAGGAACTGAAAGGCATTGGAAGTTATTTCGCAAAACGTATTGTGCAGTATAGAGAACAGCTAGGTGGATATTACACCATTGCCCAGCTATTGGAGATCAAATTGATGAGCGTGGAGAAGATTGATGCCTTCGCAGCAAACGTTCTCATTGATGCAGAGCATCTTCGGAAGATTCCTGTGAATAGGGCAACCGCACAAGAACTCTCAGCTCATCCCTATGTAAGTTTTGAACTAGCTAATAAAATAATAGGTGCACGTGAGTCTAGAAAACGATTCAAGGACTTTTCCGAGCTCATGTCCACCGGTTTGTTAAATGCTGAATTAAGCGTTAAACTTGCACCCTATCTGAGCTTTGAATGAAAGATATTCGCGATCAACTTCTCCTTGTAATTCGAAACATTCCTGATTTTCCCAAAAAGGACATTCAATTCAAGGACATCACGCCCCTTCTCGAATCTCCTGTTTTGAGCAGAGGAGTGATACAGGAGTTCGTGAAGCTTTTTGAAGGCGTGAAAATAGATGCTGTAGCAGGCATTGAAAGCAGAGGGTTTTTATATGGCTTTCCATTGGCGCTTGAACTGAATGTGCCTTTTATTGTTCTTAGAAAGAAAGGCAAGCTTCCCGCCGAAACCGTTTCATACAGCTACGCCTTAGAATATGGCACTGCAGAAATTGAGATGCACAAAGGTTCAGTAAAACCAGGAATGAATATACTTGTGCATGATGACCTTTTGGCAACTGGAGGTACAGCTTGTGCAGCAGCAGAACTTATCATGATGGAGGGCGGTTCTTTATCGGGGTTCGCCTTTCTCATTGAGCTAGGGAAGCTTTCGGGCAGAAACCGACTGCTCGATTATGATACGCCAATTATTAGCCTCTTGAGCTACGAATAGTGCACAGCATTCAAAACTACTACCCACTGAAACTTAAAATATATGACTACCACTGCAACAGAAAACCAAACAATGATCGCACAAATGGTGCGCGATTTTTGCGAGAGAGAGATACGTCCAAAATTTATGGAATGGGATGAAGAGCAGTATTTTCCAATTGAGACCATGCGCAAGTTGGGCAAGTTAGGACTCCTTGGAGTATTGGTACCTGAATCGTACGGAGGAGCCGGGTTTGGATACAACGAATACTACACCGTAATATCTGAGATTTCCAAAGTGTGTGGCTCTATCGGTTTATCCGTAGCAGCGCATAATTCACTTTGCACCGGTCATATTTTGGCCTTTGCCAATGAGGAGCAGAAGCGACAATGGCTTCCCAAGCTGGCATCAGGTGAGTGGATTGGAGCATGGGGCCTCACCGAAAGCAATACAGGATCGGATGCCCTTAGAATGAAAACCACAGCTATCCTAGATGGCGACCATTACGTAATTAATGGTACAAAGAACTGGATAACCCATGGTATCAGTGGTAATATTGCCGTAGTGTTGGTTCGAACGGGCGACCTGTTGGATACACGAGGTATTACTGCTATTGTCGTTGAGCGCGGCACACCCGGATTCAAAGCCGGGAAGAAAGAAAACAAACTTGGTATGCGCGCCAGCGAAACTGCAGAGTTAATATTCGAAGATTGCAGGGTCCCAGTAGCGAATGTATTGGGCAAGGTGGGTGAAGGTTTCATTCAAGCCATGAAAGTGCTGGATGGGGGCCGCATCTCAATTGCAGCATTGTCTATGGGCATTGCCAAGGGGGCCTATGAAGCTGCATTGAAATACAGCAAGGAAAGAGAGCAGTTTGGGCAATCTATATCAAAATTTCAAGCCATTGCTTTCAAGTTGGCTGATATGGCCACAGAAATAGAAGCCGCAGAGTTGCTCACCCTTCAGGCTGCGCACTTGAAAAACAATGGTCGCGATGTGACCAAGGAATCGGCCATGGCAAAGTATTATGCCAGCGAGGTGTGCGTAAGGGCCGCGACAGAAGCAGTGCAGATATTTGGCGGGTACGGCTATACTAAAGATTTTCCCGCAGAGAAATTTTATAGAGACAGTAAGTTGTGCACCATAGGTGAAGGAACCAGCGAGATTCAGAAGCTTGTAATTTCAAGAAAAATTCTTTCATAGTTTTTTTGTTTCATTAAAAGTGTATATTTGCGCTCCCTAATTAAAAGGACTCAGAAGAATATGTTAATAGTACCAGTAAAAGAAGGCGAGAACATTGAGCGTGCGCTCAAGAAGTTCAAGAAGAAATTTGATCGCACCGGCGTTATTAAAGAATTGCGTGTAAGACAGCAATTTACCAAACCTTCCATAGTGAAACGACAGCAGCGATTGAAGGCAATTTATGCTTCTGCCATTAAGAGAACCCTTGAGTAGATAAATACAATCCTTATATTAGGGCGGCCTTTAAGCCGCCCTTTTTTATGCTCAAAAGTTTCCTTGACTATCTTCAATTTGAGAAAAGATACAGTCCGCATACTGTCAAAGCATATCATACTGATCTGCAACAGCTCACCGCCTGGCTTTTGGAGAATTTTGAATTGACTGATATCGGCGACGCCAGTTACCAGCAACTGAGAACTTGGCTCGCTTCAATTTTTGAAGAAGGGCTCGATGCACGGTCGCTGCAAAGAAAACTAAGCGCTGCAAGAGCATACTTCAAGTGGCTCCAGAAGTTTTACGGTCTCGCCAGCGATCCCTCAAAGAGGCTTACAGTTCCCAAGATCTCATTTAAACTTCCGGTGTATGTAGAAGAGGGCCAAATGGAATTGCTGCTAGATCCATCCATTTTTGACCCAGGATTTGAGGGAAGTCGCGATCGGGCCATCATAGAATTGTTTTATCAAACAGGTTTGCGCTGTGCTGAACTCGTGGGAATAGAAATTTCTGACCTTGATATTCAGCGCAAAACGCTGAAGGTACTCGGTAAGCGAAACAAGGAAAGAATCGTTCCCGTAGGTGAAGCATTAATACCTGTGTTGGAAGCATACATCAATAACCGCGAAGCACTTTCGGAAATCAGCCACTCGGCATCTCTCTTTCTTACCAAACGAGGTACGAAAGTATATTCGAGGCTTGTTTATAATGTGGTTAATAACTACCTTTCGAGGGTAAGTTCATTGCGCAAGAAAAGCCCTCACGTTCTGCGTCATACATTTGCTACACACATGTTGAATAGGGGGGCTGATTTGAATGCGATCAAGGAATTACTTGGTCACAGCTCACTGGCTGCAACGCAACTTTACACCCACAATACCATTGACAAACTCAAAGAGATTCACCGCAAAGCACATCCGAAGGGATGAGCATATTTATTAACCCTCAAAAAAAAGAACGACTATGCAAGTTAGTGTTCATTCCATCCAGTTTAAAGCCGATGGCAAACTCGTATCATTTATTGAATCAAAGCTCCATAAGCTGGAGCAGTTTCACGACAATATGATTAGGGCCGAAGTATTTCTCAAACTCGAAAAAAATAAGGAAGAAGGGAATAAGATAACCGAAATAAAACTCAATGTGCCAGGCAAAGAACTTTTTGCCAAAAGGCAAAGCAGTACATTCGAAGAAGGTACAGACCTCGTAGTCGAAGCCTTGCGGAGGCAAATACGGAAACTTAAAGGAAAGCAGGCAATGGCGAGTTAGTTAGCTTTTCACCCGAAACGGAATATCATCACATTAGGGGCTCCATCAGCCCCTTTTTTAGTCCATAACTATTGGTAGTTCGTTATTCCATTGTTCCTAACTGGATTGAAATTACGATTGGCGGATTTTGGGTTGGCATAGCGGAATTATTTGAAACCACAGGTGGTTAGAAGAAATCTTAGCCCGCTCTAACATTCATTTTCGCAAATTGGATTCATGGGTTGAACATGTGTTTGAAAAATGGTAAATCGCGCAATCACCAAACCATACCCTCAGATTTGAGCTTTTTTGTTAGGAAGAAAGCATAAATGCTGTCTTGTATAGATTGAACCTAAGTACAAAACCATATGTGATGTAGGAGAAAGATTTTCAATTGATCGAAATTGATTGCACTTTAACATTTATGATCATTTATAAAATTGCTCTTGATTGCCAACATATATGTAAGTAAATCAATGCTTAATGCCTGTTTCGTTATCAATAGTTTAGATGATAGACCTTCAATAACCTCCGATGTGTTCAGAAAAAATAGTGAACACACTTTTTGAACGAAAAACTTTCATACATTTGCAAACCTTTTTGGGAAAAGGTGCGGCCTGCGGCCAAACGTTCTTAAAATATTGATTTTGCCGATGTAGCTCAGTTGGCCAGAGCAGCTGATTTGTAATCAGCGGGTCGGGGGTTCGAATCCCTCCATCGGCTCTCTTAAGATAGTTAATCTTTGGGGAGATACTCAAGTGGCTAACGAGGACAGACTGTAAATCTGTTGGTTTATACCTTCGCAGGTTCGAATCCTGCTCTCCCCACTTTTACTTATCTCAAGAGAAAGGCGGGAGTAGCTCAGTTGGTAGAGCATTAGCCTTCCAAGCTAAATGTCGCGGGTTCGAATCCCGTCTCCCGCTCCACCTAAAGCCGATGTAGCTCAGGGGTAGAGCGCTTCCTTGGTAAGGAAGAGGTCATGGGTTCAATTCCCATCATTGGCTCAAATTTGGCACTATTGCACACGAAAATAAAGATTAACATAACCACTAAAATCTAGCTCATGGCTAAAGAAACATTCGATCGCTCCAAGCCGCACCTTAACATAGGTACCATCGGCCACGTTGACCACGGTAAAACTACCCTTACCGCAGCGATCACATCCGTACTTTCTTCTAAAGGTCTTGCTGAAGTGAGAAGCTTCGATATGATCGATAATGCTCCCGAAGAGAAAGAAAGAGGTATTACTATCAATACTTCACACGTTGAATACCAAACTGTGAACCGTCACTACGCCCACGTTGACTGCCCAGGTCACGCTGACTACGTAAAGAACATGGTAACAGGTGCTGCCCAGATGGACGGCGCTATTCTGGTTGTTGCTGCTACTGATGGCCCTATGCCACAAACCCGCGAGCACATCCTTCTTGGTCGTCAGGTAGGTGTTCCACGCATCGTTGTGTTCCTTAACAAAGTGGACATGGTTGATGATGAAGAGCTTCTTGAGCTTGTTGAAATGGAAGTGCGTGAGCTTCTTTCATTCTACGAGTATGATGGTGACAATACACCTGTTATCAAAGGTTCTGCTCTTGGTGCACTAAATGGTGAGCCAAAATGGGTTGCTACAGTTGAAGAACTGATGGAATCAGTAGACGTTTGGATCGAAATGCCACCACGTGACATCGACAAGCCATTCCTTATGCCAGTTGAAGACGTATTCTCGATTACAGGTCGTGGTACAGTTGCAACAGGTCGTATCGAAACAGGTATTATCAACTCAGGTGATGAAGTTGAAATCATCGGAATGCAGGTTGAAAAACTTAAGTCTGTTGTAACAGGCGTTGAGATGTTCCGCAAAATACTCAACAGAGGTGAAGCTGGCGATAACGTTGGTCTACTACTTCGTGGTATTGATAAAAGTGTAATTCGCCGTGGAATGGTTATTGCCAAGCCAGGGTCTATCACACCTCACACCAAATTCAAAGCAGAGATTTATGTTTTGAAGAAGGAAGAAGGTGGCCGTCACACTCCATTCCACAACAGATACCGTCCACAGTTTTACCTGCGCACCACTGACGTAACAGGGGAGATTTTCCTTGGCGAAGGTCGCGAGATGGTAATGCCAGGTGACAACGTAACAATAACAGTAGAATTGATAGTACCTGTAGCGATGGACAAAGGTCTTCGTTTTGCGATCCGCGAAGGTGGTCGTACAGTAGGTGCAGGTCAGGTTACTGAAATCATTAGTTAATTAATAAACTTTTGATGGGGAAGGGGTGAGCATCTTTGGGTGCTCACCTTTACCTGTCAATAAACGGGTGTAGCTCAGTTGGTAGAGCACTGGTCTCCAAAACCAGGTGTCGGGAGTTCGAGCCTCTCCACCCGTGCTTAAAACGAAGAAATCGTGGCAAGTTTAAAAACTACATTCCGAGAATCATATGATGAGCTATTGCACAAAGTTACATGGCCAACATGGAAGCAGCTGCAAAGCAGCAGCATCCTGGTGCTCGTAGCTTCAGCGATCATAGCGCTTATCATCTTTTTGATGGACTACATTTTTGGTGTTCGTGTTACAGGAGGCGAAGGTTTCCAGTGGAAAGGAATACTGGGGTATATCTACCAGGCACTTAATTGATTAAATTGACAGCAATGACTGAAGCTACCGGCAAAAAGTGGTATGTGGTTCGTGCAGTGAGCGGCAAGGAGAAGAAGGTTAAGGAGATGATTGAGCTTGAAATAGGCCGCAGCAACCTGAACGATTATGTAACACAGGTGCTCATTCCAACTGAAAAAATTTTCCAAATCAGAAATGGAAAGAAAATCAGCAAGGAGAGAAATTTTTACCCTGGCTATGTGATGATTGAAGCTGATTTGGTGGGTGAAATTCCACACCTTATTAAAAGTGTGAACAACGTGATCGGTTTTTTAGGTTCTGAGAAAGGCGGAGACCCCGTGCCTTTAAGACCTGCAGAAGTAAAGCGAATCCTTGGAAAGGTGGATGAACTTGCTGATAGCGCTGAAGAGTTGAACATACCTTTTGTTATTGGCGAGAACGTCAAAGTAATAGATGGCCCATTCAATAATTTTAATGGAGTGATTGAAGAAATTAACGAAGAGAAGAAGAAACTCAAAGTGATGGTGAAGATTTTCGGAAGAAAGACACCACTGGAACTAGGGTACCTTCAGGTAGAGAAGGAGAGCTAAACCAAGGATTCAACAGTGGTTCGTACCGCAGATGTGAGTGCGGATTGCTTCCAACAATGACCACTGAATCTATATAACCCAAATTAAAACTTAACATGGCGAGAGAAGTAAGCGCAATGATTAAACTGCAAGTGAAAGGCGCAGCAGCCAATCCAGCTCCCCCCGTAGGACCTGCTTTAGGATCTAAGGGTGTGAACATAATGGAGTTTTGCAAGCAGTTTAACGCGCGAACACAAGATCTGGCTGGAAAAGTTTTACCTGTTTTAATTACCGTTTACACCGATAAGTCCTTCGACTTTGTGGTGAAAACCCCACCAGCAGCAATCCAGCTTAAGGATGCAGCAAAACTCAAATCTGGTTCGGCTGAGTCGAACCGTCTTAAAGTTGGTTCAGTTACCTGGGATCAGGTAAAAGCCATCGCTGAAGACAAAATGCCCGATTTGAATTGTTTCACCCTTGAGTCAGCCATGAAAATGGTTGCCGGAACTGCAAGGAGCATGGGAATTACGGTAAAAGGCAAAAACCCATTTAACGGTTAAAACTTTTAGTATGCGAGTATCTAAGAAACAAAAAGAAGCGCTAGACAAGTACGACCCGTCTAAATTCTATTCACTCGAAGAAGCATCTGGTATTGTAAAGAAAATTGCAAGCACCAAATTCGACTCAAGTATAGATATAGCGGTCCGTCTCGGCGTAGACCCAAGAAAAGCAAACCAGATGGTTAGAGGCAGCGTGTCTCTTCCACACGGTACCGGAAAAGTAGTTCGTGTTTTGGTGCTTTGCACCCCCGATAAAGAAGCTGAGGCCAATGAGGCCGGAGCCGACTTTGTAGGGCTTGATGATTATATCGAGAAGATTAAGAATGGCTGGACCGATGTAGATGTAATTATTACCACGCCAAACGTGATGGGAAAAGTAGGAGCACTCGGCCGTATTCTCGGTCCAAGAGGTCTCATGCCGAACCCCAAAACAGGAACCGTTACGATGGATGTGGCAAAGGCTGTGCAAGATGTAAAAGCCGGTAAAATCGATTTTAAGGTTGACAAGTACGGCATAATCCATGCGAGCGTTGGCAAATCCTCTTTTGAGGCTGCAATGATCAAGGAGAATGCCAACGAAGTGATTCAAACCCTTCTCAAGCTGAAGCCTTCTTCAGCAAAAGGTACTTATATCAAAAGTATCTCGATTAGCGGAACAATGTCGCCAAGTGTTAAGATCGAAATCAAATCATCAGCTGTTTAACTCTAACGGAATCTGAAAAAATGACAAAAGCAGAGAAAAATCAACTGATTGACGAACTGGTGGAGACCCTGTCATCGACAGGCACAGTTTACCTTACCGATACTTCTGAACTGAATGCAGAAGTGACCTCAGAGCTTAGAAGAACTTGTTTCAATAAAAACATTAAGATGACAGTGGTTAAAAACACGCTTCTTAAGAAAGCGCTTGAGCGCGTTGAAGGCAAGGATTTCTCAGATATCTACGGTTCACTGAAAGGTTCTACTTCATTGATGATGGCTGAGTCGGGCAGTGCTCCGGCAAGACTCATCAAAGAATTCAGAAGAAAACACGCCAAGCCTTTATTGAAGGCGGCATATGTTGAAGAAATGTGTTTCGTAGGCGATAACCAACTCGAAGCCTTGATCAATGTCAAGTCGAGAGAAGAACTTATTGGTGATATAGTGGCATTGCTGCAATCTCCAATCAAGAATGTGGTTGGCGCATTGCAATCAGGAGGTCACACTGTGGCAGGTCTGGTAAAAACACTTTCAGAACGTTAATTTTTTATCAACAACAAAACAACAACTTTAAAAACAACAACAATGGCAGATATAAAAGCAATAGGCGATCAACTTGTGAGCCTTACAGTGAAAGAAGTGAACGAACTGGCTACTTATCTTAAGGATGAGCATGGTATCGAACCAGCTGCTGCCGCAGCTGTAATGGCCGCCCCAGGTGCTGGTGGTGGAGGTTCTGAAGCTGAAGCAGTTCAGACAGCTTTCGATGTAATATTGAAAGCAGCTGGTGGTGCTAAACTCGGAGTAGTGAAACTCGTAAAAGAGCTTACTGGTCTTGGTCTGAAAGAGGCAAAAGAGCTGGTTGACAAAGCCCCTGCTCCTTTGAAGGAAGGTGTTTCCAAAGAAGAAGCAGAATCGCTTAAGTCACAACTCGAAGAAGCCGGTGCTGAAGTTGAAATTAAGTAATATCGAAGCAAACAATTTGCTTCAGAATTGTTAAAGGTTTAGGCTGTCTCGTCAAGGTTTGACGAGACGGCCTGAACTGTTTTTGCATTGTATGTGCATCACCGCTTTGATTCCTAACTAATAAAATCCTATAGTCTTGGCCACAATAGTAAATAAAACTCCGGAGCGTATTAATTTCTCCTCGAGCAAGCACCTCATAGACTACCCCGATTTCCTCGAAGTGCAGCTTAAATCATTCAGGGAATTTTTTCAACTCGAGACCAATCCTGAAGACAGGGAGCAAGAAGGCCTCTACAAAGTATTTAGCGAGAATTTTCCAATTACAGATACAAGGAACCAGTTTGTTCTTGAGTTTCTAGACTATTTCATAGACCCCCCTCGCTACGGTATTCAAGAGTGCGTAGAAAGAGGACTTACCTATGCTGTGCCACTGAAGGCCAAGTTAAAACTTTACTGTACCGATCCTGAACATGAGGATTTTGAAACCATTGTACAGGATGTTTATTTGGGAACTATTCCATACATGACGCCACAAGGTTCATTCGTTGTGAATGGTGCAGAGCGTGTCATAGTATCGCAGCTACACAGGTCGCCAGGCGTGTTTTTCGGCCAAAGCCGCCATGCAAATGGGACCAAACTTTACTCAGCCCGTGTAATTCCTTTCAAAGGATCTTGGATTGAGTTTGCGACTGATATAAACCAGGTAATGTATGCGTACATAGACCGTAAGAAAAAGCTTCCAGTAACTACCCTTCTACGTGCGATTGGTTACGAAAGCGATAAAGATATACTTGAGATTTTCGACCTTGCTGATGAAGTTAAGGTGAGCAAAACAGGTATCAAGAAATACAAAGGACGTAGGCTCGCAGCCCGTGTTCTTAAGTCATGGATCGAAGACTTTGTGGATGAAGATACCGGCGAAGTGGTATCTATCGAACGTAATGAAGTGATCATTGACCGAGAGACCATTATCGAAGATGAACATATAGAGCAGATACTCGAGTCGGGTGCCAAAACAGTGATCCTCCATAAGGAGAATACCAACAGCGCCGACTTTAGTATTATATACAATACACTCCAAAAGGATACTTCTAACTCGGAGAAAGAAGCCGTGGAGCACATTTACCGTCAGTTAAGGAATGCAGAGCCACCAGATTTGGAAACTGCCAGAGGCGTTATCGACAAACTCTTCTTTTCTGAAACACGCTATGACCTTGGAGAGGTGGGAAGGTTCAGGATCAATAAGAAACTCAACCAGGATACCAGCTATGAAGAGCGTACCCTCACCCGTGAAGACATCATCAAAATAATAAAGTATCTGATTGATCTTATCAATTCTAATACAGATGTAGATGATATTGACCACTTAAGTAACAGAAGGGTAAGGACTGTAGGTGAGCAACTTCACACCCAGTTTGGCGTTGGACTTGCCCGTATGGCACGTACAATCCGTGAACGTATGAACGTGCGCGATAATGAGGTGTTCACTCCTACGGACCTTATCAACGCTAAGACACTTTCATCTGTTATTAACTCATTCTTCGGAACCAACCAGTTGAGTCAGTTCATGGATCAAACCAATCCACTGGCCGAAGTAACTCACAAGCGTAGAATGTCAGCCCTTGGACCAGGAGGTCTCTCAAGAGAAAGGGCCGGTTTCGAAGTACGTGACGTTCACTACACGCACTATGGCCGTCTTTGTACCATTGAGACTCCTGAAGGCCCAAACATTGGTCTTATTTCGTCCCTTTGCGTTTTTGCGAAAATAAATCGACTAGGATTTATTGAGACTCCTTATAGAAAGGTAAACGCAGGCAAGGTGGATATCGTTACCGAACCTATTTATTTGAGCGCGGAAGAAGAAGACCAGCAAGTGATAGCACAGGCAAATGCTAAGGTAAATGCCAAGGGTGATTTCCTAACTGAAGTGGTGAAAGCGCGTAAAGAAGGTGACTTCCCTGTTGTAGCGCCAAGTTCTATTGACTTGATAGACGTTGCCCCGAACCAGATTGCTTCCATCGCAGCTTCGCTGATCCCATTCCTTGAGCACGATGATGCGAACAGGGCTTTGATGGGCTCGAACATGATGCGTCAGGCAGTTCCTTTGCTTAGACCCCAAGCGCCAATTGTTGGCACTGGACTTGAGCCGCTTGTAGCACGCGATAGCCGGGTTCTGGTTGCAGCCGAAGGTGATGGTGTGGTTGAGTATGTTGATGCCACGAAGATTATTGTACGGTATGACAGGACAGAGGAAGAGCAGCTAGTGAGTTTTGATGGCGACTCCAAGGAGTACAGACTTATCAAATTCCTCAAGACAAATCAGGGTACCTGTGTGAATCTGCGCCCTATTGTCCAGAAAGACCAAAAGGTGAAGACTGGGCAGGTAATGTGCGAAGGTTATGCTACAGAAGGTGGAGAACTTGCTATAGGACGGAACCTGATGGTGGCTTTCATGCCTTGGAAAGGTTACAACTTTGAGGATGCTATCGTAATTTCTGAAGATGTAGTTCGTGATGATATTTTTACATCCATCCACATTGATGAATATATTCTCGAAGTACGCGATACCAAGCGTGGACAAGAAGAACTCACCCCAGACATTCCAAATGTGAGCGAAGAAGCCACCAAGGATCTTGATGAGAACGGGATGATAAGAATAGGTGCTGAAATCAAGGAGGGTGATATCCTTATCGGAAAAATCACGCCAAAAGGCGAGACGGATCCATCTCCTGAAGAGAAGCTGCTTAGGGCTATTTTTGGCGACAAAGCCGGCGATGTGAAAGATGCATCTCTTAAGGCACCACCATCATTAAAGGGTGTTGTAATCGACAAAAAATTGTTCGCCAAGGCTGTGAAAACGCCAAAAGGCAAAACATCAGAGAAAACGCTGGTTGATAGCCTGGACAAGCAATTCGATAAAGACACTGCTGAGCTTAAAAATGAGATGATAGAGAAACTCTCCAAACTGGTGAGCGGAAAGACATCTCAAGGGGTTTTCAATAACTTCAAGGAAGAGTTGATTAAGAAAGGTGTGAAGTTTACGCAAAAATCACTCGTTTCGATTGACTACAGCATCGTAAACCCAAGCAAGTGGACTACCGATGACCATGTGAATGACCTAATTAAAAAACTCATCCACAATTTTAACATCAAGTACAACGATTTTGCGGGTGCTTACAAAAGGCAAAAATTCCAGATTACCATTGGTGATGAACTTCCTAGCGGAATCCTAAAACTTGCCAAAGTGTACATTGCCAAGAAGCGCAAGCTGAAAGTGGGTGATAAAATGGCAGGCCGTCATGGTAACAAGGGAATCGTTGCAAAAATTGTCCGCAAGGAAGACATGCCTTATTTGAGTGATGGTACTCCTGTAGATATTGTGCTCAATCCACTTGGTGTACCTTCAAGGATGAACCTTGGTCAGATTTACGAAACGGTTCTTGGATGGGCCGGATTGAAGTTGGGTCTCAAGTTTGCAACCCCAATTTTTGATGGTGCTACCATCGAGCAGATTGATGACTATACCAAGAAAGCAGAGTTGCCCCAGTATGGAGTTACAAGACTAAGAGATGGAGGTACCGGCGATTTGTTTGACCAACATGCTACAGTAGGTGTAATATACATGCTGAAGCTTGCCCACATGGTAGATGATAAAATGCACGCCCGTTCTATCGGACCCTACTCACTGATCACACAACAACCACTCGGTGGTAAAGCACAGTTTGGTGGACAGCGTTTTGGTGAGATGGAAGTTTGGGCACTTGAAGCATTTGGCGCAGCCAACATTCTTCGCGAAGTGCTCACTGTGAAGTCAGACGATGTGGTAGGAAGGGCCAAGGCATACGAAGCCATAGTGAAAGGCGACAACATGCCAGAACCAGGAATTCCAGAATCGTTTAATGTACTCCTGCATGAACTTGCTGGACTAGGACTTAATATTTCGCTCGATTAATTCGGCCCGAAAAAGTGTAATTCACCATTAAAGCATATTACCAATGGCCTTAAAAAAAGAAAATAAACTCAATTCAAGCTTCAAGAGCATCACTATAAGTCTGGCATCGCCTGAGCAGATTCTAGACCGCAGTTTTGGAGAAGTACTGAAGCCCGAAACAATCAACTATCGCACATACAAGCCAGAACGTGACGGCTTGTTTTGCGAAAGGATTTTCGGCCCAGTAAAAGATTACGAATGCCACTGCGGCAAGTACAAGCGAATCAGGTACAAGGGAATAGTATGTGATCGTTGCGGTGTGGAAGTAACTGAAAAGAAAGTGCGACGCGAGCGCATGGGGCACATATCATTGGTAGTTCCAGTGGCCCACATCTGGTACTTCAAGTCTCTCCCCAACAAAATAGGTTACCTGCTTGGTATGCCTACCAAAAAGCTGGATCAGATCATCTATTACGAAAGGTATGTGGTGATTAACCCAGGACCTGCCGTGAATGTAGAAGGTGTGCAACTTCAGCGATTTGATTTTCTCACAGAGGAAGAGTATTTGGATATTCTTGACACCCTCCCAAAAGAAAACCAGTACCTGGATGATGCAGACCCTAATAAGTTTGTGTCAAAAATGGGTGCCGATGCACTTTATGACTTGCTTAGAACTACCAATCTTGATAATCTTTCATACGATCTTCGCCATGCCGCAAACACTGAGACCTCTCAGCAGCGTAAGAACGAAGCCCTGAAGAGATTACAAGTTGTTGAATCATTCCGCGAAGCCAATGAGCGTATAGTGAACAAGCCGGAATGGATGATAGTGAAAGTGGTACCAGTTATCCCACCAGAATTGCGCCCACTCGTTCCGCTGGATGGAGGCCGCTTTGCCACATCCGATTTGAACGATCTGTACAGAAGGGTAATTATTAGAAACAACCGTCTGAAAAGACTAATTGAAATTAAAGCTCCTGAAGTAATTCTCCGAAATGAGAAACGAATGCTTCAAGAAGCTGTTGATTCACTATTTGATAATTCAAGAAAGTCTAGCGCTGTAAAAACTGAATCGAACAGGCCGCTGAAGTCACTCTCTGATAGCCTTAAAGGAAAACAAGGAAGGTTCCGTCAGAACCTACTTGGAAAAAGGGTTGACTATTCTGCTCGTTCAGTAATTGTTGTTGGACCGGAGTTGAAACTTCATGAATGCGGACTTCCCAAAGATATGGCTGCAGAGCTTTACAAACCGTTTATCATCAGGAAGATGATCGAGCGCGGAATTGTAAAAACCGTAAAGTCGGCCAAGAAAATTGTAGACCGCAAGGAACCTGTTGTTTGGGATATTCTTGAAAACGTTCTTAAAGGCCACCCGGTACTTTTGAACCGCGCACCTACACTTCACCGAATGGGTATTCAGGCATTTCAGCCAAAGCTTATCGAAGGTAAGGCAATACAGTTGCATCCTTTGGTGTGTACGGCATTCAATGCTGACTTTGACGGTGACCAGATGGCAGTCCACTTGCCACTAGGAAATGCGGCTATTCTTGAAGCGCAGCTTCTTATGATTGCTTCGCACAACATTCTGAATCCCGCCAACGGAGCTCCTATTGCTGTACCTTCTCAGGACATGGTTCTCGGTTTATATTATATTACCAAAGGCCGAAAGTCTGATGCTGAACACACAGTACTTGGTGAAGGAAAAACCTTTTATAGCGCTGAGGAAGTTGAGATTGCTTACAATGAAGGTAAGCTCGCCCTCCATGCACACATGAAGTTCCTTTATGTACATCCCGATGGACGTAAAGAGATTCTCGAAACAACTACGGGCCGTGTACTGTTCAACAATCTTGCACCACGTGAAGCTGGTTATATCAACAAGGAACTTACCAAAAAGGCCTTGCGAGATATCATTGGCGATATATTGAAGGTCGTTGGAATGTCTCGAACAGCTAAATTTCTTGATGACATCAAGGAGCTTGGTTATCATATGGCTTTCAAAGGTGGACTTTCGTTCAATCTGAACGATGTAATTATACCACCAGAAAAGGAGATCCTTGTAGCCAAAGCAGCTGAAGAGGTGAAGCTCGTGAAGGACAACTATAACATGGGTCTAATCACCAACAATGAACGGTACAACCAAATAATTGATATTTGGACACATACCAACTCCAAGCTCACAAACATCCTGATGGACCGATTGAAGAGCGACAAGCAAGGATTCAACTCAATCTATATGATGTTTGACTCAGGAGCGCGTGGTTCTAAAGAGCAAATTCGTCAGTTAAGTGGTATGAGGGGTCTTATGGCGAAGCCACAAAAATCTGGTGCTACCGGAGGACAGGACATTATTGAAAACCCAATTCTTTCAAACTTTAAAGAAGGACTCTCCATTTTGGAGTATTTCATCTCCACCCACGGTGCGCGTAAAGGTCTTGCTGATACCGCTCTTAAAACTGCAGATGCTGGTTATCTAACCCGTAGACTTGTAGATGTGGCGCAGGATGTGGTAATTCTTGGAGAAGACTGTGGCACACTCAGAGGGCTAGTAGCAACTGCATTGAAGAAGAATGAAGAAGTAGTTGAGCCACTATATGAGCGCATACTCGGAAGAACTTCTGTACACGACGTTCACCATCCAACTACTGGCGAATTGCTGGTATTGTCTGGTGATGAGATTAAAGAAGAGGCTGCATCTCTTATTGAGGCAGCTGGTGTAGAAGAAGTAGAAATTCGCTCAGTATTGACTTGCGAACAAAAGCAAGGAGTATGTGCGAAGTGCTATGGCCGCAACCTGGCATCTGGAAGGATGGTACAGAAAGGTGAAGCCGTTGGTGTTATTGCAGCACAGTCTATCGGAGAGCCAGGTACACAGCTTACACTACGTACTTTCCACGTTGGGGGTACTGCATCAAACATTGCTGACGAATCAGAGATCAAAGCCAAAGCCGATGCAATTCTGGAAATTGACGAATTGCGCTCAGTTATTCAGGATGCCGGCAAGAACATGAAGAAAGAAATTGTTGTAGGCCGCTCTGCTGAGATCCGTCTTATAGACGAGAAGACCGGTGTGGTTGTGGCAACCAACAATATACCTTATGGTGCTGAGATATTCTTCAAATCTGGAGCTAAGCTCAAGAAGGGGGATGTAATTTGTAAATGGGATCCATACAACGCTGTATTCATTTCTGAAGGCAGTGGTGTGATTAAATTCGAAAACTTTGAGGACGGCATTACCTTCCGCGAAGAAGTGGATGAGCAGACAGGTTACCGCGAAAAGGTAATTACTGAAAGACGCGACAAAAAGAAGAATCCTGCCATACACATTGTAGACAAGAAGTCTAAAGAGATCGTGAAGTCTTACAATTTGCCAGTAGGTGCCCACGTAAGTGTGCAGGAAGGAACTGAAGTTATTGTAGGAAGCATTATTGCTAAAATACCGAGAGTATCTGCCAAAACTGGTGATATTACAGGAGGTCTTCCGCGAATTACAGAGCTCTTTGAAGCTAGAAATCCATCCAACCCAGCTGTAGTAAGTGAAATAGATGGTATTGTCACATACGGAAAAATCAAACGTGGTAATCGGGAAGTCGTGGTTGAAAGCAAAACAGGTGAAACCAAGAAATACCTTATTTCACTTTCCAAGCACATCCTTGTACAGGAAAATGACTTCGTGCGTGCCGGACAGCCACTTTCTGATGGTGCAATAACCCCGGGTGACATTCTTGCTATTGAAGGACCTACCAAGGTTCAGGAATATCTTGTGAATGAAGTTCAGGAAGTGTATCGTCTTCAAGGAGTGAAAATCAACGACAAGCATTTTGAAGTCATCGTGCGTCAAATGATGCGAAAAGTTGATATCGAAGACCAAGGAGATACCAGATTCTTAGAGAATCAAATCGTGGAGAAACTAGATTTCATGGAAGAGAACGATAAAATCTATGGTATGAAGGTGGTTGTGGAAGCCGGTGAATCAGCTAATCTCAAGGCGGGTATGATTATTAGTGCCCGTAAGCTACGAGATGAGAATTCACAACTTCGCCGCAGAGACCAGAAATTGGTGGAATCTCGAGAAGCGATTCCTGCTACTTCACGTCCTGTTCTTCAGGGAATTACCCGGGCATCGCTGCAGACAAAATCTTTCATTAGTGCTGCATCGTTCCAGGAAACTACAAAAGTGCTGAACGAAGCCGCTGTGGCTGGTAAGCGTGATGACCTGTTAGGACTAAAGGAAAATGTGATCGTAGGTCACCTTATCCCAGCTGGTACCGGTATACGCGAATTCGGAAGACTAAATGTAGGTTCGAAAGAAGACTATGAGCGGCTTACTGCTGATAACTCTGAAGTAGAACAAGAAGTAGAAATGAAATAACAAATCTGAAAGCCTCCCTTCGGGGAGGCTTTTTTTAAATACTAGAATTATGTCAGACCAAAAAACAGAAAAGGGTCCAAACCAACTTAATATTGAATTGAGTGAAGATATTGCGGATGGAATTTATTCCAATCTCGCTATTATTACACATTCAAATGCCGAGTTTGTGATTGACTTTGTGCGCGTAATGCCCGGTATGCCTAAGGCAAGAGTAAAGTCCCGAATAGTGCTTACACCTCAGCATGCCAAGCGCCTTCTACACGCCATTCGTGACAATATTGAAAAGTATGAAGCCGTGCATGGAGCCATAAGTGATGCTAAGTCGCACGAAGGAGGTTCTTTTCCAATGAGCTTTGGAGGGCCTACAGCACAGGCTTAATTCTGAGATTCCTTCTACTTTTTACAACTGATAAACGCTTCGGTTGAAAATGGTATATCCAAAATTGAAGAGGAAACTCCACGGGCCATCTTCCCGCCCTTCATAGTAATTGAGATTGAGGCTTACCGGACCAAGAGGACTATGGAAAACAATAGCAGCAGCGCCTATATAATATCGCTGATTTGTAGTGTTTTCAATCATGGCTTTATCATCACTCGTTCTGGTATATATTTCAAAGGGTTGCATGACGTACCCTTCCATTCGTACTTCCAGGTTGCGTTTTACCTCAACGATAAATTTCAGCGCACCTGCCGCATATTGCCTCGAGCGGTGCTCGGTGATGAATATGGTTTTGCTCTCAGGTATTGGAGTCCAGGCTGGAGCAGAAACCACTGAAGCGGTATAGTTATCAAAATTTGGTTTACCTGAATAAACCGCATCCAACTCTCCGCCAATAATGAATGCGCCCTTTCTAAAGAAATAATTCTCATAACTCACACCTAACTCGGCCCATTGCCTCTGCGCCACCAGAATAGAGTCGTTATTGGGTATGGTTGTGCCATATTCAGTACGCTCTTTTCCTGTGTTGCCTCTTATAGATATTTCAAGCCTTGTACCTTTGTTTGCGTACTGTTTCCTATTAAGAGTGTTCCGGTCAATACCGAGTGCGAAAGTGTTGAGTGAGAAGCGCGTGGCATCAGCAGTATCCTCAGCGGTAAAATTCTGGGTCTGATAGTAATTATCCAAAGTTTCGCCGTACCGCCAATCTAATTTGAGAACAGCATTATTCCCCATGGAAGTAACCGCATCCAGGCCTCCAAATATTTCGTTCTTTACAATATATGATGGTCTGGATTGCTCAAAAAACGTAGCCAGATTCCGGAAAAAGTCCCATCTGTTCAAAATGATATGGGGAGCTATGTAATACCGCTTCTTGCCACCAAAATCTATTTTCGCACTCAAAAGCGCTGAACCATAAAATTTACCGAAATAACTATTGGCCATGATGCTGGTAGATGTGCGACCGAACACATTGTACTTTAATCCTATGTAACCCATATTGATGGGCCTAGAAGAAAAATTGCCACCGAAATACGCAGTCAGGTCCCGCTCCCTTTGTACAATCATGTTTACATCAAAATGGCCGCTGTCCTTGTTAAATTGAGAAATGGGATAGATGTGTCTCAGTTTTTCGTCCTGAGAAGCACGAAGAAACTGGCCTTTAAAGTCTTGAAATTCATATTCTAACTTCTTACCCTGAGGGCCAAACATGGAGAGTAAATAATCTCTTTGTTTTCTGGTAAGATCGCCTTGTACTTTCACCTCACCTATTTTTTTGGGCCTGAATTTTGCTTTGAATTCCGCCCTCTCTTTTCCAAGGTCTTCTGCGCTTTTCCGGTCTTCTACAAAAGTTTTAATGACTTCAATTTGCTTAATGGTAGCTACATATCCATTTTCAATTTCAGGATTTGGATTTGAAAAATCGAATACGCCAATAGTAGTTTCCGGTTCAATAATAATTCCATATTCACAGTCAATACTAAAATTACTCTGGCTGCTTATCATGTTTCTAATCTGTGAAAGAAGGTCGTCCTCTTCTGGCCCTTCATACCCTGATGTTACATTGCTGCCTATAATTACATCTGGTAAAAATTCACTGTACATTATATCAGCAGGGAAATTATTATACAATCCTCCATCAAAGAGGAGCTTGTCATCAACCTTGATAGGCTTAAAGTAAAATGGGTATGTGGTAGATGCACGCATTGCTATGGCGAGATTTCCATTGGAGAAAACGACCTGTTTTTTGTCTGTAATATCGGCTGCAACGCACCTAAAAGGGATCATCAAATGGTCAAAATCATATCCTGCTGCAGCCGATGCCTGTGCTGTAAGATCCATGAGCTCGTACTCCATCAAATTTGGCGTAACCAAGTTTGTGGGAATAGATTTCTGAATGAGATTGACTGTGGATAACTTCAACCTGATGAGCGATGCATCCTCAATGGCTGTGCTGAAATAGTAGAGATTATCTTGCTGCAGCTCTCCGTTAATAGCAAGTATAAATGCTGGATCATTCACTATGTCTGTAATCTCTTCAACACTGTGCCCTGCGGCATAGAGCCCCCCTATAATTGCTCCCATTGATGTGCCTGTTATAAAGTCTATAGGTATTTCCTGTTCTTCAAGGGCTTTTAATACGCCAATATGAGCAAGGCCAGATGCACCACCACCGCTCAGAACGAGCCCAACGCGCTGCCCATAGAGGTAATGTACTTTTCCCGATAGGATGCACAAACACAGGATGACAATAATTCGAAGATTCATCACTTTCAAGCAACGGCAAAACTATGGGTTTAGGATGTAACCACTGATAATAATGTGTTAACCGGTTAGTTCTTTTTTTAGTTGGATCAAGTATGGGTATGATTTGAGCATACGGGATCCATACCAAGAGAAGGCCTCCCCATCTACCAATAAGGTAGATTTCTGAGCAAACTGCTGCAGTTCTTCAATGTGCTTTTGCTTAAATGGGTATGGTTCAGATGAAAGAAAAATGTAATCCGGCTGCAGAGCGGCAATATCATTCTTAGATAATTCGGGATACCGCTCACCTGCCTTTCCGAATGATTGCAGGCTGTTCTGAAACCCAAGTCTGCTAAGAATATCATTGATAAATGTATCAGTTCCGGCAGCCATATATGGCTTTCGCCAAATGAGGTACAATGCTGTGGCTTGTGCCGGAGCTGGAGGGTGGAGCTCCACATAGGCTTTGAGTATTGGCTCGGTCCAGTTGCTTGCCTCTGCATTTCGATTGGTAATTTTGCCAAGCTCAGTCATCATTTCCAATGCACCTTCTACATTAGAAATTTGACTTACCCAAACAGGGAAATGCTCAGCTATTTGATTGATCAGAATTCGGTCATTCTCTTCTCTATTCGCTACAACCAAATCGGGCTTAACATGTCGTACTTTCTCGACTTTGAAATCTTTGGTGCCACCAACCTGAAATACATTATTGTGTAACTTCTCAGGATGTATACAGAATTTTGTTATGCCTACGAGATGATCTGCCAGTCCAATATCAGCGAGATATTCAGTGATTGAAGGTACGAGTGAAACAATCCGAACAGGATTTTCGGGAATAAGGACCCTGCGCCCGGTTTGATCTATATGTTGAGGCATTAATGCAGTGCCGCAATGAGATCGTGCCTTGTTATTATATGGTATTTCCCATCATCGATGCGCACAATAACTGCAGGTGTGTTTTTATCTACATGACGGATTACACTTTGCAAGTCTTCCTGACTATCCACGATAGGAAAAGGAGCACCCATCACATCTCTAACCTGTGTTTGATCCACACGTTCTCCTCGCACAATCAGGTCAAAAACATGCCGCTCATCCAAAGAACCAACAAACTTGCCGTTGCTTACTACTGGTATTTGAGAAATTTCGAATTTCTTCAATTTTTGCACTGCAGTGCTAATCAGTTCATCAGCTGATATGGTAATTAAAGGCTTGTCTATATGCCTGTTCACAAGATCCAGTGCTGATTTGTTTCGCTCATTTAGAAAGCCACGATCCCGCATCCAGTCATCGTTGAACACTTTGCCGACATAGCGTGAGCCATGATCATGAAATAGAACTACAACCACATCATCTTTCGTCAAGTGCTCTTTCATTTGCTCTATGACGGCATACGCAGAACCTGCTGAATAGCCTAAAAATAGCCCTTCTTTGCGCGCAAGATCTCGCGTATAAAGCGCGCCATCCCTATCAGTTACCTTCTCGAAATGATCAATAAGAGAGAACTCTACATTCTTAGGCAGAATGTCTTCACCAATGCCTTCGGTAATGTAGGAGTATATTTCACTTTCATCGAAAACACCTGTTTCATGGTATTTTTTAAATACCGAGCCATACGTATCTGCACCCCATATTTTCACATTTGGATTTTTCTCCTTCAGGTATTTGGCAACGCCCGAAACTGTGCCTCCGGTTCCTACGCCCACTACAAAATGTGTGATTTTGCCATCGGTTTGTTCCCATATCTCCGGTCCTGTAGTATCGTAGTGTGCCTGCCGGTTGCTCAGATTGTCATACTGGTATGGGTAGTAAGAGTTAGGTATCTCTTTATTCAGCCTTGACGCAACGGAGTAGTAAGAGTCTGGATGTTCGGGTGCAACATTTGTAGGGCATACGTGTACCTCAGCGCCCATAGCCCGCAGAATGTCCATTTTTTCTTTACTCTGCTTGTCACTTAGGGTGCATATAAGTTTGTATCCTTTTACAATACACGCAAGGGCGAGACCCATGCCTGTATTTCCGGATGTACATTCTATCACGGTGCCACCCGGTTTTAGCTTTCCTGCTTTTTCTGCGTCTTCAATCATTCGCAGCGCCATACGGTCCTTGGTGCTGTGGCCGGGATTGAAGTACTCAACCTTTGCGAAGATCTGCGCAGGAATGTGGCGGCAAATTCGGTTCATTCTCACCATTGGCGTATCACCTATGGTTTCAAGTATGTTGTTGTATGGTCTGCGGAATGCCATGGTCAAAAAAATTTGCTGCAAAGGTAGCCCAATTTAATCGAAGCGTATGGCTTTGGCTGGCTGTATTTGATTCACGGTAAGGGAAGGAATAAGCAATAGTAGCACACAGATGACCAATGTTCCCGCATTTAACAGGAGAATATGTTCTGTGTTGATCAGTACCGGTACTTCAGATACATAATAGTTTTCAGGGTCCAATTTTAGAAACCCAAATTCACGTTGTAGCAAAGCTGTACCTATGCCTAGAATATTACCTGCAACCATGCCAATGCCAATGATATACACGGCCTGCACGAGAAATACTTTTTGTACCATCCATGATGTGGCACCCATTGCTCTAAGAATTCCAATCATCGATATGCGTTCCATAATGAGAATTAGCAATGCTGAAGTCATGTTTATCACAGAAATCAGAATCATTAGGACTATTATAATTGCAGTATTGAGATCGAGCATTTCGAGCCAATTGAATATTTCTGGTGAGCGCTGTGTGATGGTGGTAGTGCGTAAATTATAGTTGAGATGCTTGTATACAAACTCTTCCATACGATCCATCTCTTCATATTTGGCAAGTCTTACATCAAATCCACCAGTATAGTATTTACCACTTCCACCTGATGTATAAATGTTATACTCAGTTGTATCAGGGCAATGGGACGCATCTATTCCTGATAATGACACTGTGAACCAAGCTGTATCGGGAATCGTGTTGCTTCTGTCGCGCAATACCACGTATATGGTCGTATCGCTCTGAATCGAAAATTCATGTGGACCCTCACCCCGCAAAGAATCTACACTCCAAGTGTATCTATGGTCTCCATCTCCGCCAAAGCCACGCGCTTCCAGGGTAACCATACCCTCGTTGCAAGATGAAAGCAGGAGCTGCGCATCGAGTCCCCACTGATTCACTTTCCGAAGCACTCCAATATCCACAAAGAGAAATTGGGCGTCAAGGTCTCGAAGGCCTGTGTTGAACAGTCCTATAATTTTAAGTCTTCTCTGACTTAGGCCTTTCTTGGCGTTTGGAAAATATACAGTCACCATGTCGTTAAGGGCCAGCCCGAGTCTGCCAGCCAGATAGGATGAAATGAGAATTTCATCAGAAGTGGCATTGGATGATAGCGCTAGAATCCTACCAGATTCCAAGTGTGATTGGATAAATGACCAGTCGCAGTCCGGTGCAACTCCTTTGATGAAAACCCCCTGAATATTTTCTTCAGTTTGAACCATGCCCTGCTTCAAAGCAAATACGCTAATGCTTTCTACTTCTTTGAGGGTATCAAGGCTTGGATAAAAATCCTGTGCAATCTCAAGCTTCGGGTCATTGTACCGTTCCTGATTTCCAAAGTTTGTAATTTGAATGTGCGACCCAAAGCCAATTACCTTTTCGCGAATTTCTTCCTGGAATCCTGTAACAATGCCTACGGCCATCATCATAACCGCTACTCCCAATGCGATTCCAATAGCTGCTATGCGCACAATGGGTTTGGATAGCCCCTTTTCGGTACTTTCGCGTGTTATTAATCGCTTTGCAATGTAAAGTGGTGTGTTCAATTCCTTAGCAAAAGAATCGGAAGCCATTCCGGTTGTCGTAAAAGTATGAAAATAGCTGCCTTATTTCTGACTACCATCCACACATGTATGCTGGCATGTACCCTTCAATCAGCAAAAGAGCCTGTTGCCCAAGAAAAGGAGGAACTGGAACTTGAAACAAACATACTTAAACCAACAAAAGTGCTTCCGGGTATCTACACCTTTATGGAAATGATGGGTGAGTGGAAGGATAGAAGGGTAGTGATCGTTGCCAACCATACGAGTACAATTGAGGGCGTACATCTTGTAGATACCCTTTTAAGTGCGGGTGTACAGGTGGTAAGTGTTTTTGCGCCTGAACACGGATTTAGAGGCAACCATGCCGATGGTGCTAGAATTCAGGATGAGACCGATAAGCGCACAGGATTGCAGGTAATATCGCTCTATGGAAAATCAAAAAAGCCATCTCCGACAAGCCTGAAAAATATAGATGCTGTGCTCTTCGATATTCAGGATGTTGGAGCACGCTTCTACACTTATTTGTCTACACTGCATTATGTCATGGAAGCTTGTGCCGAAGCAGGTGTACCCGTTGTGGTTTTGGACAGGCCAAACCCAAATATTCACTATGTTGATGGTCCGGTGCTTGATACCTCCTTCACATCGTTTGTAGGCTTACATCCTGTCCCAATAGTTTATGGAATGACAATAGGAGAGTACGCGCAAATGATCAATGGAGAAGGTTGGCTCAAAGGTGGTGTGAAAGCAAATCTTCAGGTTATACCGTGCTCAAATTATACGAGATCAACAAAGTGCGATATCATCACAGGTCCATCTCCGAATTTGCAATCCATGCAATCCATTTATCTATATCCTTCATTGTGTTTTTTCGAAGGCACCGTAGTGAGTGTTGGCAGGGGGACAGATTCACCCTTCGAAATTATGGGTGAGCCAACCAACAAACTGGGCTCTTTCACTTTCACACCTAAATCGATAATAGGAGCTTCAACTTCTCCTCCTCATGAGAATAAGCTTTGCAGGGGTTACGACCTACGCTCTACCATTTCCACTGAAGGAGTACCTGATCGCATCAACCTTTCATACCTGCTTCGCATGTATTCAGAAACTGGCGATGCATCAAAATTTTTTCTGAAATCAGGATTTTTTGATCTTTTGGCTGGCAATGACCAGTTAAGGCAGTATATCACAGCAGGTAAGGATGAGGTATTCATACGCGAAAGTTGGAAGAAGGACCTAGAGGCTTTCTCTACAATGCGCACCCAATATCTCATTTACAAACCTTAAATAATGAACCAAACATATTCACGTTCGTAATAGAATTAAACCTGAGAATTATGCAAGATTTCATATCAATTTTGATCGGGATATTGCCTGTGTTGATTGTTGTTGGGGCAAGTCTTTATATTTTTCATGAAGGCATGCGCTTCATTGAGCGAAGAGATACCAATCGGCAGGTGAGTATGCCATCTATTACGCACCATGTCGACAAGGATGGTAAGGCTTTTCAATTGGCGCAGCTAGAGTTACAAGCAGCCGAAAGATTCGCTCTTTATTTGGAACGGATTTCTCCTGATAGGCTCGTAATGCGGCTACACCAAAATGGTATGAGTGCAAAAATGCTACAAACCGAGATGCTTCGGGCCATAAGGGAAGAGTTCGATCACAATCTTTCCCAGCAAGTATACCTTACAGATCCTGCATGGAAACTTATCAAAGAAGCGAATACGGAAATGGTAACCTTCATTAGCAAAATGGGTGAAACCATGAGGGATAATTCTACAGGCATAGATTTAAGTCGAAAGATATTTGAAGCTGCTTCGAGGGTAGAAAACCTGCCTACAGATATTGCTCTGCGACAGATTCGAAAAGACTGTCAGCGTATCTTGAAAGTAGAGTAACGATCTTAATAGAAGATCTCCTGTGCCACCCTGAAGGTGTTGGAATGCGCTTCGGTAATAATGGAGAGCTTTTCCGAATATCCGCCTCCCATATTGAACACAATTGGAATTTTGTTTATGAAAGCATTTCGAAACACCATTTTATCTCTTTGACGACAACCCTCCAAACTCAGGTCTAGCCGCCCCAACTTGTCAGTGGCCAGCACGTCTACACCTGCCTGGTAAAAAATTAAGTCAGGCTCTGTTTCTTCAATGAGCTTTGGTAGATATTCACCCAATATTTTAAGGTAGGCAGCGTCACCTGTTCCATCAGGCAACGCTATGTCAAGGTCTGAACGCTCTTTTCGCAGTGGGTAGTTTTTTGCGCCGTGCATGCTAAAGGTGAATACAGAAGTATCATTTTCAAAAATTTTGGCGGTCCCGTTTCCCTGATGCACATCAAGATCAATTACGAGTATTTTCTTCACACCGCAATAAGTTTTTGCGTAGGCCGATGCAACTGCAATATCATTGAGCAGACAGAATCCTTCGGCCCGGTCTCGAAATGCGTGGTGGGTTCCACCCGCAATATTTCCAGCTACTCCATATTTCAAAGCAAAATCTACTGCTTGTTTTGTGCCACCGATAATATAGAGCTCACGCGTCACAAGGGCTTTGCTCAATGGAAAACCGGATGCACGCACTTCGTTCCGGTTCAGTTGTAATGTTGTCAGTTTTCTGAAATACGCCTGATCGTGAATGGCAATTACTTCATTCTCGGTAGCAAGCCTTGGTTCAAATATATTGATTGAAGTAATGGTTCCCTCATGAAGCAACTGCTGAGGTAGCAATTGGTACTTCAGCATTGGAAATCGGTGCCCCTGTGGCAGAGAATGACAGAAGTTTTCGTTCCAGGCTATTTTCAGCATTTGATTCTAAAACATTGCATTGCATACATTGGTTTAGCCAGGAATGATGGTTACTTCTCAAAAGTCGCAATTAAAGTGAACTTTCCTAATCCAAATATTCATATTCAAGTCTCCATTTGAAGCGTTGTAAATTTCGCAAATTGCTACGAATAGGGCCGATATCAAATACGGTATCAATGACTCATTGAAAAATGATGAATTAGCTTCGCTTGTTGGACCTTAAAACAAAAAACCCCCCGATGCACGCACCGGGGGATTATTTGATTGCAGATTAACTATTACTGTACAACCAACTTCTTGGCTCCAATTGGAACTTCATCCAGAAACACATTTACTGTGTACAAGCCTTTTGCTAAAGGTTGATGGAACTGAAGAGACACATTCATATTCGATCCGTAGGTTCCGAATAATTGGCTATGCACTTTCTTACCGAAAAGATCGTACACTTCTATCAGAACTTCTTGCTGAGATTCATCAAGGTTGTTGATTCCCAACATTACCTCACCACCATTGGTAGGGTTTGGATACAGACTAAGTTCGGAGATTGCGTCAGTCAGCGTTGAATTAACCAGTCCTGAGCCACCTACAATTCCGGGTCCTTGTATGGTAATACTGCATGAAGAGCTGTATGTTCCTACTAGACCTCCAGAACCACCGAGTACCTGAACGGCATAGGTGTGACCAGGTATCAAACCAGTTACCCAGTTGAGTTGAATTGTTCTCAAACCGTCATCACGCGTGTAGAACAAGTCTGGCTGGTTCGCATCGGTGATATTTGTAAATCGGAAAGTGTAGAACTCAGCTGCACAAATCTCTATTGCACTTATTACTGTGCTTAGTGGGTATGTAGCACCACAAGGGGTAATATCAGCGTCGACTCCTGTTGGCACCACGAAGTTATTCATGGCTATGAGTCTCCATGGACCGAAAGGTGTAAAGGTGCCTTGGCTCATCGTTCTCACGCGCACTGCATAAGGTGAACCAAGTTGCAAGCCAGGTACATCTTCCAGCCTGCAGAATCGGTTGATAGAGTTGAGAATATGAGTGTCAAATCCATTGTCGAATCTGAACCTGTACATTGTTGCACCCGGAACATTATCAGCTTCAAGTACATCGCACATGTTGAAGAATCCGTTCGCCTGAGCATCTATAAGCTTGGTCAAAAGCGGAGTCGCAGAGAAGCCAATGGTACAAGCGTCACCATAATCGCCCCAATTCGGACCTTGGTACATACGGGCTCTGGTTCTCACTGAATAGGTACGTCCATACTCTGCCTGTGGGAACCACTGCATAAGGAAATTTGGATTGGTACCGTTCAATGAGAGAATTTCATATGTATTGAATGGAGCTTCGAGTTCAGTAAACTCAAATTGGAAGTTGGCAAGCAAGAATTGGTTCGGTGGCAACTCTGTTGCAATTACACTCGCTGGAGTATAGTTGAATACATTACAGTACTGCTGTTGAAGCTTCACAAATGGAATGTGAGCTACTGCAGCAGTATAAGTTTGAGTTGCCGGAGTATTCATGCCACCGTGGTATATACGGAAGTAGTAAGTATCACCTGGAGTTGTGCCTGGAATGATTACAATTTCCCGCTCACCTGCAGGTGCATCGTTCTGACAGATGAGAAGATTGCCTCCGCATGCATCATACACTTCTACCGCAGCGTCGTAGTCTCCAAGTCCCCATCCGCGCACATACATTACGGTGGTTACAGATGTGAAGCTAAACCATGCATCCGGCTGTAAAGTTCCAGGGTTAATACACTGTGGTATTCCTGAAGGCGTTGCCCCAACTGTCGAAACGGGTATTTCTGTTTCGGCAAATGTTGGAAGGGCAGCAATGAATGTGGCATCATCGCAGGCAGTACCGGTAAATCCAGCACACTCGCAGTTGGCATTTACTACATCACCGAAGGTATCAGGATTGCCGTCGTCACATGCATCACCGATGTTAAGTTCAAGAATTGGGCAGTCAAAGGTTACTACTTCGAAAGTTGGAATCAAACACCAGCTTAGAAGGATACCGTCATTAGCAGAAAGGTTATTGTCTGCGATATCGATAAACCAAGGTCCATCGAAGGCTGTACCTGTGAATGCTGACAGATCTTCAAATGGAGCAAAAGTTCCCTGCAATACAGGAGTAGAGCCTGAATTGCAATTCAGCATTGCACCATTGTCGTCGAAGAGCACATCCATATTGTTACCATCGCCGCAGCTGCTGTTAAGAAGTTGCACCACAGTACCGTCAGGAGCAATAAGCCTTACTTCAAGGTCGCCAATGGCGGTGTGGTTCATCACAACTGAAACTTTCAAACTCTCAATTGTTGCGCCAGTTCCACTTACAAAAATTGGATCCAATATGATAGGAGCTCCAGTATTGATTTCTGCGTTTGGAGAGCTTGTGTACTCACCACAATCGGCTGGTTCTATTGGAGTACCAACACATTCGCAGTCTGTCGTAATGACGTCGTTTTCGGTAGAAGCGTTTAGGTCATCGCAAGAATCTCCGAAGTTAGCCGGAATTTCAGGACAGTCAAATTCTTCAATCGAAGTACCAACACATTCGCAGGTTTCAGTAATGATATCGTTCTCAGTCGAAGCATTTAGGTCATCGCAAGAATCTCCAAAGTTGGCTGGAATTAAAGGACAGTCGAATGTTTCAACTTCGAAAGTTGGAATCAAACACCAGCTCAGTAACACGCCATCATTTGCAGCTAGGTTATTGTCAGCGATATCAATAAACCAAGGGCCATCGAAATCAACACCAGCAAAGGCTGAAAGACTTTCGAATGGAGCAAACGTACCTTGAAGCACTGGAGTAGAACCAGTATTACAAGATATTGCCGCTCCGCTATCGCTAAATAGCACATCCATGTTGTTGTCTTCAGCACAAGAATTATCAAATAACTGAACAACTGTTCCATCAGGCGAGATTAACCTAATCTCAAGTTCCCCCACAGCATCGTGGTTCATGGTAACTTTTACCTTTATGTTTTGGATGGTCTCTCCCGTGCCACCTACGAATATAGGATCCAGAATAATTGGATTTGCGGCGTTGATATCAGCGTTAGGACTGCTTGTATACTCCCCACATTCCCCCGGCTCTACTATAATTCCAATACATTCACATGAAGTATTGATTTGGTCGTTGGTAGTTTCAGCAATGCCATCATCACAGGCGTCTCCAAAATTCGCTGAAATTGAAGGACAGTCATAAATGGATACACCTGCACAACCGCAGTCGGCCGTAATCACATCATTTTCGGTTTCCGAATCCCCATCATCACAGCTATCGCCAATATTGGCCGGTATCTCTGGACAATCAAACCCACACTGAATTTCAATTACCCGGGTGTGTGCAGTTGTCGCTCCGGTTATTGGGTTGATGCAATCAGCCGAGCTATGTGTATAGAATCTTACCGGTCCAGTTTCTGTAGCTGTCCACTCTAGTTGCCCCACACCGGAGGCGAGGACCGATGTACCCGCGTTATTTCCAATGGTAATGTAAAATCCAGGGATGAAGAAAGGATTGTTTTGTGTGGAGAATGTGTAGTTCTCACCTTGAGTTACAAATACATTGTTGTACTGACCAACCCATGTATTGGGAATTGTAGAAATGGGCTCAGTAGTGCAATTGGGTGTTCTGGTTTGGAAAGCATTGCCCGTGAGGCACCCAATAAAATCGTCAACTGGAATACAGTTGCAATTCTCATCCAAAATTCCGCCTGTACCATC
Organism: Cryomorpha sp.; assembly: GCA_041749535.1. GTDB lineage: Bacteria > Bacteroidota > Bacteroidia > Flavobacteriales_D > Cryomorphaceae > JBBQZU01. Next base: position 92,011 of record JBGTBE010000088.1, on the reverse strand, counting down.
AATATTCACACAAATATTGCCTATGAAGGCATTGAATTCTTCACAGTCATAGTCCACATCAGTACAATTGGCAGAAACCACCCTTGTATGAAGAGAAGGAGAACCTACGACACCACTTACGCAATCGTAAGAACTGTGGCTGTAAAATCTAATTACACCTGTAAATGGCGCAACATATACCATTGTATTTTGTCCAGTAGAAAGCACTTCTGGTGTGGTACTGTTTGTAGCCAAAGTCAGGAACCATACCGGTACGTTGCCGTTTGCAGTAGCGGTAAAAGTATATGTAGCTCCTTGGTAAACTGTAATTGCAGAGTACTCGTTGGCTCTGGCATTCGCAATTGTTAATGGAGCTCCTGTGCAGAGCGGAGTGCCGCTTCCTACCAAGGGGCCTTCGAGACAACCTGGGAAATCAAAAGGACCACACTCGCAGTCTTCGGTTACTGTCCCATCTGTTCCTTCAAAGTCACACTGACCACCGATATTGGCGGAAAGTTCAGGACAGTCGAATACAGTTTCAATGATATTGATGGTATAGGGTGTAATCTGGGGCGGTACGCGGGTAGATACAACTATATAGTATGTTACTCCAGCTGTAACAGGCATAGTATGTATAGCTCTGGGGTTGGCATCTGTTCCTACGTGCCACCTGAGAGTGCTCGCAAATGGACACTCAGTGAAAACCCATAGACCAGTGCTCGCCGAATTCTCCGTTACATCAATATCAATGTAGGTATCGCTAGCGGGAGTGTATTCATACACTACATCAAAACCTGTGATGTACAAGTTCGAGAAAGTACCGGTTCCGAATGCACCTGGTGCAAGACCAGGAACGTTGGTTGAGGTATAATCATTGCCAAAATACTGAGTATTCGTAGTCTGTGCGTACGGTAAAGCTGTAACTACCTGTGCATCTTCACAAGTGGTTCCAGTGAAAATACATGTGCCATTATCTACTGTGGCAAGTGGTGAATAATTGAGAGCTGAAGGGTCAGTACAGCCTTCAAAAGTAAGCCCGCATCCTATTTCCCATGTCCATGTGCTTGTTCCTGTAGATCCTTGAGCACAACTTATCGTGGTGTTCGAAGTAATCGTCATATACAGGCTTCCACTGGTTGCGAGAAGCTGCAATCCTGCAAGGTTGCCAAAGTTGTTGCCAGTATAAAGCAAGGGAGCGTTGATGTCCGGTCCATCGAACACATTAATTACATCGCCTGTTGCAGCCAAACCTCCAGTGAAATTCATTTGTATTGGCTCTCCACCTTCACTTTCATAGTAAAAGAAGCTTAGGTCTGTGTTGTTATAACAATGCGATTCTTCTAATGCAGTTCCGCAATCCAGTACCGTAGGACAGACTATTGAACTTTCCTGCAAGATGAACTGAGCAGGACACTGAAATCCAAATGGATCGAAGCGGAGAATGGCAAGTGCATCAAGCGGAATATTGTTAATGGTAAGTGTGCTGCCTGGAATGTTGGAAATAGTTCCACCGGCTCCTGGTACCTGAACACCTCCTACACTTGTATTCGCAATAAGGATAGGTGTAGTAGCAGGCACTGAAGAAGCTACCACAGTAGCAAGAACAGAGAAAGTATTGTTCGAACAGTTAAGCACTGGTTCACCAAGCGTGAGCACTGGGGGTGTGCAGTTCTGAGCTGGACCGCAGGTCAAGTAAGCTTCCCAGCCTGTGTAAGGTAAAGTTACTGACGGGTCAGAACAAAACCTGAAGGTAAGACAACCACTGGGATGTGTTGATGTGAAAGGCCCTGGTAAAAATACAGTGGGGTCTGGGTTGTTTAAAGGACTCCAAAACCCACCTGTCGTAGTGCAGGCTGTTCCTAATCCTGCACCATTTCCCGATGAAATCTGCGGGAAAGATGTATCTGGCCCATCGTAAACATACAGTTTGTCGAAGTTTGTTTCAACACTAAACTTCAAAAAAGTAGCAGTAACCACATTCCCGGCCACATCGGGACAAAATGTGTATGTAATATTCTGATTGTTGGCATAAGTTCCATTAGGCCCTCCGGAATCATAAAAAAAGGAGTTACACGTTTGCGCCTGCCCTGCCCAGGGTAATATAAAGGCTAGAAATGTAAACGCAACGAATGCGTTCAGTTTAGTAAACATCTGCTTCATCACAAGAAAAGTTGGTTAAATAATAGTTAATCAAAAGCGACGACAAGTTACGACAAAATGAAGCTATAGTGCAACTTTTAATGGATGAAGTAGATCAAAGACACTTTGTATTTTTTTTTCTTGATGCTCATTTACCAATTAAAGCCTTTAGCCATAAACACTTAAAGTTTCCGAGGCTCTTTATTTTATTTTGAAAATAGAATTAAACTTTCCTTAAAAGGTAAAGCCGCTGCCGACCCTAAAGTCAAACAGCGGCTTCTCCCCTTAAACTAATCGTTGAGTATGCTATATATCTATTACTGTATTATCAATTTTGCGCTGAGCACCTGGTCTTGGTGTTTGGCTGTTACCAGATAAAATCCTGGCTGCAATTTGGGTCCATCATATACAAAGGGCACTTGGTGTGTTACATTTACTTTGGCATGGTGTAAGTTTACTCCACTTATGCTTTGTATACTTAAATCCAGGTCTTGCCAATCTCCATTCATCAATATATTAACCTTATCCGATACCAATGCAGGATTTGGGTATATCAACATATTCAATTGGTTTGCTTCTGTTTCTGTTATTCCTATGCTGCATGAAGCACCCCACGGAGTCCAGTTTCCATTCGAGAATGCTCTTGCTCTCGCACTGTATACCAAACCGTTTGTAAGCCCTTCAATATCAGATGCGGGAAATTGATGGTCAGTGCTTTGTATCACTTTATACTCGTCAATATCACCATTGCTGATATGCAATTCGTATACGTCTTTGCCTTCCAGAGGTTGCACTCTTAAGGTGTCATTTTGAATATTTATTTCCATGTTATTGCACCACTCTGATGTAAGTTGTGTCACTTCAATTACTTCGCTTAACATGAGGCTGCAATTTGCACCTGGGTTTCCCCAAATATTTTTGTACGTTGCCCGTACAGTTACATTATATAATGTACCCGTCTCGATGTCTGGAATTTCTGCAGGGGTAAAATTGGTAGAAATACTCTGATAATAGAACCGCTCCAAAGTTGAGGCATCTTCAAACCTAAACTCATACCCTTGAGCATAACTGATTGGATTGCAACCTGCTTGAAAGAGCAAATCCATTTGCTCATTACCACAAGAGACCATGTTCAGGACTGTAGAAGCTATGGTAAATACCATTGTGCATGATGCCCCGAACTCACTTTGCATTGAAGCATGTACGCCGCGAACTGATATTTCATAGGTTGCATTTGGAAGTAAAAATTCAAATTCCAAAGGCACAAATGCGGCTGAAGAGGTGAAAAGGAAATGATCATCACCCGCTTGTGTAGTAAACTTCCACTCGTATCCTTCTGCTTCAGTAATAATTTCGCAAGAAACTGGTATAGACAGCTCGGAAGTTTGGCTTTCGCAAAATGAATCTTCCACTTGGGTGATGGGCAGATTGTTGCATGATATTTGCAAAATTTCCAGGGTCGTGAATAGTTCACATCCCGAAGCGTCATTTACCTCTAAAGTATATAGCCCCGGTGATAGCCCATTGAAGCTATTTTGCGAAAGTAATAAGTTGCCGTAATAGACCAGGTAAGGTGTCGTTCCACCTGAAATTTCAAATTCACTCGCCCCAGTATTGGTTTCTTCGCATCCTACATGGGTGATATTTACAAAAGTCACTTCAAGTGCCGAAGGCTGATCAAGCGAAACATCTATGAGAATTGTGCAATTATTGTCCACGATGTGGGCGGTATATTGACCTGTGCTTAGTCCTGTTATATTGGTGCCGCTCATTCCATTGCTCCACTGTACTGTGTAGTTTCCTCCTTGAGAAGTGACCAGAAGCTCTATTGCTCCGTCACTTGCACCATAACAAGATGGATTTTCGATGGATGCCACGGTCGCAGTTAAAGTTGCACAAGGTTCGCAATCATTTTCCGGGTTGTCATCGCACACCCCGCATGCATCAATAGATGATGTGCCGTTCATCACACCATTGCAATCATAGCAGCTGTTCCAATTACTGTTGTCATTGTCATCGCAGTCCATTGCGTTGTTTTCATATCCCTGAGGCTGCATGCAGCTACTAAGGGACACAGAAGCATTTCCATAGCCATCCCCATCAGCATCGGCATACCAAATTGAGTTTGCTGCTACAGTGATGTAGCTTGTTTTTAGTTCTTCAGTATAACCGAATTCATTTATTGCTTTCAGTTTCACTGCGAATGTTCCTGAGGTATTGTATTGAATGTTACCAGGATTTGCGAGGGTTGAGATCGCAGGTGTGCCACCGGCAAAGGTCCATTCATAACTGTCCACATTACCTTCGGTAAGATTGGTAAATGAAACGCTACCTCCAGCGCAAATCGATGTATTGTTTGCGCTGAAATTGGCTTGTGGAGGACCACCACTGCTTAAACAAAAATTCGTTGTTTGTTGTGAAGTAAAAGTGCTTCCAGAAGCAAGTACAGTTCCGGCAGAATTTGTAAGGGTATAGGAGCCATTCCCATTAAAACAGCACATCCCGTTGTTGCCTGAATCCATCATTACAAAGTCGTAACAGCCATCAACAACACATATTTGTGTTGTATGATTCATACCGCTTTGAAAATTGGCATAAGGACCCCCTGAAGCTATAATTTGTGCGGATGTATTGCGAAGTTCCCATGTGCTTTGTGAACCCAGATTGTCAATTACGACCGTAAGTTCCAGGTGGTGACCATTTTGAATGGCGATGTACTCCTGTGTTAGCAGATTATTTGATGCATTGCTGTCTGCCCCTCCATTGGGATTTGTGACTTGCACCTGCAGGGTTTGGGTACCCCAACCACCATTTAGTGAAGGCAGAATGATGTCAGCCCCTTGACCCTGACCTAGTATCCCAGACCAGCTATAATTCTGCCATGTTCCCGAAGTTCGGTACTGAATTGTGGCAGATGTAAGTAGCATAGTGCCAGCATTGGATAAGCGCATTACAGGTTCAATAATATTTGAACATGTGTTACCAAATGGTTTATGAATTGCTGCGATGGAAGCATCGGCCAACGCGCTGCTTACTGGTTGGCATGCATTAGAAATTAGAAGATTGGGTCGCGAGTTTTCGATAGAAAGGCGCATGCGTTCCATTTGTCCTTGCGTAAACATGTTTTTGCAAGTTTGGTTGGTGTAATCCAGATAGTTCTCTATCTGCTGTGTGCCACCACAGGCCGGAGCATTACAGCTGCTGCTGAGAACGGTAGGAGGGGTATCACACACTCGGTCTCCCTGCAAGTCGCAATCGCTTTCTGAGCAAGAATCTCCTTGAAAAGTATGAAAAAGGGCAAATGCATGGCCCAATTCATGAGTCAGTGTTTTGTTTCTATTGGTGTAGGATTTAAGTGTTCCTTCAGTTCCAAAAGCGTTGTAAAGAACTACGGTGCCATCAACAGATGAAGAAGTAGGAAAGTAGGCGTAGCCTTGAATTCCCGAACCGCCGTTGTTATTTTCAATTTCTGTGACTACCCAAATATTGTAGTATTGCTGATTGGGCCATCGGGACAGATTCTTTACATCGAGCTCATTGGCGCCTTGTCCGTTTCCAGCTGTAATGCCTTCATTGCAGTAGAGTGAAATGCTGCATCCATTTACGCGGTTTATTCCGCTGTGCGCATTGCCATTTGGATCGCGTTGTGCCAGGCAAAATTCAACTTTCGTGTCTACGCCTTCTCCGTCTCCCCATGTGCCGGGCACTTTTCGGAAATCATCATTCAGTGCCATGACAGCACTGTACACTTGCTCATCATCAATATTGGCATCAACTCCATAAGCTTGTCCCGTATGAATGATATGGACCACTACTGGAATCGTTAAAACTTCGTCGGATTTTGGGATGAATCCTGCGCGATGTTGGGCAATCAGGGTATTTAATCTGTGCTCTCTCTTCTCTTGCTCTAGTCGATAAGTTGGGTCTGAGACCATCAGCCCTTCATGTATGGTTGTATGAGCGCATTGTTCGTGTGGCTTTGAATTATGTGTTATTTCATCGGAAAACTGCGGCTTTTGACCGTGTGTTCCCGTGACAACAATTGACACGAAGCATGCGATAAGGAGTTGTTTTTTTTGAGTCATAGCCACCTTGCAGGGTGTGATGACTTTGTACTACAAGCTTTCTTTAAATGTTACAGTTTTTCGCACTGAAGTGCAGGGATTAATTTTTAATATCCTAACAATAGCCTTTGATAATTCCAAAACATCTGAGAACAGGTACGATCATTAACTTCGCTTTACTTCTTTATACCTTTGGGCCATGAAAGCAGAGATTATCACCATTGGCGACGAGTTGCTCATTGGACAAACCATAGATACCAACTCTGCGTGGATGGCAGAGCAGCTTCATTTGTTAGGGGTGCGTGTCAATAGGATTGTATCCATCAGCGATTCACGTGAGGCGATTCTCGAAGCCGTTGATGATTCATTAAGCAGAGCCCAGATTGTGCTGATGACGGGAGGCCTTGGTCCAACCCAGGACGATATTACTAAGGAAACGCTTGCCGAGTATTTTCAAACCACGCTGCAGCGAAATGAGGAAGTACACTCAGGTATCAAATCATTTTTTACATCTCGAGGCAAAGCAATGCTTGAAGCCAATGACCGTCAGGCAGATTTGCCAAAAACAGCTGAAATACTTATAAATACCCGCGGCACCGCAATGGGTATGTGGTTTTATAAGGATAACAAAGCTTTGGTGTCAATGCCTGGGGTGCCCTATGAAATGAAGGGTTTGATGTCAGAGCAGATCATACCGAAAATAAAGGAACGTTTTGCCACGCCAAGAATAATACATCGTACCATACTTACGCAGGGTCTTGGGGAGAGCTTTCTTGCGGAAAGGATTTCAGATTGGGAAATTGGGCTTCGAAATGAAGGTTTTTCACTGGCATACCTACCTTCACCCGGGCAGGTAAAACTGCGCATCAGCGCCTATAATATTGGAGTCAATGAGGATGAGATCGAATCCAGAATTGCATTTTACATTTCAGAATTAGAACGTAGAATCCCCGAGTACATTTTTGGCAAGGAGAAAGAAACCCTCGCAGAAGTTGTGGGTAAGTTATTGACTAGCAAAGGCGAAACCCTTAGCACTGCAGAAAGCTGCACGGGGGGGTATATCGCCAATCTTATCACAGCCATACCGGGATCATCCTTACATTTTATGGGCTCAGTGGTAGCATATAGCAATATTGCAAAAAGTGAGTTGCTGGGAGTGGATGCCAGAATTATATTGAAATATGGTTCTGTGAGTGAGCAGGTTGTTATTCAAATGGCAGAAGGAGCGAGAAGAAGTTTCGGAACTACCTGGGCAATTGCAACAACGGGGATCGCTGGGCCCGAAGGAGGTACACCCGAAAAACCCGTTGGTACAGTATGGATTGGTGTAGCTGGCCCTGGTGGCACCATCTCCAGCAAGCATACTTTTGGCAACAGTCGCAGCAGAAACATCACATTATCAGCGCTTACAGCCTTAAATGAACTCCGGAATGAAATTCTTTCTCAAGGGTTTGAATAATCGAAAGGAAATACCGTAATTTGCACCCCACTTAAAAATACCCCAAACAAAGGAACCCATGGCACGTGTTTGTCAGCTTACAGGAAAAAAACCGATGGTAGGGCACAATGTTTCGCACTCGAACCGCAAAACAAAACGTCGTTTCTACCCGAACCTGCTTAAAAAGAAATTTTACCTGACTGCAGAAGACAGGTGGATAAATCTAACTATTTCAGCTTCAGCGCTACGCACCATTAATAAACTTGGTGTAGAAGCAGCGATAAAAAAAGCGAAAGAAAAAGGAACTTACGTTAATTAAGCCTTCAAGGGAAGCCCAATAAGCATATAAAATAATGGCAAAGAAAGGTAAAGGAGCCAGAATTCAGGTAATACTGGAATGCACTGAGCACAAGGAGTCAGGTAAACCTGGTACATCCAGGTACATCACTACCAAAAACCGTAAAAATACGCCCGACAGGATGGAGCTGAAAAAATACAATCCTATCCTGAAGCGTCAAACCGTTCACAAAGAGATTAAGTAATAGGTCATGGCAAAGAAAACCGTAGCAACTCTCCAAACTGGTAGTGGCAAAGTTCACACCAAGGTTATCAGGATGATTAAATCGCCTGTAACAGGAGCATACTCATTCAAAGAAGAAATCGTACACAATGAAAAGGTGAGCGATTTTTTCAAAAACAAGTAATTTGATTCATTCAACCCAATCAGGCTTTTTCCAATATGGAAAAGGCCTTTTTTAGTTTTAATTACACACAATGGGCCTTTTTAATTTTTTCTCGAAAGAGAAAAAGGAGAAACTCGATCAAGGACTTGAGAAAACGAAAGTAGGTTTCTTCTCCAAGCTCACCCGGGCGGTTGCTGGAAAATCGAAGGTAGACGACGAAGTACTTGACAATCTGGAAGAAATTCTGATCAGTTCAGATGTGGGTGTGAACACCACCTTGAAGATCATAGGCCGCATAGAAGCAAGAATTGCCCGTGATAAATACATCGGTACCGATGAGCTAAACCGAATATTGAAAGAGGAGATTGCTGCGCTTCTTGAAGAAAGTGATGCTGGTTCAGAAGTTGATTTTGCATTCAGCGATAGCACAAAACCATTCGTGATCATGGTGGTGGGTGTGAACGGGGTGGGCAAAACAACAACCATTGGAAAACTGGCACATCAATTTAAAAAGGCGGGAAAATCGGTGATGCTAGGTGCAGCGGATACTTTTCGTGCAGCGGCAGTGGACCAATTAAAAATTTGGGCAAGCCGGGCTGACGTGCCCATTGTGCAACAAGGTATGGGTGCAGATCCCGCTTCAGTGGCATTTGATACTTTACAATCTGCTGTCAAACAGGGTGTCGATATAGTTCTGATAGACACTGCCGGGCGCCTCCATAACAAGGTAGGCCTGATGAGTGAGCTGACCAAAATCCGAAAGGTAATGAGCAAGATTATTCCTGATGCACCCCATGAAGTGCTTCTTGTGCTCGATGGATCCACAGGTCAAAATGCGGTTGAACAAGCGCGTCAGTTTACCCTTGCTACTGAGGTTACTGCCTTGGCACTCACAAAAATAGACGGCACTGCCAAAGGCGGTGTAGTGATAGGAATTTCAGATGAGTTTAAGATTCCTGTGAAGTATATTGGTGTAGGGGAAGGGATAGACCACTTACAAGTGTTTAATAAGTACGAATTCGTTGATTCCTTGTTTGGCGAATAAATAGTTTCCAATAACCCTTCCCTCATGAAAACCAAGACACTCAAGAAAAACAAAGTCAATGTGGTAACGCTTGGTTGCTCAAAGAATATTTTTGATAGCGAGGTGCTGATGGCTCAATTGCGGGCCAATAGATACGATGTAGTACACGAAAATGACGAAGGAGATTCTTCCATTGTAATAATAAACACATGCGGATTTATTGAAAATGCAAAGCAGGAAAGCATAGATACCATCCTGCAGTGGGCTGATGCTAAGGCTGCTGGGAAGGTAGATAAAGTGTACGTGACTGGATGTCTTTCTGAGCGTTACAAGCCAGAACTTGAGAAGGAAATTCCAGATGTGGATGCGTACTTCGGTACAAGGGACCTGCCGAGACTATTAAAAACCTTGAAAGCTGATTACAAACATGAGCTGGTTGGTGAACGCCTCCTTACAACCCCCGCGCACTACGCATACTTTAAGATCTCTGAAGGCTGTGACAGGCCTTGTTCATTTTGCGCCATTCCGCTGATGCGAGGAGGGCACAAGAGCACCCCAATTGAAGAGCTCATTCTCCGCGCTCAAAAGCTTGCCGCTAATGGAACAAAAGAGCTCATACTCATAGCCCAGGATCTTACTTACTATGGTCTTGATCTCTACAAAAAGCGAGAATTGGCCAAATTGCTCGACGAGCTTTCTAATGTAAATGGGATTGACTGGATAAGGTTGCACTATGCATTCCCCAGTGGTTTCCCAATGGAGGTGTTGGATGTAATGAATAGCAAGCCTAACATCTGCAATTACCTGGACATTCCTTTGCAGCATGCCAGCACCCGAATGCTGAAAGCAATGAGACGGGGTATTACCCGGGAGAAAACAACTGAGCTCATTAAGAATATTAGATTGAAAGTGCCTGGTATTGTAGTGCGCTCAACCTTAATAACAGGTTATCCGGGTGAAAGTGAAGCAGATCATCAGGAGATGCTGGAGTGGGTAGAAGAAATGCGCTTTGACAGGCTCGGTGCATTTACATATTCCCATGAGGAAGATACGCATGCATATCAATCAAATGACGATGTGCCGGCTGAGGTAAAAACTGCACGTGCTGAAGCAGTTATGGAATTGCAGTCAGGTATTTCACTGGAGATAAATGAATCCAAAGTGGGCAAAAGATACCGTGTGATGATTGATAGGATAGAAGGTGATTTTTATCTCGGTCGCACAGAGGGAGACTCACCTGAAGTAGACAATGAAGTGATTATCGCTAAATCTTCCGGCTATGCCCGCATAGGTGATTTTGCAGAAGTGATGATTACAGAGGCTGAACCGTACGATCTTCATGCTGTACTCGTGCCTGAATAAGCCGCATTCAGAATTAAAGGAGTTTTTATTTCGCACATCTCATCAAATTAAATGATCTTGAAATTTGGAATTGTGCCTGCTAAATGCTTAATTTTAAAGCGAAACTAATCATTCAAACCGATTGCAAACTTCCCAAATCACGGAAGCTGTTTTCTTCAAAAAAAAGTTATATGAAAAATCTCTACCTGGCTACACATAAGTGCAGCTTAAGACTGAGGGGCAGTTGTAGTATTATTGGCGCTATGTTGTTCCTTCTAACTGCCAATTCAGGCCATGCCCAAGAGTGGCTTACGTGGCAAGTTGAAACTGAAGGAAGGCTCACAGTAACCACTGTGGCAAATTCAGATCCAGAGGAGAAGGATATTTCAGTGGGTGACTTGAACAATGACGGGTTTGATGATGTGATTGTGGTTAGAAAAGAGCCTTTTTCAATATCCACAGAGGGTGCAAAAACAGACCTTTTACTCATCAATGAGAGTGGGGTTCTTGTAGATCGCACTGCACAATACGCGCCGGGCTTTATCAGTACACCTTCTTTTGCCCGCGATGTTGTCATTGCTGATTTTAATGCAGATGGCTGGCAAGATGTAGTTGTAGCCAACACATTCGATCAGCAGCCCATTTATTATGCCAATTTGGGCAATGATGGCAATGGCAATTGGCTTGGGCTTCAAAACCAATCAGCATCAAGGTTTCCTGTTCTCAATGAAGATGCAATTCTTTTTTGTGCTGTTTGGGCAGGAGATATAAATGGTGATGGTTCCGATGATCTGTACTTTTCAAACTACAAGTTAGGTGGAGGTACTTCAAAAGACTTCCTGCTCATCAACAATGGCAGTGGCGTATTCACCAACCAAAGCCAGACGAGACTGGGCAACCTCAGAAATAGTGGATTCGGTACAGCAGTGCAGATCCGTGACATGGACAATGATGGTGACAATGACATTATCAAAGTGTCTACACTGTTTAGTGTATCGCCTTGGAACGGACTTGGGGTAATTATTATGTTTAACAACGGCACAGGAAATTTCACCAACTGGCAGAATGTGGCTCCACATGCTCCTTATATGATTGAGGTAGCAGATTATACTGGCGATGGTTTACTTGATATATTCGTTGTTGATGATGGAAATGACTATTTGATTCGCAATTTGGGCGTAAACCCAAACGTAAGTATCAACTTCGTTCGTGAATTTGTCAATAATGGCAGTGGTGGGTTTGGCGGCAATGTCCATGCTGCAGACCTGGATCTGGATGGTGATTTGGATGTAATTGTAAGCGATGTAGATGTGGACATTCCTCCATGCAACTCCAGTCGAAAAATTCACATTCTAAGGAACGATGGAGGGCAGTTCACACAAATGTATAACTCCGGTTTTCATGCTTGGGCCACCAATAGTTATGATGTAGGCATTATCGATATTAACAATGATGGATTGATGGATTTTATCAGCGGCAAATGCTCAGGCTACAATGTCGTGATGAACAACAGTTGCGATATCGTTCCAAACACCGCTGATTATGATGAAGATGGACTGCCAGATGCCTGCGACCCTTGTCCCACGAACCCTGATCCCGCTTGTGCTCCGCCGACTGATTACCCTGTAATCAGCACTGATCTCAATATCGCCGAACAATGGAATGAAATGCTCCTGGCTTCTATTCGGAGAGACCTGGCAAGACCTCCAATTCACGCTCGAAATCTGTTTCACATCTCAGTGGCTATGTGGGATATATGGGCTACCTACCATGAAGGTTGCACCCACATGCTCGGCCAGGATTTGAATGGCTTCAATATACCCTTTACACCTTTCACATTGCCTTCGGATGTTGAAGCTGCCACTGCTGAAGCCATAAGTTATGCTTCGTATAGACTCCTCATGCACAGGTTTGCCAATTCGCCACAATTCATTTTGCTTCAGCAAGCTTACAATGTACACATGACTACCCTAGGGTATGATGTGGGAAACACCTCCACAAATTATAGCACCGGCTCAGCTGCTGCCTTTGGTAATTATGTCGCTCAGCAAATGATCGCTTTTGGTCTTCAGGATGGTTCCAACGAACAGAACAACTATGCCAACACAGATTACCAACCCGTGAATCCTCCAATGAGTGTTGAAGATTCAGGAAATCCTACGCTCCTTGATTTCAACCGATGGCAACCACTTATCCTTCAGATATTTATTGACCAGTCTGGCAATGTGATACCAGGTGCGCAACCTCCGTTTCTTTCACCTGAGTGGGGAAGGGTAGATGGCTTTGGGCTTTCTTTCGATGATGCAACCACCTATTTCAGGGACAACATATTGTGGGATGTATTTCTGGACCCAGGTTCGCCCCCATTGCTCAGCATGGATGGCACCGGTGTCAGCGATCAGTACAAATGGACCTTTATGACCACCCTTTTATGGTCTTCACATTTGGACCCTGATGATGGTGTGATGTGGGATATTTCGCCAGGAGCGCTTGGTAAAAGGGATTTATTTCCAGCAACTTTCGCGGAGCACCCTACTTTTTATAATCAACAAGGTGGAGGAATTCCCGGAATAGGACATGCCCTTAATCCAGTAACAGGCCAACCATATGCTCCTAACATGGTTCCACGTGGTGACTATACGCGGGTGCTTGCTGAATATTGGTCTGATGGCCCAACATCAGAAACCCCGCCTGGTCACTGGTTCAAAATTTTCAACGATGCGAGCAATGACCCTTTGATGGTTAAGAAAATTGGCGGCCAGGGTCCAATCGTTTCAGATCTGGAATGGTCAGTTAAAGGATACATTGCCCTGGGTGGTGCTACCCATGATGCTGCTGTTTCTGCCTGGAGCATTAAAGGATGGTACGATTACATTCGCCCTATATCTGCAATACGCGGAATGGCTGAACTAGGACAAAGTAGCAATCCAGGTCTGCCATCATATCATCCTGCCGGTATGCCAATAATACCTGGGTTTAGTGAACTTGTACTTGCCGGAGATCCGCTCGCAGGTCCTGCCAATGTGAATGTCAATAAGATGAAAGTGAAATCCTGGAAAGGCCATAAGTCATTGAATAATATTGATGTGGACAATGCGGGCGTTGGATGGATCCTTGCTGAAAACTGGGAACCTTTCCAAAGGGCTTCATTCGTCACCCCACCATTTGCAGGTTATATCTCGGGACACTCTACATTCTCCAGAGCTGCTGCTGAAGTACTTACAGCATTAACAGGAAGTGAGTTCTTTCCAGGAGGAATTGGAGAATTCACTGCCGAAGAAGGTGAATACTTGGTTTTTGAGAATGGTCCAAGTATGGATGTAACGCTTCAGTGGGCCACCTACCGTGATGCGGCAAATGAATCTGGTCTTTCAAGAATATGGGGTGGAATACATCCACCGGCTGATGACATTCCCGGACGAATGGTTGGTGTTATGATCGGTCTGGACGCATACAATAAGGCTGAATTGCTTTGGGACAACTGCTCCGCACCACCTCCAGATGTATGCAGCGACGCACCAAATGGCTTGCAGGCTAGCGTAGGTGGGTCAGGGGTCTTGCTTACCTGGAACCCCGTTCCTGAATCCGTTGGATGCCGTGTGATGGGCCAACGGGTTGGTGCTGCATCAACCCAAACCCAGATTGATATACCGGTAGCACTTGCGAGCCAGTTGTTTGTTCCGAACTCCATGCTGCAACCCAATAAAACGTTTAAGTGGAGGGTCGTATGCGCTTGCTCAATCAATCCGCTGGTTACTACACCTTTTTCACCTTATAATTTCTTCTCTACCGGTTCAGGTATTGGTTTTGCTCCTGAAGATGGGGCTGTGAATGATGTAGCTTCAGATATTACCTTAACCATCTATCCAAACCCAACCGAAGGTATAGTGAACCTTTACACAAATCTCACAGATTATGATGTAGAAGTATACGACTTGATGGGAAGGAGGGTATTTCACAAGGTTTCCCTCAATTCACCCAATTCTCTGATCGATCTTTCATCGCTTTCATCAGGAGCGTATTACGTTACACTCAGAACAGAGAATGCAACAGAGACCCAACGATTGATTGTGCATTAATGAACTTCTGACTTTCCTTTCGCAAGGGCTGCTTCATTACGAAGCAGCCCTTTTTTTAAACATCATATATTTGACCAAAACAGTAATTCATGCTTTCCTATACTATTCATTGTAGCAATCCCAACCAATACTGTCTTAAAGTAGAGCTGCGCTTTGCTCCTACAGGAAATGAATCTCTGATACAAGTCCCATTTTGGAGACCAGGGAGATACGAGCCTGGTAATTTTCCAAGATTGATCAGAAATTTTAGGGCTTACCAAAATTCTCAAACCGTTCATTCAGAGAAAATAAGTTCGCACCAATGGAAAATACACAGCTCCCAAGATGCGGGTGACTGCACTGTCACTTACGATCTGTTCGCTGCAGACTTGACCGCAGGGAACACCTATTTCGACCGTGAAATGCTGCTTATAAATCCCGTAAACTGCCTTGTTTATCCTCTAGGCAAAGAGAATGAATATTGTGAGATTGATCTCAGGCTCCTGGAAAAGTGGCCGGTGGCAACTTCATTTGGCAAAACCATTGCATCTCCAGGAGCATATTCTGCTGCAAATATTCAAGAACTTCTTGATACGCCAATTTTAGCTGCCCCAGATTTGCAAACACTTGCCTACCAATATGGAGAAGTGACTTTTTATATACACTCTTGTGGATCGTTGTTCCCTGATAAGGAGAAGCTGTTGTCGGACTTTAGCAGATTTACGAAATCACAAGTTGATGCATTTGGCAGCTTTCCAGTAGCTGAGTACCATTTCCTTTTTATTTTCACTCCGCATCGCTTTCACCATGGCGTGGAGCACGACAAAAGCACCGTGATTGTACTTGGGCCTGGGCAAGCTTTGAATACTGAGCCATTGTATAATGAACTACTTGGAGTCTCATCGCATGAACTGTATCATACCTGGAATGTGAAATCTTTGAGGCCAAAGGATTGGTTTCCCTACGATTTCACCCGTGAATGTCCTTCCCGTTTAGGTTATGTAGCAGAGGGAATCACAACCTACATGGGCGATCGGATGCTTTGGGACGCAGGTATCATGAACGATGATGCGTGGCTCACGGCCCTTGGCATTCATATTCAGCGCCATCTTGAAAATGAAGGTCGACATCACCTTTCTCTTGGCGATGCATCTGTGGATACCTGGGTAGATGGATACAACCGCAATGGAACTCCTGAACGTAGGATAAGCATATACACTGAAGGTGCCCTTTTATCGCTGATTTGCGATGTTTGGATAATGAAGGCCTCTGCTGGAGAGTTGAATCTAATTTCATTTATGCGCCGTTTTTACAATCGCTACCATGAAGAAGGATATACTGAAGATGATTTTTGGGGAGCGCTTTCAGAATTTGCAAACATGCCTTGGCAGAAACTGCGTGATGATGTGATTGACGGCACAGGAATGCTTGAAGGCTACTTGACAGATGCGCTCGATTTTCTTGGATTGGAGATAGACGTAGAGCAAGTCTCCAATAAGCTAGAGGCTACTCTAGGGGTGAGATTGATTTGCGAACAGGATAGATGTATAGTAGGATATTTGGTTCCCTCTTCTCCAGCTGAGAAGGCTGGCTTATGGTATGGAAGTCAGATAATTGCTATTGAAGGCATTTCTCCAATTGATTATCTCAAAGAAAGTGCTCCTGAGCTACCATCAAACGGCATGGTTGAGTTCAAAACGGGATTCAGAACCAAACGTACTTATGTAGAAACAAGTGAAAGAAGATGGGTTGAAAATTACAAAGTACTGCACAAAAAAGGAGTGGTGCATCCAACCTTTAAGGACTGGAAAATAGGCGTTCGAGTTACTTCAAACCTAAACCTGCCGAATAGCTAAAAATTCTGCATCTTCACACGCTCAATTCAGATCAATTTTAATTCTATGGAAAACGAAACAGTGGATTTTCAACCCGGGCAAAGCGCACCGAACAGACCGACCTTTCTAACAGTGCTTTGTATTTTAACCTTTCTGGCTTCGGCATATTATTTCTTTACCTCACTTGTTGGTGTTTTTGTGACTAAAGATTTTGATACCGATCAGTGGGAAACACTGAGTGAACAAGTGGCAGAGAGCATGAGTGATGCGGATGAAACCACATCGCAAATGATGCAATCAGTGATGGAAGCACTTGCTGAGACCACTGCAAAAACCATTGAGAATGCCACTACCCTCGGATTAATCACCATGATGGTGGCGCTGCTATCGGCTTTTGGAGCTTACGAAATGTACAATCTCAAACGCAGGGGCTTTGCGATATATGCAGCTGCCAAGTTTATTGGGATCATTCTACCTTTGGTGATAATTGGCGTCAACATGATTACAATGATAGGCTATGGTGTGGCTTTCATCGCTGGTCTAATCATGTTATTCTTGTATAATATCAACCGCAAGTATATGCGCTAATCGGGCACAGCAATCACCGAAATTTCTACCTGGGCACCTGCTGGTAAGGCGCTCACCTGTACGGTTTCCCTTGCTGGGTATGGCTTGCTGAAATAGCTGCCATAAATGACATTAATTTCAGAAAATCGACTCATATCCGTAAGAAAGATTGATGTTTTTACAATATGCTTATAGCCTAGACCGGCAGCATTTAAAACTTCACCAATATTCTTCATAACCTGATGGGCCTCCGTCTCAAGGTTTTCATTGTTCATTTTTCCTGTAGAAGGGTTTATGCCTACCTGTCCACTTAGATATACGGTGTTGTTGGCTTTGATAGCTTGCGAGTACGGCCCAAGTGCAGCAGGTGCCTTTTCAGTGTGAAGAGCTTTCATAATAGTTGCCTTTTTGCCAAAGTTCGAAAATCAATTCATTAACTTTCCAGAAAATCTACTTTCTTGAAAATACATTTTAAAGGTGCAGCAAGAACAGTAACAGGCTCAAAGCACCTATTGGAAACTGAGCAAGGTATAAGAGTTCTTCTCGATTGTGGTCTCTATCAAGGCAGGGATGAAGCAAAGGGCAATAAGAACAGGCACTTTGGGTTTGATCCAGCTTCCGTGCAAATGGTGGTCCTATCTCACGCCCACATTGACCATTCTGGCCTCCTCCCAAGACTGGTCAAAGAAGGCTTTACTGGTCCTATTTATTGCACAGAACCTACTTTTGCACTTTGCCAAATTATGCTGGCCGATTCAGCACATATTCAACAAAGTGACTTTGGATATCGCAAGAAGCATGGTCTTAAGGATGAAGCTGACGAGCCTCTCTATGACATGGAGGACGTACTGGCTACCTTGGAAAAGTTCAAAACACTTTCCTATGGAGAATGGCATACACTCCACCCTGATGTTTCCTTGATGTTCACTTACGTTGGTCACATCATAGGGAGCGCATGTGTGAACATCAGGCTGCGAGAGGGGCGCAAAACACATAGGGTAGCATATACTGGGGATATTGGTAGGGCTCAACAACAAATTATTCGGGGCTGGGAGCCTTTTCCTCAAGCTGAAATCATCATTACAGAAAGCACGTACGGCGATAAGTTACATGATGATCCTGGAAATACCAAAGACCAACTTCTGCGCATCGTTACACAAACATGTGTGGAGAACAAAGGTAAACTCATCATACCGGCATTTAGCCTAGGGCGAACCCAAGAAATTGTATACGCTCTGGACAAACTTGAAACCGAAGGAAAACTTCCTCCCATAAAGGTTTTCGTAGACAGCCCTCTTAGTACGAATGCCACGGATATCATAAAATCATTTCCTGAGCACTATAATGCGGACATTTTAAAGTATATGCAGAAGGACTCCAATCCTTTCGGCTTCTCCAGACTACACTATATCAGGGAAGTGAAGTACTCGAAGTTCCTGAACACGCTGAATGAGCCATGTATCATCATCTCAGCTTCTGGCATGATTGAAGCTGGTAGAATTTTGCATCATATTTTCAACAATATTGAAGATGAGCGCAATACTGTGCTCATTGTTGGTTACTGCGAACCATCATCCCTTGGCGGTCGCCTGCGAAGTGGTGCAAAAAAAATTCGTTTATTTGATCGGGAACTTGATGTAAGGGCAAGCATTGAGTTGATGGACTCATACAGCGCACATGGAGATTACGGCGAGATGATAGAATTCTTGAGTTGTCAGGAGCCTCATCTCATCAAACATGTTTTTATGGTTCATGGACAATACGAACGTCAGGTAACTTACCGTGCTCATCTTATAGATGCTGGATTTCACCACATCGAAATCCCGGAGGAAGGAAGTGTAGCAGAAGTTTGAAAACTATTGAAGCGCGTAGAAGCTTGGTGTAAGTAAGGAAAGCGCCCACTCCGAATAGCTGCTTTGCAGCAGAGCGGGAGCATGCGTAGAATCTAAAGGCCTGATGCAATATTACTAACTTCGCAAGCTTATGTGGAGACAGGTACAAGCCATTATCACCAAGGATTTGCGAACTGAGTGGAGAAGCAAGCATGCCCTGGGTAGTGTATTTCTTTATGTTGTTGCCTCCATTTTCGTCGCATACTCAGGCTTTTATCAAATTGTTGATTTGCCTACCTGGAATACCCTCTTTTGGATCATAGTACTCTTTGCCGCATTCAACGCATCGGCCCGAAGTTTTACATCCGAAACATCAGGGCGCAGACTGTACCTATACACCCTTGCACGCCCTGAAGCAGTGGTGTTGGGAAAGATGATTTACAACGCCATCCTCTTGCTGGTAATGGTACTTACCAGTTTTGCGGTATATGCAGGAATGATCGGGACTGGCCCACTAGAAAATACAGACCCTTATTCCCTTCTGCTAGCACTCACGTTAGGTGCCATTGGGCTTGCATTTATACTCACCCTCATTGCCGCACTTGCCGCTCAAACTGACAACAACCTTGGGCTAATGGCAATTCTTGGACTTCCAGTTATCCTTCCCATGCTGCTCATACTCATTAGGTTTTCTAAGAATGCCATCGATGGTATAGCTTGGTCTGTAAATTACACCTATGCCCTGCAGTTTTCGGTCATCATGATACTATCAGCGGCGCTATCCTACATATTATTTCCCTACCTTTGGCGCGAATAATTTTCAAGGTCTAAAATGGCTAAACAGTGGTGGAAATTCCTTTCCGCTTTTCTGATTTTGTTCTCGCTCATTCTGGGATTTCATACACCACTGGCTCCCGGCATCATGGGCGTTTCGCCTGATGTTCTCACGTATGGTGCAACATCGGTAACCATACAAGGTTACAATACCAAATTCACTGAAAGTGGGAACACACTGCAGGTATGGCTTGTGAACAGCGGTATTATTTACTGTCCCTATGAACTTACTGTGGTGGACGATACACACGTCAGGGCAAGTTTTTCACTTTCGGATGAGGTTGGGGATAGTTTCTTTGATTTGTTCATCAACAGCGAGTCCGATGGAACAATTGTTATGACATCAGCCTTCATACAAAGCGGTATGGTAGTAGGCCTAAGTCCAGTGCATCCGGAACCTTGTCTTCAGGCACTCGCTCCAGCTGAGACAGGGAGCTTTAATTTCCCCAACCAGCCTATTTTGTATGAATCCATTCGCAATTTGCTCTTTCATGTTCCGAGTTGGTTTGCTATGATTTTCCTTATGTTCGTTTCGCTCATCTACAGCATTCGATACCTTTCTGGAAATAGCATTGCTCATGATATAGCCGCTGCCAATGCAGCCCATGTCGGATTGGTGTTTGCTATTGCAGGTCTCGTTACGGGTTCTCTGTGGGCACGCTTTACCTGGGGAGCTTGGTGGGTGAGTGACCCAAGGCTCAATGGAGCCGCCATTGGCGTGCTTATTTATCTTGCGTATTTCGTACTCAGGTCATCAGTTGGTGACGATGAAAAGTCAGCTAGACTTGGAGCAGTGTACAACATCTTCGCCTTTGTGATGATGCTCTTATTTGTGATGGTACTTCCCAGGCTTACCGATTCTCTTCACCCTGGTGTGGGTGGTAACCCGGCCTTTAATAAGTATGACCTTGACGACAATCTCAGGGTCGTTTTTTACCCAGCTGTGATAGGTTGGATTGGAATGGGACTTTGGTTGCTTGAGGTGCGCAATAGAATAGCCCGCATAGAACTTAACAGAATACTTCGCTGAAATGAACAAACTTTCCAACTTCTTCATTGTACTTGCTGTTGTATTGTTGCCTCATTTAGCCATAGCTCAGGGTGAGAATAGCATGCTTGAAAATACCATGTACCAGTCCGGAAAGATTAATGTAGTGATAGGAGTGGTGGCATTTATATTCATCATCCTGTTTCTGTATTTGCTCTCTATCGAGAGGAAATTGAGGAGAATTGAAGAGAAAGAAAAGAACAACATATCATGAAAAAAACTTCGATTATAGGAATCCTCATCATTGCGGTTATGATTGCATTTTTCATTGGCTCAGTGAACGAGTCAAGTTCTTACGCTGATTTCGAACAGGCTTTTGCCAATCCCGGAAAAGAGTACCATGTAGTAGGCACCTTGGATAGAACCGAACTTATTGCCTACAACCCAGAACAGAATCCCAATCTCACCGAGTTCACAATGTTGGACAACACAGGTAAGAAGTGCAAGGTAATGCTCAACAAGAGCAAACCTCAGGACTTCGAACGTTCAGAAAGCGTAGTCCTTATCGGAAAAGCAGTTGAAGATGAATTTCACGCCACGGAGATTCTCCTAAAGTGTCCTTCAAAATATAAGGAAGAGGGTGAGTTTGAAATGGGCAATACTTCAGCCAAAGAAACCTATTGATGATAGAATATATCGGTGAACATACATTGGCCGGAAGGCTAGGTAGCACCCTGGTAATAATTTCATTGGCATCAGCCTTTCTCGCTGCCATAGCGTATTTGGTAGGGCACTATACAGCCAATGATGCACACCGGAAGCTGGGGAGAATTGCGTTTAGGGTGCACTCTGTCGCGCTCTTTGGAGTAGCGCTTACGCTATTCTACATGCTTTTCAATAAGTATTTTGAGTACGATTACGTATGGAAACATGCGAACAGAGACATGCCCCTTCGCTATATTTTCAGCTGTTTTTGGGAGGGTCAGGAAGGTAGCTTTATACTCTGGAGTTTCTGGCACATGGTGCTGGCCAACATTCTTCTTTTTTCAGTAAAAAAATGGGAGAACCTCACCTTTTTTACGATTTCAGCCATTCAAGTTATGCTTGGCTCTATGATTTTGGGAGTATACATTTTTGATGTTCAAATTGGGAGCAGCCCTTTTGCACTGATTCGCGAGCTACCTGAAAATATTGGGTTGCCTTGGACCCTGATGCCTGATTACATGTCAGAGAATCCTGGCTTTGCCAATGGGCGCGGGTTGAATCCATTGCTTCAGAATTATTGGATGACCATACATCCGCCCACCTTGTTTCTGGGGTATGCGAGCACACTCATTCCATTCTCATTTGCAGTGGCAGGACTATGGAGTGGCAATCTGCGCGCGTGGATCAAGCCGGCCATTCCATGGGCTTTTTTCTCAGTATCGGTGCTGGGGATTGGTATTCTTATGGGTGGAGCCTGGGCTTACGAGGCTCTGAGTTTTGGTGGTTTCTGGGCATGGGATCCTGTGGAGAATGCCAGCTTGATTCCCTGGCTTACCATTGTTGGGGCAGCACATGTGATGGTAATCAACCAGCGAAAGAACAAGTCCCTTTTTACAGCGATTTTCCTAACACTCATCACCTATGTGTTGGTAATGTACGCTTCATTTCTGGTACATTCAGGCGTTCTGGGCGATACATCAGTGCACTCCTTTACTGGCAATGGTCTCATGCTCCAGCATTTGAGTATTTTACTTTCTCTGGTGTTTGTAACCACTCTTCTTTTGCTCATTAACCCAAGCCTAAGGTGGATTTTTGCAGGGGCATCTGTTTTTTTGTTGTTCATCGCAGTTTATTTTTCGGAGGGAGTGGCAGCCTTGGTTGCATTTCTGGGAGCTGCGATCGTGATGGTTGCTGTAGCTTATCGCAGATTCTTTCCAAAACCAGCTGATGAGGAACCTCTGTGGAGCCGTGAATTTTGGATTTTTATCGGGGCTTTGGTACTCCTTCTTTCAGCTATTCAAATTGGTCTGGAGACTTCAAAACCTATTTGGAACCTATTGGCCAAACCATTTGCCGGACCTTTGAATGATATTGCTGAACTTACAGGAATAGAAGGATTTAAATCGCTCGCAGAAGGGAAGTTGGCTCCACACAGTGACCGTATACAACACTTCAATAAGTGGCAAGTACCTTTCGCATTTATAGTCACCTTTCTTATAGCTTTCGGACAATACCTGCGTTACGGCAAGACATCTTTTACCGAGTTTAGTAAGAAGCTGCTATTGTCTTTTCTTCTTTCATTGGGACTTACCGTGCTGTTGGCGGTTGCATTTGAGTTTTCAACGGATGAAAAACCACTCATTATTCTGCTTTTTACAAGCCTATTTGCCATAGTTGCAAATTTCGACTACCTCGTGCGAATATTACGTGGTAAAATGGATGTGGCCGGAGCTTCAGTGGCCCACATTGGTTTTGGATTGTTGATTTTGGGCGCACTAATTTCTACTGCGCGCAGCGTAAAAATTTCTGAGAACGCAAGCCGCTTTGACATTGAACGATTGAACGAAAACTTTAAAAACAATGAGGACATATTGCTCTTCATCAACGATACTGTTCCAATGGGCCCATACTTTGTGAACTACTCCGGTAGTCGACGAGAAGGGGTGAATGTGTATTATGAAGTGAACTATTTCTCCAGAAAGCCAGGCAGCATAAAAGAGGGTGAGCTCACCATAGCCCGCGGAGCAGTTTTCAAAGCTGTTCAAAGCCACACCCCCGGACCAGATTTTGTTATGGACCAGAAGTACTGGGAAATGATTGAAGACCCACGGTCTGTAGACATGGATAATGTGAGGCGCTGGTCACCCTATGTAGCTGGTGAGAAGTTGTTCACACTCAATCCACGAATTCAGCTCAACCCTGAGTTTGGAAATGTACCGGAACCATCAACCAAGCGTTACTTGAACCGCGATATTTATACCCATATCAGATGGGCTGAGCTCGATCCGGATACAAATGAATTTGGGTTTCGCGCAGCAGATGAGCTCAAGATGGCCGTGGGTGATACGGCTTTCGTTGGAACCACACTTATCAGATTGAACGGCCTTGCCGTGGTGCGCGATGAAGACCGAGAGCAATTCATGGTAGGCCCCAATGATTTGGCGGTGCGTGCCCTTATGGGAATTAGAGATGCTGATGGGAATATGTTTGAGGCAGAACCACTTTACATACTGCGCGACTCAGTATTACATATTCCTGACTTTGTAATTGTTCCCGAAGTGGGTTTGCAGATTGGTTTTAGCCAAATAGACCCCCTTACGGGAAAACATGCATTTTACGTAGCGGAGCACGTATCGAACCGAAAGGAATTCGTGGTAATGCAAGCCATAGAATTCCCAATGATAAACATACTTTGGATTGGTTGTATTGTGATGTTCATTGGCACAGTAATGGCCATTCGTCACCGGGTAAGGCTTGCCAAACGAACAAATGATTTGTATGATTGAAATTAAAAGAATTGCCATAATTGGCGCCGGTCGAGTGGCACATCAGCTAGGCGCTGCACTGCAAAAAGCAGGAGCAGAGATAACCGGAGTATATGGTCGTACGCCGGAACGGGCAGAGAAGCTTGCCACCCGACTTAAAACAAAGATTATCAAGAATGCCTCTTCAGCGATCAATGCCGATCTTATCATTATCGCGGTAGCTGATGATGCCATAGGACCCATGGCACGTGCCATCAGTGAGAATACCAAAGCATTGGTAGTGCACACCTCGGGTGCTGTGCCTATGAAAATCATTCCGAGTTATCTGCGCAGAGGGGTTTTCTACCCTTTGCAGAGCTTTACCTACGACAAGCAGGTGATATGGGAAAGCGTGCCTTTTTGTATAGAAGCCGAGAATGATGAGGATGTGAATGCACTTGGCGGGCTGGCAGAAACCCTATCCAGGAAAGTTAATTTTCTAACATCAGAGCAGCGAAAGAGTCTCCATTTAGCGGCAGTATTTGCCAATAATTTTGCAAACCTGATGTTTGAATTTTCCGAGGAGCTGCTCGATAAGGCAGGCATAGACCGTAAAATCATGCACCCTCTTATCCTCGAAACCGCCAATAAAGTATTGATGCAGCGCGCAGCCGAGTCGCAGACCGGCCCTGCTTCCCGGGGCGATTTGGAAACCATCAGGGCACATCAGGCTTTGCTCGGTGAGAACAATAACTTCAGAAGCATCTACGATCTTCTCACGCGCGAAATCTACAATCGAAACCACGATGACAAGTTATAAGGAAAACCTGCGTGCTATCACCACGCTCGTTTTTGATGTAGATGGAGTCTTCACCGATGGAACTGTAATTGTAATGCCCGATGGCCAACTGCTCAGAAGGCTCAGTGCAAAGGACAGTTATGCCTTGCAGTATGCAGTTAAGAAAGGGTTTAGGATAGCCATTATCACAGGTGGAAACAGCATGGCTGTTTCAGATGCTTTTCAAAGACTGGGTGTCCGGCATGTGTATCTGGAGAGCGCCAATAAGCTGAAGGTTTACAATACATTTCTCGAGAAGGAAGGCATTACAGACAAAGAAGTACTCTACATGGGCGATGACATTCCCGACTACCAAGTGCTGTGTCGTGCAGGTGTTGCCACATGCCCCAATGATGCGAGCAGTGAGGTTAAGGCAATTTCCCACTACGTTTCTCACAAAAAAGGGGGCAAAGGTTGCGTGCGCGATATAATAGAGCAAACTTTGCGGGTGCAGGACAAGTGGCTCGACCACGACGCACATGATTGGTAAAAGATGAATGGCCTTTTTCAAATTTTTCGACTTACACGACCACTTAACCTTTTCATTATTGCGCTCACAATGTGGCTTATGCGCAATTTCGTGCTTAGGCCCTTTGTAGAAGTGAATGGCTATGAATTGCAGCTATCCACGTTCCATTTTTCATTGCTCGTACTTTCCACATTGCTGGTTGCAGCAGCTGGCAATGTAATAAACGATTATTTTGATCAGCGTACAGACCGCATTAATAAACCCACGGATGCCTTGGTAGGAGTGGTCGTGAAACGGCGGGTGGCTATGATGATACATCAGGTCATGAACGTCGCAGGGGTTGGAATTGCGTTTTATGTGGCCTGGAGAATAGACAATTGGAAGTTGGGCTTGGTGCATGTTTTCGCCACAGGCGCACTTTGGTTTTACAGTGTGCAGTTCAAACGAGATTTGATCATTGGGAATGTGGTAATCGCCATCCTTGCCGGCTTGGTTCCTCTGCTTGTAGGCTTGTATGAAATTCCTCTGCTTATAAAAGTGTACGGGCCTGATGTTGCTGAATATTTCAGAAACATGCGCCCGGGCGAAGATCCATCCGAGTATTTTAAATATATGTTCTATTTTATCTTCGGGTATTCAGGTTTTGCATTTATGCTCAATCTCATTCGTGAAATACAAAAAGACATGGCAGATGTGAAAGGAGATATTCGCATTGGTGCGAGAACCATTCCCATTGTGTATGGTATGAAAGGCGCAAAGAAAATAACAGCATCACTAATTGTAGTTACAATTACATTGCTCATTGTTACCCAACAACTCGTAGTGAGCGACAGGATATCCTTATTGTATATGGTCGTAGGGGTCATTTCACCATTGCTTGCGAGCCTGTGGTACAATCATTTTGCGGTTTATCGCGTAGATTTTGTAAGGGCAGGCAATTTTCTGAAACTGTCCATGCTGGCGGGCATCATATACAGTATGGTATTCTATTACTTTATATTCTCTAGCTAAATATGCCGTTTCAAATTCCTTATACGGTGGTTCTGGCTTCAAAGTCCCCAAGAAGACATGAACTGATGCGCGGACTAGGAATAGATTTTACGGTTCGTACACGAGATGTAGACGAATCTTTTCCGGCTCACCTGCAAGGTGCTGAAATCGCCACATTTTTGTCAGATAAAAAAGCAACGGCATTCTCAGCAGATCTTTCGGACCGTGAATTGCTAATCACCGCAGATACCATCGTGTGGCTTGGTGATATGGTCTTTAATAAACCCGGGAGCAGGCAAGAGGCCATCAATATGGTAGCTGCTCTGTGTGGGCGAATGCATGAGGTTTACACAGGGGTGACCCTCTCTACCACTACCTTGCGACATACTTTTTATGATGTGTCGAAAGTGTATTTTGGCCAAATGGAACGAAGTGATATAGCATGGTATATTGACCAGTATAAGCCCTTCGACAAGGCAGGCGCATATGGTATTCAGGAATGGATAGGCTACGCCGGCATTGAAAGAATTGATGGATCATTCTACAACGTAATGGGTCTGCCCACCAGAAAATTGTATACTGAACTAAAAAACCTGTTGAAGTGAAACAAAGTGTAGACATTCTTGCCATTGGGGCACATCCTGACGATGTAGAGTTAGCTGCATGTGGCACCTTGCTTCAAGCTCTGGACCAAGGAAAAAGGGTAGGAATTCTCGATCTCACCCGTGGAGAACTTGGCTCTCGGGGCACCGCCCAAACAAGGGCCGAAGAAGCCAAAAAAGCGGCAGAGATGTTGGGTGTAGATTTTCGGGTGAATGCCGGTTTACCCGATGGATTTCTAGAGAACAGCAGGGAGCTTCAGCTTTCGATTGTGCCCTTCATACGCAAATACCGCCCGAAAATAATTCTTGCCAATGCCATTGACGACAGACACCCTGACCACGGAAAGGCCGCAAAACTTGTGAGTGATGCCTGCTTTTTGAGTGGACTTCGTTCACTCTCTTCTACTGATGAAACTGGGGCTATGCAGGAAGCATGGAGGCCGATAGCCGTTTATCATTATATACAAGACCGCTACATTAAACCAGATTTTGTAGTTGATATCACTACATTTTACAAGCGGAGAATGGAGATTATTGCGGCCTACTCAACCCAGTTTTACACAGGTGAACAGCAAAACCCTGAAGAGACAACGCCCATTTCAACACCTGAATTTTGGAATTTTCTTGAAGCCAGAGCGAGGGAGTTCGGACGCTCAGCTGGATTTGAATTTGGTGAAGGATTTAATACCCAAAGACCTGTGGGAATATCTGACATTTTCAATTTGGTGTAAGCTCCATGTGCAGATGGCTTTTCAAGTTGAAGCCGTTTTTTTTTTAAAGAGCGTTTAAAGGATTGCTTTCACACAAGGAGAAAATTTGTTAATATTGTATCGGTTACATATTCATAGCGCTGTTGCGACGCTCTGATGTTGTTACCTGTTTAGCCTAATATGTTTAGTTTGTTTAATGTTTAGCAGAGAGAAGGAATCATCAGATACCTTCTCTCTGTTTTTTTTAGACTTCTATTGCGCTTTTTCTATCCTTTTATAACCAAAACTGGCAGTGCAGCCTCATTCACAACCTGCTGTGTAACCGAGCTATGAAACAAATTCTGAAAGAAACCATATTCGTGTCTGGCAAGGACAAGCATATCACTTCCATCTTTATCGATGGCATCTGCAATTCCTGATGCCACGTTTTCATCCAATGTGAACGCATAGTGTACATCTTCTTCAGAAAGCACTTTATTTATCTGTTCCCGAAAGGCGTGCCCATCATTCTCAGCATTGGTTTCATTTTTTTTACGCACGTGCAGGAATTTGATTTTTGCATTGAATGCCTTTGAAATTAAGGCCAGAATGCTGAGCCCTTTTATATCACTCAGTTCCTTCAAATCTGTGGAAAAACAAATATTTGAAGGATTCTTAAAATCACGGTCAGCCGGAATTGCAAGCAATGGTATGTCCACATTTCTAGCTGCTGAAGCAGTATTGCTTCCAAGCCATTTTTCCGTGATTCCACTCGCACCCTGTGTACCCATTACTATAAAGGCGGTATGCTTACCATCTGCAGAAGCCCGGCGTATTACATCAACAACACTGCCGTGTTCTGCCTTATAAAGTATCTCAACTTTATGAGCTAGCTTAAGCGCTTCTACTCGTATTCGCAGTTTCCCCATCTCTTCGAGCGCATTTTTTTTGAGCACATCGGTAATGTCTACCATAACCGCTGTGCCAGTTGGGGGCATCATAAAGGCGTGCACTACTTCCACTGAAAAATCTAACTTCTCAGCGTAGTGCAGTGCGTGGGTAAGGGCTTTGAATGCTCCTTCAGAAAAGTCGGTGGGGACAATAATTTTTTTCATTGCATAGGTGGTTTGTAGTGCTTAGCGTTCACCAAAGATAGCTGCGTGTATTGAGTTGAACAATCATTTAGGATCATATAAAAAAAAGCCGTGTAATACGGCTCTAATTTAATATGTTACTGATCTTCAAATTTATAATCAAACACCATCAACGCCTGGATATTTCCACATAGTCGCGTTTGGTAGCTCCAGTATATATCTGTCGTGGACGACCAATGGGTTCCTTTGTGGCAACCATTTCTTTCCATTGTGCGATCCAGCCGGGAAGTCGACCAATGGCGAAAAGCACGGTGAACATTTCGGTAGGGATTCCAATGGCGCGGTAGATAATACCGGAATAAAAGTCAACATTGGGATACAAGCCCCGCTCTACAAAGTATGGATCCTTTAATGCAACTTCTTCAAGTTTCTTGGCTATTTCAAGTGCTTCATCTTCCACGCCCATAGCGTCGAGTACCTCATCGCATGCTTTCTTAATGATGGTAGCCCTTGGGTCAAAGTTTTTATACACCCTATGTCCAAAGCCCATCAACCTGAATGGGTCGTTTTTATCTTTTGCTTTATCAATCCACTTTTGCATGTTGCCACCATCAGCAATCATCATTTCTATCATCTCAATCACTGCCTGATTGGCTCCGCCATGCAAGGGCCCCCATAATGCTGAAACACCTGCTGAGATGGAAGAGTAAAGATTTGCTTGAGACGAGCCTACGATCCTCACTGTACTCGCTGAGCAATTCTGCTCATGGTCTGCATGGAGTATGAGCAATTTTTCGAGCGCATCTACCACTATCGGGTTTATCTCATAATCTTCGCTTGGCACTGCAAACATCATGTAGAGAAAATTCTCTACATAACTCAGGCTATTGTCTGGGTATATATATGGATGACCTTTACTCGATTTATAAGATAGAGCTGAGAGGGTGGTAATTTTAGCGATCAAGCGGTATATGGTAAGCTCAATTTGCCTTGCGCTCCGGTTGGGGTTCTGAGATTCGGGATAAAATGTACTCATTGAAGAGAGCATCGATGAGAGAATTCCCATGGGATGCGCATTTGAAGGAAATGCTTCATAGAAGCGCTTCATATCCTCATGAATAAGCGTGTGCTTCGTTATATTCTTCGCAAAATTCGAATACGATTCTGTGTTGGGTAACTCTCCATGTATGAGCAAGTAAGCAACTTCCAGGAAAGTGGATTTTTCTGCCAGTTGTTCAATTGGATATCCTCTATAGCGGAGTATACCTTTCTCTCCATCAAGAAAAGTAACTTCCGATTTGGTTGCGCCTGTATTCTTGAAACCTGTATCGAGAGTGATGAGCCCTGTTTTGGCTCTGAGATCAGAAATATCTATACCTGGTTCATTTTCAGTGCCTACTACAACTGGAAATTCATATTCCTGACCGTTGTATATCAGCTTAACCGTGTCGCTCATTGTATTGGAAATAATAGGTAGCTTGGAGAGATTTTTATTGCACTCCAAATGTATTAAACAAATCGCTTTGGAAGCCCAAAAGGTTTAAACCAATTGAATTAAATTCCCCAAAAAAATCAAAAAGATTTCTCCTTCTGCTTCAAAACTTAATTCCCTGAATATTCTTGCCAGGTTTTGGTTTTATATATATTCTCAGCGAAGAAGGTGAGAATGGGTTTTATTTGGTCTGATTTATAGAATCCTTGAACAGGGGAGAGTATTTGAAAATTCTCATCCATATACACGATTGTTGGGTAAGCAATTCTGCCATTCACCGGAGCAATGTTCTTGGTGAAATCATGGGTTCCATTCCTTCCACCCACGCGCGCAGGATCGAATTCCTGATTTTTGTAGCTATTTCCCTTCAAGGTAACCACATCATTGCCTTCGGCATTGAACTTCACCGCGTAGTAATGCTTGTTGATGTAGTTCACAATCTCTGGATCCTGAAAGGTACTGGAGTTCATCATTTTACAAGGCCCACACCAATCTGTATACACATCAATCAATACTTTTTTAGGTTCTTTTGCCATTCTTTTTTCGGCCTCAGCCACTGATATCCAGTTTATACCAACTGATTGGGCGATTCCATTTATCGTGAAAAGAAACATGAGGGACAGCGCAAAAGTTTTCATAGTATAGCGTTTGTACAAAAGTAAGGAAAGAGGGTTTATAATGCCCTCTTTCCCAACAATTTTGATGCCAGCATCAGCGCACTCCGTGCATCATTTTATTAAGTTGCTTGGCAGTAACAATGATTATCAGGGCAATACCCAGCAGTACGAAACCGATTGTGGAGAATACACTGATATACTTATCGAGACCTTCAGCTGCGGTAAGTGCTTCGCCTGAAGCGTCGTGTCCGCCTGTGAGTGCAGCGATTTTTCCCCCTATGTAATTTGCAATTGCAAAGCTCAAAAACCAACCTCCCATAGCCGTAGCAGCAATGTTGCCTGGCGATAGCTTGGTAACCATGCTCAATCCAATTGGAGAAAGAAACAACTCTCCGGTTGTGTGCAACAGATAGAGAAACAACAAAGTGAGCAGCGGCACTTGTGCATCTTCATTTACGAACATAAGACCCACTATGGTGATCAGGAAGCCTGCTGCAAGCTGAATGATTCCAAATGCAAACTTCAATGGTATACTTGGGTTCTTACCAATTTTTGAAAGCTTCACCCACATTACAGAAAAGATAGAACCGAAGAAAATGATGAAGAAAGGATTGAAGAATTGTGTCATAGAAGCGGGCATTATCCATCCAAATACTTCTCTGTCCACATTCCTATCGGCAAAGAGGGTAAGAGATGTTCCGGCTTGCTCAAAGCATGCCCAGAATGCAATGTTTATCACCATGAAAATGATGAGTGCAACCATCCTGTCGCGCCACACACTAACACCCTGCGCAATGTCAGCCTTTTTACCTGCAGTTACCAGCGAGTAACCTACAAATACAAACAATGCCAGAAGCAGGTAATCAAGGATTTGATTTTGGAAAATTAAGAAGTAAAAAACGGGTATCAGGAACAGTGAGCCAAAGGTAATGACATGAACAGCTGTAAGTGGTCCGAAAACCTTTTTGCGTCCGGCTTCTGTTATTTCAAGTCCCTCTGCGGCGCTATACGTTTTCCGGAATGACCAGAAAATAACAAGACCAAGTAGCATACCTATACCCGCCAGTCCAAAACCTTTATCGAAACCGTAAGTTTCACCCACATAGGCTACAACAGTGGTGGCAAGAAGGGCCCCAACATTAATACCTATATAAAATATGGTGAAGCCTGAGTCTCTGCGCGGATCTCCATCTTTGTAAAGTTTACCTACGATCGTAGAAATGTTTGCCTTGAAGTAACCGTTGCCTACAATAAGCGCACCCATTCCTATGAGAAGGAAGGTTTCGTCACCGCCCAGAATTAAAAACTCACCTAAAGCCATGAGTATGGCTCCGAGAATGACTGCATACCTGTAGCCCAGGAACTGATCGGCCATACGCCCCCCTAAAATGGGTGCTGCATAAACCAATCCTGTGTAGGCTCCATAAATGAGCGAAGCTTCCACGTCGCCTTTCATCAATGACTTTACCAGATAAAGGGTAAGCAGTACCCGCATACCGTAGTAGCAAAATCTCTCCCACATTTCGGAAAAGAAAAGGGTCATGAGTCCGGATGGGTGTCCTGAAGAAGGTTGGGTTGGTTCCAGAATGGCAGTTTCTTGTGTCATTTATTTTAACAGGTTAAAGTGATTGCAGCCAAATGTAAACAAATATGATTATTGCTTACTAGAGCTCTGAAAGAATGAAATCGGTCATTTTTGTAAAAAGGTGGTTTCTCGTATTGCCCCCATATATACCGTGGTTTTTATCAGGGTATATGTATAGGTCAAACTGTTTGTTGGCATCTACCAGAGCCTTGATCATTTCCATTGAATTCTGATAGTGCACATTGTCATCGGCAGAACCATGTACTAATAGGAACTTGCCCTTCAATTTATCCACGTAATTGATTGGCGAATTGTCTTCATATCCTGAGGGATTCTCCTGTGGTGTGCGCAGGAATCGTTCTGTATAAATGCTGTCGTAATACTTCCAATTGGTTACCGGAGCTACAGCGATTCCGAGTTTGAAGAAGTCAGCACCTTTGGTCATGCAGAGTGAACTCATATAGCCTCCATAACTCCATCCCATAATGCCAATTCTTTCTGCATCTATGTAGCCCTGAGATCCGAAATACTTTGCGGTTTCTATAAAGTCTTCGGTTTCCAGTTTACCCAATTGTAAGTAGGTGCTGTGTTTAAAGTCCCGGCCTCTTGTCATAGTGCCTCTCGGATCCACAGAGATGATGAAATAACCTTGTTGAGCAAGCAGTTGATGCCAGAAAAAATCAGCACCACCCCATCTGTTTGCCACGGTATTGCTGCCAGGCCCGCCGTAAATCATCAGCATCATGGGATATTTTTTTGACGGGTCGTAGTTTGCAGGCTTTATCATTGAGTAGTTCAATTCGTGGCCTGCTGTTGTTTTGAATGTGCCAAATTCTTTGGGGATGAGGGTATAGTTTGCAAGACGCTTCATCAATGCATCGTTGGTTTCGAGTTTTCGAATTTCTTTCCCTTTTCGGTCCATCAATACCGTCTGTGGAGGGGTGGATGCGCTGCTTTCTGTGTTGATAAAATAGCTGTAGCTGCTGCTGAAATCTGCCCTGTTTGTATTTGTATTTTGGGTGAGTTTGACGTGGTTCTTGCGGGTATCTGCCACTGGGTCGGTTCGTTTGCCCGATTTCTCAAAACCTTTGACGGCATTGCTGTAATTGGTACTGTACACTGCCGTACTCAGGGGGCCTTCCATAGCTGCCGAGAAGTAGAAGGTTTTATTCTTCTGGTCTACACCATAAAATTCGGTTACCTCCCAATTGCCTTTTGTGAGTTGAGCCACTTCCTTACCGGTCATGTCCAGGATGTAAATGTGGTTCCATCCATCCTTCTCGCTATTCCAAAAAAAGTATTTACCACCTTCCAGAAATATGAGATTGTCATTGATGTCAATATACGTTTCTGCCAGCTCATCATAAATTTTTATTGTAGACACAGTAGGACCAGCAACTTCTGCATCAGCGAGCAGAAACTCAAGGTGATTTTGGTGGCGATTCATTCGCATGATGCACAATTTACCCGGAGTTTGGGTCCAGGATATTCTTGGAATGTACTGCTCAGGATTGGCTCCTATTTCAACCTCGCGGGAAGCGTTGTTGCCAAGGTCATGAATGAAAATCTGTACAAGGGAATTTTGCTCCCCCGCCTTCGGATATTTAAAATTGTAAAGGGATGGATACAAGCCTGTATACATGGCCATATTAAATTCCGGCACTTGTGATTCGTCAAACCTGTAATAGGCTATTCTCTTCCCATCCGGTGACCAATAAAAACCCCTGTGAAAGCTAAACTCTTCTTCGTACACCCAGTCTACTGCCCCATTTATAATATTCGCCCACTTTCCATCGGTGGTAATAGCCTGCTCTGTGCCCTTGTCCAGATTGCCCAGGAATATATTGTTGTCGCGCACAAAGGC
Source organism: Cryomorpha sp. (assembly GCA_041749535.1). GTDB lineage: Bacteria > Bacteroidota > Bacteroidia > Flavobacteriales_D > Cryomorphaceae > JBBQZU01. Next base: position 57,540 of record JBGTBE010000088.1, on the reverse strand, counting down.
GACTGTGTTTGCCACAGGTGAGAAAGATGCCAATTGCTGTTTGCCTTTGGAGAAATCTGTGATTGGTGCTATGTTGTTATTGCGCACGTTGCAGGAGTAATAGAAGGCCTTGGATGAATGTCTGTAAATCCCTTCTTCATTGTTGGCGAGCAGCAGCTTGCTCTCGTCGCTGTTGAACTCATAGGATGAAAATGAGAATGCATTTCCTTCAGCGTCTTTGAGACCGTTGCTGCTGAAGAGGGTATCAACAGCATTGCCGGTGGCATAGGCGTATCTTATAAGATACTGCACCTTGTTTGATGTTGTAATGCTGCTGTAGTGCAACCCATCATTCATACTCCGAATACCATGAACCCCTTTCGAAGAAAATTCTCCTGATTTCCAAATCTTCTCTACTGTAATTTCAGCATTTTGAGAAAACACAAGTGTAGAAATAAGCATGAGGAAGAGCATGCTAGCATGACATTTCTTGAGAACCATTGCACGGAATTATTCGATTGGCCACGAATATATGAAATTGATCATACTTATTTTATATTCAAATGACCCAAGAGGGAGGCGCTACGTTGAAACCAAATCGCAATGGATTTGGAACTTAAATAAACCCGCCTGGAACACATCCAGGGGAGGAATCCTACCAATGTAAATTTGGGATATTATTATAGATATGATAATGATTCAAAATATACTTAATGTTTAATGTCAATGTGTTACGTTTAATTCGTCACATTTTAGCCAAAAAAAATAAGGCCGAAGCATTGCAATTTAAAATCTTTAATTTAAATTTGATGCGCTTGGTGGATGATACGGCAGTAAATCTTTCATCGTCTCACTCTTAATACTGCCGAAAGCCATCAGCTAGTTTTTCTGTTTCATAGCCCTGAAAACCCTTCAAACGTGAAGGGTTTTTAGGCTTTATATAATTCGTATCTGTAGGGTCAGGATCAGGAATTCCTGGCTTGAAACTGCCGGAATACATATTGCGCACCGGAAAGACAGGGCTGCCGTGTTCAGGTAATCGCCAAGAGCAACAATCCGAAGAAGAGCACCTGGCAGATGTATGCCACGAGGCCCAGTCGGGGTTTCTGCACAAGGGGGTACACTTCAAAGATCAACGCCAACACGCAGGCTGTTATGAACCAGGCGATATAATTCTGCAAGGGCGGCGCATCACCAAACCAGGTCCAATACCCGAAATGCACCGCCACCGGCTCAATAAGTAAATCAAGGCCTGTGGCCAGCAATGCAGTGATGAGCCATCTTATTTTCCTGGGAATCTGTATTGTCTTTGCCAGCGAATGCCCTCCCCAGATTACCACCAACCAATTGACACCGATGATGGGGGGTACTTCAAAAAATTTCCAACCCAACACTTCCAGGTAGGCATATTTTCCAAAAATAATTCCGGTTTGTACCCCTGTTATCTCGATGAGATAGCCCAGAAGTATGATGCCCAAAGCCACCCACCACCCCGTAGTATTTCCAGGACGAGAGTCTATCCAAAGCATGCCTGCAGTGGCAATTATATTCATAGGTGTGAGAAACAAAAACCACTCAGACAATGGTGAAAGATACCCAACGACTCCTACCAAATGAAACAGCATGATCAGGCTTATGCCTGCTTTTTTATATCTGAATTGGTCTGTGAAGTCTGTTTTGTTCATCCGGTCAGCTGGCTTACGAGTTTTCCAGAGAGCAAACATAGTGGAATCCCTCCACCGGGGTGCACACTGCCACCACAGAAGTAAAGGTTTTTGATACTCTGGCTGAAATTGGGATGCCTGAAAAAGGCGGCCATATTGCTGTTGGAGCTTGTGCCATAAAGGGATCCAAGGTAACTTGATGTTTGGCTTTCTATGCGGGGCGGGTCGAGAAATTCTTCAGCGACAATATGTGGTTCTAAGTCTATACCCAGCACCCTGCTTAGTTTTTCCAGTATTGCTTTACGGGCAATTTCTCTTAGCTGCGTCCAATCCTGCCCGGCTATGTATGGCGCATTTACCATCACAAACCAGTTTTCTGCATCCGCGGGAGCGTCAGCTGCTTCATGTTTTGAAGTGATGTTTACATACACCGTCGGGTCATGGTATATATTTCTTTCTTCGAAAAGCTGACGAAATTCTTCCTGGTAATTTTCGCTCCAAAAAATATTGTGTAAACCCAGCTCCTCGAATTTTCTGTGCATGCCCCAATAAAAAATAAGCGCCGAGGAGGAGCGCTCTTGCTTCAGATAACTTTTTGGAGGAGTGTGTTCTTTTAGCAGCCGACTGTAAGTAGGTACCACATCCATGTTGCTCACTACCTTGTCGAAATGATAGTTGCCTTTTGCGGTAAGAATGCCCGTTGCAACGCCCTCCTTTGTTTGAATGCTTTCTACCTTTTCATCAAAATGAAAGCGCACGCCTACATCCTTAGCCAATTGATACAATGCTTTGGTAATTGTGTGCATACCGCCCTCGGGTAGAAAAGTGCCCCAACGATACTCTAAAGTGGGTATTACGGTAAGTGTGCCCGGAGCCCGATATGGATCCGAGCCATTGTAAGTGGCATACCTGTCGAATAGTTGGATGAGCTTCTCATCCTTAAACATCGTAGCATTCACATCGTGCATAGTTGTGAAGAGCCTCGCCTTATAGAGTTGCAGCATTGATTTTACAGTACTCAGCTTTGTGTAAGTACTCATTTTGTGCAGGCTGCTTTTCAGGAAAACTTCTTCTGTGATGTCGTAGAGCTCAAAGGCCTGTGCAAAATATTTTTTGACAGCTGCTGCGCTGGTGTTAAAGGTTTTTGCAGCAGCTTCGGCAAATGCATCCTTGTCGGCGTGGGCATGGAACCGTGTTCCATCTTCCCAAAAGTAGTGACAGCCGGGATCAATGCGCTTGTAGTTGTAATATTTCCGCGGATTTTTACCGGCAGCTTCAAATACACTGTCGAGCAAGTGAGGCATCGTGAACAACGAAGGGCCTGCATCAAAACGGTATCCGCCCAATGCAAATGAGTGCAGCTTACCACCCGGCTCATGGTTCGTTTCGAATACTGTAACGTTGTGGCCTTTTGCCGCAAGGTGCACCGCCGCTGAGAGACCTGCCACACCGGAGCCCACTATGCCAATCTTACCCATTCAGTTCGTATGTTTTCAAAAGCGGAGCAGTGTTTACCCATTCAATCTTTAATGTGTGCATAATATTCTGGTAATCTCCAATTTATAAAGCTTACAGACTTTTGTTAAAACCCTCAGGATGCCATTTGGTTCATCAGTGAATGTATGCGAAAGTACCGCTCCTGAAAAAATCTCGAAGGTACTTCGCCACCCAGCAGCGGTTTGTTGCATCTCTCCCCGGACAACAAGGTTAAAATTAAAATGGTTTCAAAAATGAAAAAACCAAAACGCAAGGTCGACCTTGTGGTAATCAGCGATGTGCACCTGGGCACTTATGGATGCCACGCCGAAGAACTGCTTCGGTATCTCAAGAGCATAGAACCGGGGCGAATTATTCTCAATGGCGATATCGTGGATATCTGGCAGTTCAGCAAGCGCTATTGGCCAAAGAGCCACATGAAGGTGATTAAGTACCTGATATCACAAATCGGGAAGGGGGTTGAGATAACCTATATCACCGGCAACCACGACGAGATGCTGAGGAAATTTGCAGGGTTTGAGCTCGGAAGTTTTTCGATTGTGAACAAGGTGAAAACTGCCTTGCCAACCGGTGATGCCTGGATCTTTCACGGAGATGTTTTCGACATCACGATGCAGCATTCCAAGTGGCTTGCCAAGCTGGGTGGAGTCGGCTACGACACACTTATATTGATCAACAGGTTTATCAATCACCTTTCGGAAAAAACCGGAAGGGGCAAAATTTCCCTCTCCAAAAAAATAAAAAACAGCGTAAAAGGTGCGGTGAAGTTTATCAACAGCTTTGAGCAGCTCGTGGCCGACCTGGCCAGCGAAAATGGCTACAAGTACGTAGTGTGCGGACATATTCATCAACCTGAAATAAGAACAATACTGGGTGAAAAAGGCCCCGTGCTTTATCTCAATTCAGGCGATTGGGTTGAAAATCTCACCGCACTTGAATACCACAATGGAGCGTGGTCGATGTACAAGTATGAACCAGCTTCATTTACTGATCATGACATGGAGTCGGAGAACGAGTTGGAACTTACCACCGAAATGATTTTCAATAACCTGGTTACTGAGTTTAATATGATAACGGCTTGAGAATACTCTACGCCATACAAGGTACAGGCAACGGGCACGTGTCGCGCGCGAAAGAGCTCTTGCCGGCGTTTAAGAAACGCGCTGAGGTTGATGTACTGATAAGCGGAATGCATGCAGAACTAGATCCGGGATGCGAGGTGAAATACTGCTTAAAGGGATTGGGTTTTAAATTTGGAAAAAAGGGGGGAGTTGATTATTTCAACACCTGGTGGAAGGGCGATGTGCCCAGGTTTTTAAAAGAAATTTCAAACCTTGACCTTTCAGGTTACGATCTCGTGGTAAACGATTTTGAACCCGTATCAGCCTGGGCCGCCCGCAAGCAGCATGTTCCTTGCGTGGGGTTGAGCAACCAATGCGTGTTGCTCGATCACCGCATACCGAAACCTGAACTTTCAAAGAAAAATGCTTTTGGCAAGGCCGTGTTGAAGCACTATGCGCCTGTGGATATGGCCTATGGGTTTCACTATTTTGCGATCGATCCATTCATCAGCACGCCGGTAATAAGAAGTAGCATCAGGGAGTGTAAACCTACCGACGAAGGCCATTATGTGGTGTATTTGCCTTTTTACAACGACCAGAAAATTATTCAGGCCCTGAGCAGATTTTCCAAGGTGCGGTGGGAAGTTTTTTCAAAGCACAGCGACGAGGCGTACACTGTAGGGTCAATGAATGTGCACCCTATTTCTGAATCACATTTTCATGAAAAGTTTGCTTCCAGCTCCGGAGTGATTTGCTCAGCGGGATTTGGCACTACTGCCGAAGCGCTTTTTTTGGGAAAGAAACTGCTCGTAATTCCTATGAAGAACCAATACGAGCAACAGTGCAACGCACTTGCTTTGCAGCAAATGGGTGTTCAGGTGATCAAATCGCTTAAATCAAAATGGTACCCAATTTTGGAGCAATGGTTGGAGCAGCATGTTACGCTTGAAATTCAATATTCTGACAATGCCCAAACCATTGCCGACAGAATATTGAGCGATTTTGCCACTCAGGTCGCGGTTTATAGCGATGCGATGAATTGCCGTTTTCCGGAGAGTAAGCGCTGATCTAAAACCGTATTTGCTGTTATTTTAAGTGAAATTTAAAGAACCCTACCGGGTGATTGCAATCAATTATTGCGACCTTTGGCCGATGGAAGCGTTCACTCCGGAGCAGGAAAGAATCAATGCGAATACCCATTTCGCGGGGATGGTATTTGCGATTCTCGCCATGCCTGTGCTCCTTTACTTTGTATACCACGATCCTGCAACTGTTTTTGCTGATCTTCTGGGAGCGGTAACATACGGCATTGTGGTGATCATGGTATTTGCATTTTCAGCATTGTATCATTTTTTCAGCACACCTAAGCTCAAGGACAGGATGGAAATTTGGGATCATGTAGGCATATACTGTATGATAGCCGGTAGCTACACACCCTTTATTCTGGCTTACGCCCAAGAAGGCGATAAGCCGTTTATGCTGGGTACTGTTTGGGGGTTTGCAATAGTTGGTTCGGCATTCAAGTATTTCTATCCGGCCCGTTTTAGAATTTTCTCCATGTTTATTTATGTCATAATGGGCGTGCTGATTATTATCGCGCCCCAATCTTTTAAAGATGCTTTGCCACCGCTTCAATCATGGCTAATTATAGGAGGGGCACTGGTGTATTTAACAGGGCTTGTTTTCTACGTTTGGGCCCTGTTTAAGCACCACCATGCCGTATGGCATTTGTTTGTTTTCGGTGGAGCGGTTACACATTATATTGCCGTGATATTTATATTTCTGTAAGCATCTCCACTTCCATCGCACCAATTTATGTATAGCCCCGCGCACGAAAAAGCCAATGTTGTTACCCATTTTCTGGGATTTGTATTCGGCATTATAGCGCTGCCTATGCTCGCCTGCTCAGTGGCTGTGCACACCCATACCACTACAGGCGATTTAATGGGTTCGGTACTTTACGGTATTGGTTTTTTAATGGTATTCGGGTTCTCCACCCTCTATCATTTATATACCCAACCCAGGCGCAAGGGCCTGATGAAAATCTGGGACCACATCAGTATTTATTTTCTGATTGCAGGCACGTACACTCCGCTGCTACTGATGTACGCAAACCCTCCCGACGCCCGGTTCATGCTCGCCGTATTGTGGTCACTTGCCGCTGCCGGCACCCTCTTTAAAATTTTCTTTACAGGTAAGTTCAGGGTGGTTTCCACATTGATTTATCTCGCCATGGGTTGGCTGGTTGTTCTCTCACCCGATTCATTTAGAGAAAACCTCCCCGCCGAGCAGGTGTGGTGGATTGGTGCAGGCGGAATTTGCTATACCGTAGGAGTGGTTTTTTACCTGGTTCGTACCATCCCTTTTCACCACGCCATATGGCATGTATGGGTTTTGGGTGGTGCGGTATGCCATTACGTGGCTATTTATAAGGTTTTTGAATGAAATTTTCCTTATTCATCTTCTTTGGAATCACAAAAAAACCGCCGGAAAATTTCTTCACCGGCGGTTTTAAAACCCAGCCTAAAAAAGGACTAAAAACTAAAATCTCACTTTTTCACCATCTTCTTCGTGATCATTTCACCATTGGCATAAACAGTATAGAAGTACGTGCCCGGCGCGAGAGAACTGCCATTGAGCACAATACTTTGCGAACCGGCATTCATTTGCCCGTCTATAAGCCTGCGCAGCGGGCGGCCATTCACATCGCTTAGCTCGAGCACCACATTTGCATCGGCAGGGAGTATAAAGTCTATTCGGGTGGTTGTGTCAAATGGATTTGGCACATTCTGCATAAGCTTCACTCCTTCGATTGCGTCGGTAGGGGCTGGCAGAGAACCGGTGCTACCGTCATTTGGTTCCTGAGCAGAGCCGAAGGAGCAGCAGTTGTTGGTTTTGGTTTGCACGGACTGCATAATGGTGAACATCGATTCCATTTTCTGTTCCATAGCTTCAACTTTTGACTCCAACTCAGCAATAGTTGCAGCCTGTGCTTCGAGTTGTGCGGATTGATTTTCTATAATTCCAGCTTGCTCTGAAATTACTCCATTTGACTCTTTCACAGCCTCAACAAGTATAGGAATGATATCGTTGTATTTGATACCAAGGAGCTCTCGTCTGGGCGATAACTCATTACCCAAGGTATCAAATTGTGCAGGGTGGTAGAATGGAGCAACCACTTCAGGAAGAACTGGTTGCAATTCCTGTGCGATAAAACCAAAATGTAGTCCTTCATTGAGATGCAAAGATTCATTGCCATCCTGTATATAGGAATAAGATCTTGGTTGCATTTGATTAATTAAATCTGAAGCATTGTCGATAGTTGAGATATTTGTTTTTACCGATTCGTCAGACAAGGTAAGCGGTGGAGTTGTTGAAGTTGGCGTACCAGCTGCATAGAATGCATAATTTCCAAATGTTCCATTGGAAGCTTCTCCATACACCCCGATATTGTCTCCTCCTGTATTTAGTCCAGTAGATTTGCCATATAACCCATAGCCATCTTGTGCAGTTTCAACACATTCTCCCCATACTCCAACAGTGTATTTGCCTTCACTTGCAAAAAATTTACCGCCAGCAGTAATATTTGCTGATAAATTTGCATAGGCATCAACACCATAATTGTTAAACCCTTGAAACGTTCTTACCCTATGGCCCACAGTAACATCGCTTGAATCTGTGCTCGGATCGGACTGAATATTGAAGTCGGATCCAATACCCAATCTTGCATCTACCCTGAGTTGATGGCCTACTCCTACTTGATCCCCAAACAAATAAAACTCAGTGCCCACGAGAAATTGGTCCATATCAGGAGTACCAAGAATATTAGCTACGATGCCTCTGAGCGCTTCTGAATTTGCTTCCTCACTCGCATTGCTCCAATTGATTTCAACGGCGTTGAATACTCCATTGTCAGTACTATCGTTTCGGGTGATGTACAATTTGGTGTCATCAGGGCCAGTGCTGGAGCCAATAAATACTGAGCGTTTTGGGTAGCATCCAGAACCATGAGCAGTCCATACATTGGTGTTATCATATTCCCAGTCACAATCAGCGAAAGTGGAATCGCATACATTAGACCACTGTCCAACTCCATTCAAAAAGAAGCAGGATGCCGTATCAGGGTGTAGCAGGTCTATTCTGCCAAGGAAGTGGTCATTGGTATCGTTTTGATTGATGTCCGCAAATGAATATCCCATGATAAGTGCCTGGGGCCTCAGGTCAGGAAGATTTCTCACCCTCACAGTACCTCCTACATCAAGCACGCTCGGGTTTGCCGGGTTCGTTGTACTACCTGGTGTGGGATCATGAAAAAAGCCTATGGCTACATTGCGCACAACACCTGATTCTCTTGGTACGATGTGCAGATTACCAAATGGTGAGGTTTGGAAATCTGTAAAAATCCCAAGGGTGTCAACTAGATTGGGGGTATGTGTGATGCGGAATTGGGGCAAATCGTCGTTGCGGCGCACCACATCGAGTGCGCGTTTGGGCAATATGGTGTTGGTCCATCGCGGTCCCACACCCATTCGGGCATCACCCATCATACGGGCTATTTCCACACCATCCCAGTCGTTGTCGCTCAACACATCTGTAGAGATATTAGTGGCACCGTTGCCGCTGCTCGTAAAGAGAAATCTCAGTACATCAGGACCCAGGCCCCCACCAGGCTGATCATTATCCGACCAGGCAATCACCGCATCGGTAATATCCTGATCGTTGGCTCTGGGGCCAATATACATCAGGTCAGAGTTGTGGGTGAATGTGATACCCGGCCGCATCCATGAGCGATACCCAAGGGCCTGTGGCCCAAATGCACTATTGCCAAAACCATTGAGGTGGAGCAGAGAGTAGGCAGATTGCAGGTTGAACGCTCCCGGCACCATGCTGAGCGAAAGAAAGCCGCTGTTATCAACAAGGTAACCATCAATGGTGGTAGTGCCTGTTTGTTGTAGGCGCATGCGGTTGATGTTGTTGGTGCGGAAGTCGAGGTTGCCATTTACTCCACCAGCATTCCAACCGAGGAATGCACCAGCAGTTGGATTATTATTAAGTTGAAAAACTTGTCCAAACAGCTGACCGCAGCCAATCAGAACCAGGCAAAAAACCGAAAAGATAAAGATTAGAGATTTCATTTTTTAATGATTTTTGAGGTTGAAACTTGATAGTCATCCCATTCTATTTCGATAAAGTACATTCCTTTTGCCCAATCAGAAATCTCCAGGCGTATATTCTCAGTGAATGGATTGCTCTGAAGAATGAGCCTCCCCATCGTATCCACTACCTTTATGCTGATCATCCTTTTATTTGCCCTTAAGCTTACTACATCAAAAGACGGATTCGGAAAGATATTCACCTGGTAATTTGTGTGTTGCCGCCCATCTGTAAGCAGGTATTCACAATCTTCAGGCGAAAGTCCAATGCATACATTGTCGATGTAATACAAACCAAGGCAATAACCTTCCAAGCCAAATTGGGTGGTATCGGTATTGGCATCGTCATAAAAATTGCCCAGGGCTATCCAATCATAACTGTCATCTGCAGTGAACCAACCTTCTACCAGGGTCCAATTGGCTGTATCAGTGAGCATTTCGTTGTACTCTACATCGGCTTCATTCGGTGGTGGCAGGGCAGGTAAATCAGGTGGAATTCCGGAACCGTAGCTTGGATCTTTGAAGAATTTAAGTCCGAACCGGTTGGTTGCGCATCGCGTAAGTGGTTGGGAATCACAATGGGCTATATGGTACATCACGTAATAGGAAGTGCCCGGAGTTAAGGGGGTTATTAATTGGCTGGCAATATATTCACGGCCGTCTACAAGATTGTGCATGTAGGTAATCACCGCGCTAAACGCGACCCCGGATACCGGCCATTGATAGCCCCAGGCATTAGTAGGCACACCCGCAAAGCCTTCCAGGTCGTTGCTGCAAACGTGGAAGTAATCAGGGGAAATCGCCCACGAATCCCAGTTCTGTACATTGGGTTCAAACGTAGAGCTAATAAAATTTCCGGTACCCGGTGGGCAATAGTCATAATCTTCAAAACTCGGATTTGGCACCAGGTTCTGGCAATGCACAGACAAAATATGCCCAAGGAAAAAAAGGCAAAAGGAAAAATACTTCATGATAAAAAATTTGGATAATTTTTTCCCTTTCAGGCCGGGAAAAGCCATCTCCTATCGTGGAGATATGCGAACCATTTTTTGCCAAGTGGTAGAAGCTTCCGCGCATTGGGCTACTTGCCAATGTCAGAATAAAACTAGTACTTTTGTCAGATCACGATCACCTCCTTTTTGCAATGAGTGGTTATGTTAATTTGAAGCCGGAGTGTTGTCGCACTTCGGCTTTTTTGTTAAGTTAAAAACGGGCGTAAGTTAAGCCGATGTTACAGCGCTTTCCAGACCTTGGTAAGGTAAACACAAGTTTTGAATCTACCTATAAATATTTTCTGAAAACCTATAGGGGGGGGGGGGTAATGTGCTGATATTCAATTGAATTATTTTACGGAGTGGTTTGCCAGCTTTGCTGTTATGAGGTGTAGCACATGGGCCTAAAAATCTACACTGATTTAATCCGCCCTGGCGATTATAGCATAGGTCTCTTCATTGGCATACTGCTGCGCTCACCCACCGGCGGTTTTAAACCAAGACTAAAAACCAATCACCTTTTTACCACCTTCTTCGACAAGCATCCACCATAAATAAAAGCACTTAAAAAGCAGGCTCGTATAAACCCAAAGTTAATCTTTGCACCAAAGCGCATTCTTATTGCAAGTGCATTGAAAATATTTTTACTTTTCGACCCTTAAAGAAATTGGTGTTTCCAAAGTAAAGTACGTTGATTATCAAGTATTATCCTCATTCCTGGACAGCATACTGCTTTAAAGCAAAGTGTGCATTGGGTAGTGTTTCCGGACTTACCTGTCTTACCATGCAGTTTATCCCTATAAGGATTTGAGTTTTTTGTTTTCAACCCTTATTGTTATTTTTCTGACGCAAGTCGCATTTGCTGAAAGGCTCAACCCACACAAATATGAAAATCAAATACGTAGATCTGATAGAACAAACTTTCCATTTCCCCCAGGAAGAGTTTAAACTCGACGACAATGACGAGCTAAACTTTCATGGCATTCCCCTTATGGAAGTGGTGCGCAAATACGGCACCCCGCTGAAATTTACCTACCTGCCCAAAATTTCTGAGAACATATTGCGGGCCAAGACATGGTTTAAAGATGCCATGGCGAAGGTAGATTACAAAGGCACCTACAATTACTGCTACTGCACCAAGAGTTCGCACTTTGCGCATGTGGTGGAGCGGGCGCTCGAAAACAATGTGAGCATTGAGACCTCATCGGCCTACGACCTCGATATTGTGGAGCATCTGTACGACTCGGGCAAGCTGAGCAAGGACCGCTACATTATTTGCAACGGCTACAAAACCGATGAGTACCTCACCCGAATAGCCAACCTGATAAACCGAGGCTATTCGCTGATGCCGGTGATCGACAACTACAAGGAAGTGGACGTGCTGAACAACCTGATAAAAAGGCCCTTCGACATAGGGATCAGGATAGCCAGCGAAGAGGAACCAAAGTTTGAGTTTTATACCAGCCGCCTGGGCATAGGCTACAAGAGCATAGCGCCATTTTACCGCGATGTAATAGCCGACCACCCCAAGATAAGGCTCAAAATGCTCCATTTCTTTATCAATACCGGTATAAACGATAACGCGTACTACTGGAACGAGTTTAACAAATGTCTTACCGTTTACGGGCGCCTGAAGGAGGCCTGCGAAACACTGGACTCACTAAATATTGGGGGTGGATTCCCCATTAAGAACAGCCTTGCTTTTGAGTACGATTACGGATACATGGTGGACGAAATAATCGCACAAACCAAAACCTTTTGTGAGGATGCCGGCGTGGACGACCCGCACATCTATACAGAATTTGGCGCTTTTACTGTGGGCGAAAGCGGAGGTGCTATTTTTAAAGTATTGTACCAGAAGAGGCAGAACGACAAGGAGCACTGGAATATGATAGACTCTTCGTTTATGACCACGCTGCCCGATTCCTGGGCCATCAACAAGCGTTTTATCATGCTGCCCATCAACAGGTGGAACAGCGATTATGAACGTGTGCTGCTCGGTGGGCTTACCTGCGACAGTGATGATTATTACAATTCGGAACAGCACATCAACGGCATATACCTTCCCAGGTACAACAAGGACAATCCGCTTTATATAGGTTTCTTCAACACCGGGGCCTATCAGGATACCGTGGGTGGATACGGGGGCTTGCAGCACTGCCTTATTCCCAATCCGAAGCAGATTATCATAGACCGTGATAAGAATGGAGAATTCACCTACCGCGTATTTTCAGAACAGCAGGACAGCGGCTCCATGATGAAGTTGCTCGGCTATCCTTCAAAAAAGGCCAAAGCGAAATCTGATAAAACTGAAAAAGAAGAAGTAAATGGAAGCGTATCCGAATAATTTTGCCGGGATACCTGATGAATTTGCCCGCAAGGCTACCGCAAAAATAATTCTGGTTCCTGTGCATTACGATGGCACAAGCACCCGGGGGAAAGGCACGGTCAAAGGGCTGGAAGCATTTCTGGATGCTGCCCTTCACATGGAGCTTTACGATATCGACACGGATACTGAGGTATACCGTCAGGGTATTTATTTGGCACCCGCTATTGCGGAAAGTACGACAGCTGAAGCGATGGTGGAAGCAATATACGGCACTGTAAAGAAGTATATTGATGAAGGCAAGTTTTTTACCGCAATCGGTGGAGCCCAAAGTACAAGCATAGGCGTAATACGCGCATTTCTGGAAAAATATGAAAAACTCACCGTGCTTCAACTCAATGCACATGCCGACCTTGGGCAACCCAGGGAAGGAAATGCTGGTCTACATGCAGGAGCCATGCAGGAGGCCAACCGCGATGCCCAACTCATTCAGGTAGGCATACGCAGTATGAGCATGGGCGAGAAAGCTGCCATGAAGCGCGAAAATGTTTTCTTTGCCCATGAAACAGTCAAGAATCCACAATGGATGGATGAGGCGATTGAGCGAATGACCCGTGATGTTTATTTAAGCATCGATCTTGACGTGTTCGATCCATCCGTATTGCCGGGCTCAGCAACACCGGAGCCGGGCGGGATGCACTGGTACGAAACATTGAAATTTATTCGCAGAGTGAATAAAAGACGAAATATTGTAGGATTTGACATCGTAGGGTTGGCACCAGCCACTACCGACAGGGTCAGTGCATTTACCGCATCAAAACTCTACTACAAAACGCTTAGCTACATATTCAAAAAAAGAAGCAAACATGATGAGCAATCGAGGACCCATTTCTAACTTTATCGAAGACCATTACAAGCACTTCAATGCAGCTGCCCTCGTGGATGCTGCCAAAGGCTACGAGCAACACTTGCTGGAAAATGGCAAGATGATGATTACCCTTGCCGGAGCCATGAGTACTGCAGAGCTTGGCCGAAGCCTGGCTGAAATGATCAGGCAGGACAAGGTGCAGATCATTTCCTGCACAGGTGCCAATCTCGAAGAAGACATTATGAACCTTGTGGCGCACAACCATTATGAAAGGGTGCCCAACTACCGCGACCTCACCCCTCAACAGGAGTGGGATTTGCTCGAGCGAGGGCTCAACAGGGTTACCGATACCTGTATTCCGGAAGAAGAAGCCTTTCGGAGGCTTCAAAGCAAAATATACAAACAATGGAAGGGTGCTGAAGATTCAGGGGAGCGTTACTTCCCCCATGAATTTATGTACAAGATGTTGCTCTCCGGCGATTTGAAGGAGTACTATGAGATAGACCCTAAGAACTCATGGATGCTCGCTGCCGCGGAAAAAAATCTGCCCATCATCGTGCCCGGCTGGGAAGACAGCACCATGGGAAATATATTTGCTTCCTATTGCATCAAGGGTGAATTGAAAGCGAGCACCACCAAAAGTGGCATTGAGTATATGGTGTGGCTTGCCGACTGGTACGTGAAAAATTCAGGTGGCAAAGGCGTAGGCTTTTTCCAGATAGGAGGGGGTATTGCGGGCGATTTTCCAATTTGTGTGGTGCCTATGCTCTACCAGGATATGGAGATGGAAGAGATTCCTTTCTGGACCTTCTTCTGCCAGATATCAGATTCTACAACCAGTTACGGCTCGTATTCCGGTGCAGTTCCCAACGAAAAAATTACCTGGGGAAAGCTTGATATCAATACCCCGAAATATGTAATAGAGAGTGACGCCACCATTGTGGCACCACTTATTTTTGCCTGGCTTTTGAAGTGGTAAACAACCTTTTATATATTTACTCCGTAACACGAGCAATTTATTACTCGTCTGAAAAAGATTCCGTGCGCTTTGTACTTCAAAAAATGCTGTTAATTTGGCCGCGGTTTTTACCACCTAACAAACTACACTTATTAAAACAAAATCTCTTAACTCACCTCTAATGCAAAGGGTAATCAAAGACTTCAAATCGATTTCGCCTGAAGTTATGGCCTTGATTAATGAGCAATATCCCATGGGCTATGATGAAAGCCAGCTCATTACTTTTGTCAATGCAAAAGGCGAATTTGTAAAAGCACTCGAAGTCAGAACAGACAACATCGTATACCTCATCAAGCTTGATCGCAAACTTGATGAGCACATTAATGAGTATATGGAATCTGACAGCGGAAGTGACGATGGTTTCGGTTTCGAAGCCGAATCCGACAGTGGTTCCGTAGATGTAGAGATGGAAGACTCTGCCGAAGAAGATGATGATTAAATAAGTTTCACATGAAGAAGCAACACGAAAAGCGGACCAAAAGAGACAATACCGCTTGGGGTGACGAGGCTTTCGAAATCCAGAAAAAGAAAGGATTGAAGAACCTTGCTCCGACCAAGCGTTTCAGACCTCAGGACTTGCGCTTTGACGAAGAATACTAAAAAATTCAAGAGAAATAAAAGACTTTATAGGCCATCATTCACTGGAATGATGGCCTTTTTGTTTGCGCTTAACCCAAACACCTTTTTGTTCGTTATACAATGGCGTTGATGAAATTATGCCTTCGACCTATGACTGAATCATCTAATTGCTTTTATTTGACACCCGGCAGCACTCGAATGGGACTGCAACGGTAACCACCTACAATCAGAATTTATGAAAGGAATGTTTCATATTGCTTTTGCCACTGGAAATATAGACCGGGCAAAGGCCTTTTATGGCGACCTACTCGACTGCACCAAGGGCCGAGAATCAAATGCCTGGGTTGATTTTGATTTCTTTGGCCACCAAATGAGTATTCACAAAGTTTCTGGCAAGGTTCAGAAACCGAGAAACTACTACAACCCAAGCAGCCACATACCTGCGAATCATTTCGGTGTAGTCCTGGAATGGGATACCTGGCACACCATGGAGGACAAGCTGCGCAAGCTCAGGATTAATTTTTTGGTAGAGCCGCATGTAGCCTTTCCTGGGGAGGTTGGTGAGCAGAAAACCATGTTCATTCAAGACCCTGACGGAAACGCCATTGAGTTTAAAACTTTCAAGGACCTTAAAAGCGTGTTTAAGGTTTAAAGGCCTGGCCACCTGCAGCCCGAAGAAGAATTTCTGAAAAGAAATTGAAAAGTTTCGGTGGGTGGGATAGATGTGCTACATGTGCTTTTAGAATTTCGCTGAATCCCTTTGGGCTTAGCTCTGCCGATATACGTAGGCCATAGCGGGAAGAAAAATAATTGGCTCCTGAATTTCTTTGATTAATACTTGTGCACTGCGCGAATCAATCCTGAGAATTTTCTTCGTTCAGATCCTTCGTCAGATCCAACCTTCTCAGCTTTGGTACCAGTATCCCTGTTCCGACCACAGTAAGCACCGTCAGCACACCTCCCATTACCACTGCTTGCACGGTGCCAAATAGCTTTGCGGTGAGTCCACTTTCGAAAGCACCAAGTTCGTTGGATGATCCTACAAACATAGAATTGACTGAGGCCACCCTTCCGCGCATATGATCGGGGGTTTTGAGTTGGAGTATGGTTTGGCGTATCACCACACTTATACCATCGAGCACACCGCTGAAAAAAAGCGCAATTAAGGAAACCCAAAATATGGTGGACAATCCGAAAACGATAATGCACACACCAAATCCAAAAATGGCACCTAAGAGTTTCCAGCCAGCGCGGCTATTGAGTGGGAAATAGGCCACCGCAAGCATAGTAAGCAGGGCGCCCACAGCCGGCGCGGCTCTTAAAAATCCAAAACCAACCGAACCAACTTTTAGAATATCCTGTGCGAAAATTGGCAATAGTGCCACAGCCCCACCGAAGAGCACTGCAAACATATCGAGGGTAATGGCACCTAATACCACCTTGGTTCGAAATACAAACTGAATTCCTTGTTTCAAACTTTGCAGTATGGGTTCTCCGATCGCTGTATTCAGAATGGGCTTTGGGGGTATCCGCGACAGAAAGAATGAGGCCAGAAGAGCTATGAAAACAATTAACAACATGCTCCAATGTACCCCCGCCATTCCAATAGCGAGACCACCCACTGCCGGACCGAGCATGGCGCCCAACTGCCAAACCCCACTGCTCCACGTCGCTCCATTGGGATACGATTTCTTGGGAATGACCAATGAAAAAAGTGAAAATATAGTGGGGCTCATAAAAGCACGAACGGCCCCGCCTAAAAATACCAACCCATAAATACTGCGCACGACCGTAGTGGTTTCAAGCGTATCAGTGAAGACCGGCCAGGTGAGCAGGAAAAGGCCGGTGCTGATTGTTAAAAAACCAAATAGACATAGGAAGAGCAACTTCCGTTTTTCCAATTGATCTACAAAATGCCCGGCAAAAAGAGCGAGTGAAAGTGCGGGAATAACTTCCATGAGCCCAATTAATCCGAGCGACCAGGGATCTTTGGTAAGTCGGTAAATCTCCCATTCGATAACAACAAACTGCATAGTCCATGCAAAGACTACGGCAAAGCGGAGAACCAAAAATGTCCGAAACTCGGGGTATTGTAAAGCTTCGTAGGGATTTTTGGAAGGCATGGTGATGCAATGATAGTGCTTAATGCGCAGAGATTGGGCTAGAATAAAGTACAACTTTTTCTATACAATTGAACATGCCCTGACGGTAATAAACAAAAAAACCGCCCAAAGATGGACGGTTGTTTTGGTTTTCGGTTGTTGCCAGGTTTTAAGGCCTCGTCTTAAGTTTGGTTACCGATTTCTTTTCCATTACATACACATAGGTACCATCGTTCGTGAGGCTGCTCGAGGATTCTTTGCGGGCATTGTATTTCCAATATTTACAATTATCGGCTACGTCGAAGGCGGCAATGTCCTGCACAGGGGTTTCGAGAATTAGAATATTTCCAGTGTATTCGCGCAAGGTAGCTCTCTTGTATTTGTTGGCGGCTACGAGCTCTCCTGTTTCAGAATTGAAGGTCGAAACGCCTTTTTCACCAATTGTTACCACATTGTTGTTGTTGTCCAAAATCATCATTACGTTGCCTACTCCGCCATTTTTAGCATCTACTTCGTAATTCACTTCTCCATCTTTAATTTTCATGCTGTACAGGGCCTTTCCAGAAGAAACAATCATATTGTCTTCGCCTTCTCGGTACATGTTGGTAATGCCTTTTTTAAAGCGCTCTGAGTCCCAAACCAATCTTCCATCAGCATCATTAAACGCCTGAACCCCATAAGGTTTTACCGATTCGTCGTATACTTTGGATACATCGACCCTCGAAGATTGCCCGGCGCTATTGGTCACAGTTTCCTTAAATACACCTTGCACTTCCACAATTCCACCTATTTGCACAATTACCTTGTCGTCCACCACATAGAGATTGGGCATTACTTTGGCACCACCAGCTATTTCCTGTGAGGTCCATATGAGTTTACCAGTTTGTTTGTCGTACTTTTTGATGTATTGATTGCTCTTTCCCGACATATCGATTACATATACATGCGAATCGGTAAATACGGGTTTTGATACGCCGCCATACACGCCAAATTTGCTGGCATTTATTGGCTTACTGAGTGCTCTTTCGTAAGCGAAGGCCGCGCTCCATAGCTGTGCGCCTGTTTTGTAATCGTAAATCTGTAACCCATCGAGTTCCAGCACTACCTTACCATCCACTATGTTGAGATCATATAAAAACTCCTTGGAAATTATTTTGCGATCTGCACGACCCACATAGGTATTTTCCCAAACAATCTCACCAGTTTTCATATTGATTTTAGCAATCTGATTTTTAAATCCGACAAGCAGAGCAAGCAATTCTTCAGGGACAAAATTTACTGTAGTAAGCATGCCATTGTCATAAATGTAGGTCCCAACTTTACCCTTAAATTTTTGGGTACTCCATCGCTCTTCGCCAGTAAGGCCATCTACAAGTATGTTCACATCCTTGAAGGTAAGGAGAAAGGCTTTCTCTTCCGAAATGTAAGTGATCATATCTCGGCTCTTGATTTTGTATTTATCAGAATCCCAATCGAGTTTGCCCGTCAGTAAGTCTACCACAGCCACTTGCTCGCTCCCAACTTTTAGGTCGAGAAGAAAGATTTTTTGTGATCCTTCTATGACCATTACGTCATCAATTTTTCTCATTTTGGGCGCCAAATCTTTAAAAGCTTTGGTCCAAATCAATTTGCCATTCTTCGTTTCATACACGGATATATCTTTATCTGAAGCTACCATGCCGTAGCCGCTGTTGTCATAATCATCGGTGGCGTACCAGTCTATCTGATGGTCGAATTTTGTAGTCCAAACTTCGGGCATGTCATCTTGTGCGTTTGCGACCAATGAGAAGGATATGGCGGGTATCAGGAAAAGTAATTTGTTCATTTTGTTTTGTATTTGTGGGTGTTAGATTTTTTTTGAAGTTTGAAAGTTTGGGGCTTTGATCAAGGTGTGCGAAAGGTGTACTCAAACTTGTAGAAGTTTCCCTTCGGTAACCTGAAGTCGAACTTGTAGACTTTAACCAAATTGTTGAGGTAGTTTTGTCCATCAATGCTCGCATTCTCAGATCGGCTGATGGCCCTCATGGAATTGATTTGGC
Organism: Cryomorpha sp.; assembly: GCA_041749535.1. Classification (GTDB taxonomy): domain Bacteria; phylum Bacteroidota; class Bacteroidia; order Flavobacteriales_D; family Cryomorphaceae; genus JBBQZU01. The sequence continues at coordinate 38,262 of JBGTBE010000088.1, read as the reverse complement.
CTTTATCGCCTACCCCAATTTGGTAGACGTAATCGCCATGTACCTCTTCTTTTGCGAGCATTGTAAGGAATTTTTCTTCCTTCATGAGGCTGTCTAGCTGAGCGATGGCACGGGCCGTCACTTCTTCTCGGGAGTCGAGTACCGGGCGCTGAGCCGATGCTGAAGCTCCGAAGAACAGGGTTGCTAAAAATGCTGGGAGGCTAAGTTTCATGAGTTTATTCATAAGGAATGGTCCAGTTGAGTAAAATTGATCCGTAAGTAATGAGCATGTTTCTATCGTCGGCGGTGAAGGCTACGCCCACACGGCTAGCATCGGCTTTGAGCTCATTTTTCATTGCTTCGCCAAGGGTGTTTTTACCACATTCAAATCGCGCCACAATGCCAGCTGAGCCGAAATCGCAAACCCATACTTCGGGAAGCTTGGTGCGATTAATTGTTACAATGGCCAGGTAATCATGGCTGTTGCTAAATTCTAAGTCGGGCTCGTACAGGCTGTTTGACACAAACCCCTCGTTGAGCACAATGCCTGTGGCAGCATCTATTTTTGAAATGTAATCGGTATTTCCAGCGGTCGTTGTAGATGTAAGTTTGTCGTGTGGTTGCGAATAGCAAAGCAGAAAATCACCTTTTGGGCTGTACTCCAACACGTATGGTATATCCACCATTTCGCTGGCCAAATGCGCCAAGGACAGATCTGATGTGTTGAATACAGAAATGCACTGACGGAATTTCTCGTAGATCTTGTAATTATTCTTTTGCCCTTTCCTGGTTACATACGAATCGAGAAATTCCTTTGTTGGCTTGTGCGATAGGGCAAGGTATTTCCCATCGGGCGAAAGGGCCAGGCAGTTTGTTGCACCTGGAAATTTAAAGACCTCTATGTCCTTTCGGGTTGCCAATGAAACCGATCGAACCATTCCATCGCTGAGGTACCAAACTTCTTCTTCATTCGGATGAAAGCAGGCATCGTTGACTTTGGAAAGATTCAGTAAGATTTTCCCGCTGAGGGGATCAACCACCACCAGGTAAGTTTCTCGATTTTTCAACTTGTACTCAAGGTAGGTGAGCGATTGAATCATCACGTACTTCCCGGTTCGAGAGAGCGTGGTTCGTGCGCCAAGTGGGTAGGTGCCCACGTCTTGCGTGCTTTCTATGGCGTAGGTATCGCCGTTGATGAGGTAAGCAGGATTATTTCCACTCGGCGTTACATAGTATTTATGCGTTTCGGGAAGGCGTGCTATATCAGAGAATCTAAAACGGGCATCGCTGTTTATATCGTGCCGGGTGTATTGGAGATTTCCTTGTGCGCACAGGTCAACAATGGAAATAACAAGGAAGAAAAGGATAAGAAGGTTTCTCATAGATTTTGTTGGGCTATCGCAAAATGAATGAGTCCATTTATACTGTCTATCCGAAGCTTATAGCGCATGCTTGCGCAGTGAGCGCTCACCGTTTTAGGACTTATTTGTAGCAAGGTGGCTATATGAACACTGCGGTAGCCTTTGCCCAATAGTTCCATGACTTCAATTTCACGTGGACTCAAACTACTTGTGGAAATTTCGCTACCGGGCATAGGGTTGGTTTCTATATGCCAAAGTTGCGGCGGTGGTCAGCTGAATGAAATAGGGTGTTGTGCGTAATCTACTAAGGTGAATACCCTAATTGGATGAAGTGTGAAATGAAATAGGATATTTTCTAAAGACTAACCTTTAACCAAGCCATTTTGAAGGGCGAATTTTACCAGGCCGGCAGCGTTATGAATTTCTAGTTTTTTCATCACATTGGTGCGATGCGCATCTACTGTGCGGTGACTGATGAAGAGTTTATCAGCGATTTCTTTATTGGTAAAACCTGCAGCTACTTCTTTTAATATTTCGAGTTCGCGCTCGCTCAAGGTAGAGAGCAATAGACTTTCTTCGCCCACTTGGTAGGTGTTGGTAGTGGCCCTTTTACCCGATATAACTGCCTGTGCCGCATCGCTCGAAAAATAGGTTTTGCCCGCTGCAACGCGCGCCAGCGCATCAACAAACTCTGAGCGGTCGGCATTTTTTAACAAAAATCCATCGGCGCCAATTTCCATCATACGCTTTATCAGGGCTGGCTCGTCGTGCATGGTGAGCACAATTACTTTCACTGATTTGTGGTGGCGTTTTATTTGGAGCGTGGCTTCCAGGCCATTCATCACGGGCATGTCTACGTCCATAAGGACGATATCGGGTTTTAAAGTTTCTACCAGCGCCAATCCAACTTGGCCATTCGCAGCTTGTGCAATCACTTGGTAAGCACCAATTCTGCTCACGAGTTCTGAAATTCCTTCGCGAATCAATTCATGGTCATCCACTAAAATAATCCGTTTCATCAGGCTACCAATTTAATTCTAAGATGTGCAGTGGTACCTTTTGATTGCCTACTTTCTATTGATAATACACCATTTACTTGCTGAGCACGGCTTTCCATATTTTGAATGCCCAATCCACCTTTGGTTGCATTATCAATGCCTCTTCCGTTGTCCGAAATCAACAAGCTTATTTGTCCCGCAGCACAAATCAGTTCAGCTTGCACTTCGGTAGCGTGCGCGTGTTTGATTATGTTGTTGGTCAATTCCTGTGCGATTCGGTAGATTGCCACTTCTATTCGGGAATCGAAGCGAAGATTGGTGTTTACTTCTTCAAATCCGTGCGCAATGCCGGCGAAGGTGAAACTTTGGGTAAACATATCATGGAGTGCGGGAGCCAATCCTACTTCAATGAGTGTTTTGGGCATCATTTGATGCGACAGTACCCGAACTTCTGATGCCGACTGGTCGGCTATGTGTTGCAGTTGTAAAAGTCTGGATGGTTCGGGGTTCTCACCCGCTCTTATTTGAGTCGATAAATGGGATATTCCAAGTTTCAAGCTTGAGAGTTGCTGCCCTATGCCATCGTGAAGTTCTTTGGCTATTCTTCGTCTTTCTAGTTCGGTGGCGTCGATTACAGCATTTAGCTGATTTTCTTGTTCTTTTGCCCGTATGGCTTGCACTTCTGATGCTTTCCTTGCTTGTTGATTGCGGTAAACGAGCCATCCGGCTACGGTGAGGAGCAAGATGATTATTAATAAACCGATGATGGTATTGCGACGTTGTGAGAGCGCTAGCTCATTTTCCTGAATCTCCAGCTCCTTGATGCGCAGCTGTTGGTCTCTTTCCTTGGTTAGAAAGCGGGTTTCCATTTCTGCAATGAGACTTTGTTTAGATTCTCCAAGCACTGAGTCGTGCACAACCAAAAAATCTTTGAGGTAGATAAAAGCTTGTTCAAAATCACCGAGTTTAGCATAGGCACTTGCTGTATTCGACAATGCCGCTTCAATATCTGGTTTCGAATCTATTTTTCTGGCCATTGCAAAGCTGCGATCGAGCACTGCAAGTGCTTTGCGGGGGTGGTTGGTTTCAGTATAGATCTCGGCAATATTGTTTAACGTGGCGATCTGCCCTCTGTAATCGCCCAAAGCACTGTCTATGGCGTAAGATTTCCGAAACTCTTCTATGGCTTTATCCACGTCGCCCATGTAGTAATACACGCCTCCCATATTGTTGTACCCTTCGCTCATCCCACGTCTGTTTCCGAGCGCTACTTCTATTTCGAATGAGCGCTGAAAGTAGACCAATGAAGAATCGAGCAAACCTTGATTGGCGTACACGATAGCATAGTTGTTGAGCACATTGGCCATTTCTTTCTGATTGCCCGCTTCGCGTTGCTTGCTCAGTGCCTGGTCGTAATAGTCGAGTGCCTTTGGAAAGTCTTCAAGGTACATATACATCACGCCCAGGTTATTAAGTACCGTGGCCCATTCTTGCTTCTCTCCCAGCGATTTATGCAGGTCAATGGCTTTTTGGAAACAGGTTAGCGCCTTTTCATAATCACCCATTGAGCGGTAATCTACACCCATATTCGAATAGATAGCGGCCCGAAGTGACTGATCCATTTTTTCCGAAAGGTAGGAGAGGGCACTATCAGAGTATTCCAGCGATAGTGCGTAATACCCTTGGAACCGATATACAACAGCGATTTTATGCAGCGCGTTGCCCAATCCAGTTCGGTAGCCCAGCTTTTCTGAGAGATTTGCGGCTTCTTTTGCGTAATCCAAAGCAATTTCTGGGTTGTTCTGCGCTTCTGCAAAACTTAGTGCCGTGAGGGTGGCTATTCTATCTTTGCCCAGGGCGGTAGCTAAGTTTGTCCGAAGACTATCTGCAGATTGGGAGTGAGCCATTGGCCCAAAGACCAAAATAATAAAGAGGGCAATCAGCGTACGATCCATAATCTTATAGGCGAATATACAAATGATCGCTGATGGCTTGTGCCATTAAATTATCTCCGTGAAATGTGATTTGTGAACTGCAATCTGTTTTGCCTAAGCACTGGGATTCCGGAAACTTCATCTGAGGTTTAGTGTTTGAATCATTATGTTCTGGCGCATGGAACCATTCTTAAATAGCATTTATTTAAAGCAGGCAGCTCCCAGAAAGCGCTTGGGGAGCGCATTCAGGTCTTCGTTTGCATGTCAGTCAATCTGGAATAAAAATTACCCGCCACCTCAAGACGGCGCATTTCTGAAGCTTTTTTATTGTGGTGATCCTTCATCCTATCAAGTATTTGACGCAGAACGTGAACAGATTCTTTCACATAAATCCCTTTATTGAGCATTACACATTCTGCCTGAACTGACATTGCAGCATCCGTAATTTCTGCTCTTGTAGGAACGCCTTCACGGGTAAGGTTATCCAGCACCTGTGTGGCCCATATCACTGGCATTGACGCTGCTTCGCACATCCATAGAATCTCTTCCTGTACTTCAGCGAGTCTTGCCATTCCAACTTCTAAGGCGAGGTCTCCTCTTGCGATCATTAGGCCAGATTTGGCTGTACTCATAAGTTCAAAGAGTATTTCAGGGAGTGACTCGAATGCATTTATTGTTTCGATTTTTGCAACGACACCCAGGTGTTCTAAGCCACTTGACTTAATGAGTTCTATAAGATTTCTCACATCCAATTCAGATTGGACAAAGGAAAGACCTATAATATCAACATCTCGTGCCAGATTATGAAGGGAAGTGATGTCTTCGGATGTAAGAGCGCTCAGTTGAAGTTTTACTCTTGGAAATGCAATACCATTGTGTATTTTTATTTTGCGGGGATTGTCTCCTTTGATTCTGAGAATTTCTACAAGCACTGAATGGCCTTCATTGGCTATTACTTCAGCTGACGCAATACCATCGTCAAAAAGGATTTCCTGTCCTATCTGAAGGTTGTTCAATATATTTTGATAGCCTATTTCGAAGGAAGTTATTTCAGGTTGCATTCCTTGATAAGCAGGCTCTGTAATCAATACACGCATGCCTTTTTTTACCTTGGTTTTTTGTTTCCTATCTCCATGCTTATTTTGGATTCCAGTAATTCTGATTTTCGGTCCGGAAAGGTCAAGGTAAATAGCGCAATTCAAGCCTGTTCGTCTGGATGCTTCCCGTATTGACGCAATGGCTTGTGTCCATTCTTTTAATGAATCGTGGCCAGTGTTTATACGGGCGCAATTCATTCCGGCTTCCAGCAATAAAGCATAAGAATCTATAACATTGCCTGATTTGGAGTCAATGGTAACCATGATGTAACGCTCACTGCAATTTTCACCAGCGTTAAAAAGTTCACATTTGTGCTTGAGAAGCAATGCAGCAGCATCACTCGCAGAAAGCGAAATCTGTCTCGGGTTGTCTTTTGGATCCAGCCAATGTATTACCTTATTCAGTCCATCCAGTACATGTGACTCTGCAGCGCGGAGAGATGACAGACCAACTTCGCTGAGCCGCCTTTGAAGTATCCTGTAATCTTTACTCCTGAATGCGAGGTAATGTAGCAGATTTTCTGCAGAAGATTTATTTTCGGGAAGCATTTGGAAAAGCATATTTCCCTTACCCATTTGGCTAAGATCCAAAATGGAACTTCGCATCTTGCGGAGATCATCCAGCAGCGAAATCTTCTCTTCAGGCGTCAAAATCAACATCTAGATCAAACAATTGCTTCATCTTTGCTATGCTGGGATTTCTCTCAGCCATTGCTTTAAATTTTGCCTCGGGCGAATAGGCGGGAAGTTGATCATCATCTATCTCTTCCACAATTCCTTCCAATTGTATCTGCCAGTTGTTCAAATTTTTACGGAGATATTCAAGAAGATTTGACTTGTCGATATCCAGATCCTTTTTTTGGATTTCATTGGCTATGACCAGTTCTACTTTGTACTTCTCGCGCATCACCGGCTTTTTATCCATCAGTGTAGCATAGTAGCTCTTTCGGTCATTGTCCTTAACCAATGCGGCATATTCATTCCAAACGGTCCAAAGCTTTGCAAGGTTGAAATCATCACTGGGCATGGATGAATGATCCTGCAGATTTTCGCCTGTAGTGCTTTCTGTGCCCTTACTTATTTTATCCACTCCTGTGGCACCTTTGATGGAAGTCATGCCCTGCACTTTCATTCCGCTCAGTCTGGAGGTGTATTGCTTTTTATTCCCATCTTCTTTCACAGTATCAGTGGTGGTAGTTTCAGCAACTTCTGCATATTCATTCATTGAAGGAGCGGTCGCAGATGCCCGTGAAGGCGCAGGGAGTTTTTGCGCTTGTGTTTCTGGTTTTTCAGTAAGGGTATGAAGAGGTTCGGAAACATCAATTTGTGGCGCAGAAGCAAGCTGATCCGGGTTAATTTGTGGGCTTTCAGGCTCAGTAGATCCTTTCGATTCTGGAACAGGCTGTCTTTTAATTTCCACCGGAGCTGGCATTTGTGCTTGCGGAATAACATCAGTTGACTTCTGTGATACAACAGGCGAAGGCATTTTAGGGGGTGATGAAACTACCTGTGTCGGTTCTGCAACTGCGTTGATTTCGTCGCTTACTGCATGTTCAGGGTTTTTTTTTTCGCCCATTTTTTCACCGATGGCGCAAAGCTTCAACAAGGCGAGCTCGACCAAGAGCCTTTGGTTCTTGCTCTGTTTGTAATTAACATCGGCCTCGCTAAGCACGTTCAGCGCATTCAGCACAAACCGCATATTGCAAGCTGCCGCCTGCGAAAGGTATCTTTCTTTTATGTGGCTGCCGGTTTCCAGAAGGGCTGCGGTGTCAGCGTTGGTCGCGAAAAGGAGGTTTCGCATGTGGTTAGCCAGGCCATTGATGAAATTGTGCCCATCAAATCCCTTCTGCAATATGGCGTTGAAGGTGAGCAGACTCGAAGAGCGATCAGAAGCCAAAAAGGATTCGGTAATGTTGAAGTAATAATCGTAGTCCAGAACATTCAGGTTGGTTATCACATCTTGATAACTTACTGTTGTTCCAGCGAAGCTCACCATTTGGTCAAAGATTGAAAGCGCATCTCTCAGCGCACCATCTGCCTTTTCGGCGATGATGTGAAGCGCATCATCGCCAATGCTTACCCCTTCTTTTTCAGCAATCTCAGCGAGATGCGACACAATATCAGAAACTTCTATTCTGCTAAAGTTAAAGACCTGGCACCTGGACAGAATGGTAGGAAGCACTTTGTGCTTTTCAGTGGTAGCAAGAATGAATATAGCGTACGCGGGCGGCTCTTCAAGGGTTTTGAGAAAGGCATTGAAAGCCCCGGTTGAGAGCATGTGTACCTCATCGATGATGTACACCTTGTATTTCCCAACCTGTGGTGGTACACGCACCTGGTCAATCAAGTTTCTTATATCCTCTACTCCATTGTTTGAGGCGGCGTCGAGTTCAAAAATATTGAAGCTGTAGTCTACTTCTTCGCCGGGTTTTTCCTGGCTAAGCTCGTTCACAGTGCGCGCCATGATGCGTGCGCAGGTAGTTTTGCCCACACCTCTTGGTCCGCAAAATAAAAAGGACTGGGCGAGGTGGTTATTTTGTATTGCTTTTACAAGTGTTTGGGTTATATTCGCCTGTCCTACAACAGTATCGAAACTTTGAGGGCGGTATTTTCTTGCGGATACTACAAAATCTTCCATAAGTGGCTGGGGTAGGTCGCAAAGATAAGTTTTCCGTTTAGCAATTGACCTGAGCAATTGATGCACAGGCGTGGAAATTTTCAACCTTTAAATGCTTGTAAGAAAGGGTTTATTGATTACCTTTGCGCTTCATTTTTAAAAACTCAGTTAAAAGAAGTTATGACAAATCGTTATGAAACCGTTTTCATCCTAACTCCCGTTTTGTCTGAAGATCAGGCAAAGGAAGCGGTTGCGAAGTTCAAGACACTTCTTCAAGAGGCTGGAGCTAAAATCCACCATGAAGAAGACTGGGGTCTGCGCAAGCTTGCGTATCCCATACAGAAGAAGTCTACAGGTTTTTATCACCTGTATGAATTCGAAGCCACAGGCGAAGTGATCAACAATCTCGAGGTGGCTTTCCGCCGCGATGAGCGTGTGATACGCTTTCTCACTGTTAAACTCAGCAAGCATGCTGTAACTTACGTGGAAAAGAGAAGAGCTAAGAATAAAAACGCCGTTGAGGCATAATTTTCACAACAATGAGCGACAATAACGACATCAGATATCTGACTCCGATCAGCATAGATACACAGCAAAGCAAGTACTGCCGCTTTCGCAAAAACCGTATCAAATACATCGATTATAAGGATCCTAACTTCCTTTTGAAGTTGGTGAATGAGCAAGGCAAAATTCTTCCACGCCGCATCACTGGCACTTCTATGAAGTACCAGCGCAAAGTAGCCCAAGCTGTGAAGAGAGCACGTCACATTGCTTTGATGCCTTATGTAACTGACCTTCTAAAATAAGCAGACCATGGAAATCATTCTAAAGCAAGACATAGATAATCTTGGATACAAAGACGATATCGTCAATGTAAAACCTGGTTATGCGCGCAACTTTCTTATTCCACAGGGTTTTGCTTTGCTGGCCAGCGAAACAGCCCGAAAGGTGCATGCCGAAAACCTCAAGCAAAAAGCCCACAAGGCTGGTAAGCTTATAGAAGAAGCCCGCAAGACCGCTGAAAAATTGGGAAATACCGTGTTCAAAATCGGTGCAAAAGCAGGTGAGAGTGGCAAGATCTTCGGATCTGTGAATACCATTCAGCTTGCCGATGTACTCGAACAGTCAGGATTTACCATCGACCGCAAGCGCATCACCATTAAGAACGAGCCCATCAAAGAAGTTGGTACTTACCAAGCTGAGGTGGCCATCTATAAAGACATTACCCAAACCATCACCTTCGAGGTGGTAAGTGAGTAATCAGTCTTTTGAAGTTCAAATTGTTAAGCCCGGCCTTGAGCCGGGTTTTTTTTATCCTTCCCTATAGCGGACAATGGCATTTGCCATGCCTGAAAAAACGAACACGTGAAAGGGCCAAACGGCATACCAGTAGAGTCTACCCGCAAGGCCTTTTGGCCTGAAAGTGGCATTCTGCTGGTAAATGTGATTCCCATTTTTTTCAATGATTTTCATCTCGAGCCATGCCTCACCTGGCATTTTCATTTCGGCGTATAGCAAGAGCCGCTTTTGGGTTTTAGAGCATACAAGCACCCTCCAGAAATCGAGGGCATCACCAGGGAAAATATCATTGGGACTGCGACGCCCTCGGCGCAGTCCGGCCCCTCCAGCGGTCTTATCTAAGTATCCCCTAAGTTTCCATAGCCATGTGGCGTAGTACCAGCCTCTGCTTCCGCCTATTTTCCAAATATTATCGAATACTACCTCAGGAGATGCTGCAACAAGGCGCTCTTTAACATCTTTAAAACACCCGTATTCTGGAACATTCACAAAATCATCCGGGTTGAGCATTGTGCTGCCGCTGGAGGAGATGGCATCTTTCCAGCTTGATGGTACATTGTTTTGACTTATTTTCTGAAACGCCAGCGCTACAGCTTCTTCGTAGGGAATCAGCTCAATGTGAAGCAATTCCGAAAGATGGTTTTTCCTGGCTATGATGTCTACCTTCATGCTGCTTACCAGATTTCTCGCTAAATTGAAGCTGGTAGACGTTACAAAGTATAACCAAAGTGAAGATAGCTTGGGCGAAAGGATTGGTATGGGAATAATGTAACGCTTCAAGCCTCGCACTTTCGAGAACTTGAGAAGCATGTCTTTATAGGTAAGTATATCTGGCCCGCCTATATCATAGGTCTTCCCAAGCGTTTCAGGCTTGTATATCACACCTTTCAAATAGTCGAGTACATTCCGTATAGCAATGGGCTGGCACTTAGTGTTCAGCCACTTTGGCGCAACCATCACCGGCAATTTTTCCACCAAATCGCGCATTATTTCAAAACTTGCCGATCCACTTCCCACTATGATTCCAGCCCGCAGCACTGTGAGTGGTGCTTTTGCCTTCGCCAGAATTTGCTCTACGCTCTTTCTTGATTTCAAATGCTCTGATAGCTTCGATTCATTGGTAATGCCACTCAGGTAAACAATTCTCGACGCCCGCGATCTGTCAATATATCCCACAAAATTTTGCGCTGACTGTTCTTCAAGATCGGAGAAATTGCCATTTCTATCGCTCATGGAGTGAATGAGGTAATACGCTACATCAATATCTTCCGGCAGACCAATCAGCGTCTCAGGCCTTAGGAAGTCGGCCTCTACCACCCGAATTTCCGGATGGGTTTTCTCCGATACAGGAAATCTCTTTTTATTGCGAACGCAACAGATAATACTGTGTCCGGAGCCGAGTAGACCAGTCAATAATCGCATGCCTATATAGCCATTGGCTCCAGTGATAAGTATTTTCATAACTGAGTAACAATGTACAAAGGCTTTCAGTTGATATTAAAAGAATAAAACACAGCAAAGAGCATAGGCCATGAGTACCTTTTGATTCCTGATGGTATATATTTGTGCAGCTTTGGATAAATGAGTACACTGCGCAACTTACTGCTCCTTCTGTTATTGGGAATTTCAAACCACGATATTCTTCGAGCCCAAGACCTTATTATTAAAATTACTGGCGACACCCTGAGGTGCAAGGTTGAGCAGGCCAATGATCAGTTTGTGTACTACCGGACAGCATCTACCAAACGCGGGGAGTCGGATGTGATTTCAAGAAAGGAGGTGCGTGAAATAATCTATGCAGCGTACTCCACAACGTCCAAGGAGCGAAATGCACTCAAAAGGGAGAAATCTTATGAAACTTTGGCCTTTTGGGGAGGGGGTGGATATTCACGTGTAATTGAAGCTGAAGTAGATGGACCCGACGGTATAAAGGAATATTACAACAAGCTGAACAACGGCTATTGGTATGGAGGTGGCTTCAATTACTTTGTAAATGCCGAGATCGGTTTCGGCGCCTTTTACAGCACTTCTGAGTATAGCAATACTATAACTGTGGAAGACACAATCACGGGAAGGATTGGGCCGCTTACAGACTATATTCGTTTGCAGTATGTAGGTTTGAATTTTGTGGTTCGAATGAAGCAAAGCCAAGATAACTGGCTTACTTATCAATTGAACCTTGGTCCGGGATGGAGTATGTATGAGAATGATGCCGCCTTGTTTTATGGGTATGCCCTAAGAAGCAATGCATTGGGTATACACTTCAATGGTGAGCTTATGGCCTCTTTGGGTCAGGGAACATACATCGCATTGCAAATGGGCATAAAAGGTATAAGTCATGGTGAAGTGGCTTTCACCCCGGCTGATGATATGCCCGCTGATTTGAGTGAGCAAATCCAGTTGCTCATCGATCAATCGCTGCCGCTAAATGTATTCAGGCTAGACCTTGGTCTTACCTTTACCATTTCCTTCTAAGAGATTTGATTTACAAATGGGCTCGGGCTTTTGAAACGCTGATCTATTGAACCATTCAATTAAAATGCTTGGATTTCCACGCTTCCACACTGAACTTTTGCCCTGTGGCAAACCAGAAGTAAGAGACCATTCCCGAAATAAAAACTACGCACCACACCATTAATGCCATCCTGTAAAAATTCAGGTAGGCCAAGGATGCACCCATCACGGAAGTTGGGACAATGGCCGCGAAGCCCGCGGATATAGCAATAATTGAAACCGCAAGGTTTTGAATACTCGCCAGTGGCCACACAAGCAACTTGCGGTACCATGCCAGATCATTGCCCCACTGATGTACGAGGTAGAATCTGCCATCACTGAGCGGTATAAAGAGAAGTGGATCTACGTTTGCGTCTTCAAGCTTAAACAATGGAGCTGGAGCCACAATCATAAATGCTTTGATCTCGCAGCCTATCCTGGCTTCAAGCATCCTAACTTTCGAAAGGGCTTCCCTTGGAATAGGGCCTTTGAATAAACGCGTAGTCAGAAAACGAAGCCTGAAATCAATGCAAAGAGATTTTATTTCAGTGAGTGTATAGATCCTATCTTTCTCCATTTCTTCAGCAGATGGCAGAAATTCTGATGATGCTCCGAGCATAATGTGTTCGGCCACTTTTTGTTCTTTCTCCCAATCTGCTATGAACCAATCATTCACCCGGTCAATGATGCTTTTCTCCGCATTTTCAGTGAGTTTTCGATTCTCTTCCAGCGCTTCTCTCAAATTTACCTTCGTAAACATATCCCTCTCGTTTTAATGTGATACACGAATCTAACAAAACTCAGCGAGACATGTTGTTCCTCAGTTTAAAATAATATTCCTCCACTGACTTCCTTTTTGGGAAAAGAGCGCCGCTTCGAGTTTGAAATGATTAATGAGCAGTTGCTCTTGACGCTGATGTTCTGACCTTTTGAGGAGTTTTATCTTGTCATCATCGGATAGTTTGGCGAGTCTGCCAACATCGTATACATCCAGAGTGGTGGAGAGCGCCATGGGAATTTGGTCGGGGTAATTGTTTTTTAGGAATTCATCAAGCTCAGACATCACAGCTTCGCTCACCCGGGGCAATGTACTTCGGTGCAGAATGGATGCCGATCCACCCGGGTACAGCTTGTCACCAAATTGGTTATTGAAAGCAATGACTTTAAAAACATCTACACATTCAATCTGAATATGCGAGCTTCCATCTGCATTTTTCTTTAGTATTTGCTTCACTTCTACAAGCGATCCTACATTGGTGAGAACCCCGTTTCGAGCGAAGGGAATGCCAAACCCCATTCCTGTAGATTCCCAGTCGGCGACGAGCTGTCTGTAGCGCTCTTCAAAGATGTAGAGTTGAGCTACTTCTCCTGGTAGCAATATCATTTGTAAGGGAAAGAGACCCAATTGTACTGTGCTCATAGCCTAATTAGATTTAGAGCGATTATAACAATCGATAGAAACGATTGTTAGAGCGCCCGGATTAATCTTCTTCAGGTATTATTACAAATATCTCTTCGTTTTCCCGCCTCATGCGGTATTGCTCGCGGGCAAATTTTTCAAGAAGCTTCTCATCGCTTGTAAGCTCATCAATTCTTGCTGTTGCCTGCGCTGTATTCTCATCCAAATATTCTATCTCGGTGTTTATTTTCCAGATTTTGTACTTTAATCCGATCTGAGATATAAGGTCATAGGCGTCGAAAAACGTGACGTACAAGAAGAATCCAGCAATTACCAAAACATACCGGTTTCGGAAGAGGAGCGGTAATTTTTTTCCTTTGAGTGACATGCTCAAATGTACAAGTTTTGAAAGCCTCAGTGGTATACCCTGTATGGTTCAGTTATAAACACCGAAGGTTGAATTTGTATTGTGTACTCTAAAACTTTAATCCAGAAAGGGATAGCGATAATCTTTGGCTGGAGCAAGAGTTTCTTTGATGGTTCTCGGCGACACCCAGCGAATCAAATTAAGGTATGAACCCGCCTTGTCGTTGGTGCCGGAACCTCTGGCTCCGCCAAAAGGCTGTTGGCCTACCACTGCTCCAGTTGGTTTGTCATTGATATAGAAGTTGCCCGCTGCATTTTCCAGTATTTTCATTGCAAGCGCAATGGCGTACCGGTCTTTAGAAAATATAGCTCCCGTCAGCGCATACTCTGAAGTTTCATCCACCAAATGGAGGGTCGCCTCAAAATCTTTCGCTTTGTATACATAGATCGTCATCACCGGACCAAATATTTCCTCTACCATGGTTCTGAATCGCGGATTGGAAGTAACCACCACTGTAGGTTCAATAAAATACCCATTGGATCCATCGTAATTTCCGCCTGCGATTATTTCCGCATCTTTCTGCTTCTTCACGAAGTCTATGTAAGAAGTAATTTTGTCGAACGCCCTTTTATCGATTACCGCATTTATGAAATTGCCAAAATCTGATGGGCTGCCCATTTTAAAAGATTTCACATCGGCCACGAGCCTTTTTTTCACAGCTGGCCATATATTGTCGGGTATGTAAGCCCTGGAAGCCGCTGAGCATTTTTGTCCCTGAAACTCGAACGCGCCGCGTGCAATACCAACCGCCACTTCAATTGGATCGGCTGTGTGGTGTGCTACTACAAAATCTTTGCCTCCCGTTTCACCAACCACCCTGGGGTATGATTTGTACAAGTCAATATTCTTACCCACTTCCTTCCACAAACTCTTGAAAACAGCAGTAGATCCTGTAAAATGAAGTCCGGCAAATTCAGGGTGTTTGAAAACCACATCGCCCGCCACAGGACCATCAACCGTAATCATATTGATAACCCCGGCTGGAAGTCCCGCTTCCCTGAATATTTCCATAATCATATTGGCTGAGTACACTTGACTGTCAGCTGGTTTCCACACGCACACATTGCCCATGAGTGCAGCTGAGGCGGGAAGATTTGCGGCAATGGATGTAAAGTTGAAAGGGGTAACACAGAAAATAAACCCTTCCAATGGGCGGTACTCCAACCTGTTCCACATGCCGGGATTGCTACTGGGTTGGTTTGAATAAATTTCTTCCATGTAAGCGGCGTTGAATCTCAGGAAATCAATTAACTCGCACACGGCGTCAATCTCCGATTGAAACGCATTTTTGCTTTGGGCAATCATGGTGCCCGCATTGAATTTATATCGGTAAGGACCCGCTAAGAGGTCTGCGGCTTTCAGAAATATTGAAGCCCTGTGCTCCCATGGCAAATTGGCCCAATCTTTTTTGGCTTTTAATGCTGCATCAATGGCTTGCTGCACATGTGTCTTATCACCATAGTTGAAATGTCCAAGAATCTTCTGGTGGTCGTGTGGAGGAGAAAGTGGCTTTTTATTGTCTGTTCGCACCTCCTTGTTTCCTATGTACATGGGGATGTCAACGGCTTTTGCATCCCATAAACTTTTATAGGCTTTCTCTAAACCCAGCCTCTCCGGGCTGCCAGCTTCATATTGATAAATTTCTTCGTTTTCCGGAAATGGTATTTGATATACTCCTTTAGGCATGGCTTTTTAAGTTTAGGTGGTAAATAGTGGTTTCGCAAAAGTAAAAACTATTTACCCCTTTCCCAGATAAAGGAATATTGAATAGCATTGTCAGTCATTTTTCAATTTATGTACCTTAGCCATGTGATTGTCTGTTGGAGCCGACGTTATTGTCTCGCATCATTTTTGTGTCTGCTGGCATTTTCCCTGCTACATATAGAGATAGCCAAAGGGCAGGTTCTGCAATTCAATAACATCTCTATCAAGGATGGACTTTCTCAGGGCACCGTGTCGTGCATACTTCAGGATAATGAAGGTTTTATATGGCTTGGCACAAGAGATGGGCTCAATAGGTACGATGGTGTAAGTTTTGTCAACTTGAAGAACAACCCATTGGACTCTAACTCTATCAGTTCCAATAGTATAATTGCACTTCATCAGGATTTGTCTGGCAATATTTGGGTTGGTACGTCAATGGGTCTTAATCGCTTGAATCCAAAAACATTAGACGCAAAGAATTACTTTCATTGGTTTGAAGATGAACATTCGCTGAGCAGCAATAAAATAACGGCGATCATCACAGATGCGAAGGGTAGGCTTTGGGTTGGTACCGAGAATGGCTTGAATGCATTGGTACCTGAGAGCGGAACTTTTGAGCGGTTTTCAATACAGGCGGATGATAGCAGTAGTCTCTCCAACAATCACATTACAGCACTTCTTGCCTTGCCCAATGGAAGAATTTGTGTGGGCACTATGGGTGGCATGAATATTTTCGATCCTGAAAGAAATACCTTCAAAAGATATGTGCATGGATTTACTTCCGATAAAGGAATCTCGAACAATGAGGTAACTTGTATTGCACCCAGCAGCGATGATAGAATTTGGGTTGGAACCCGACAAGGTTTGAATCAGTTTGATCCTGAGAATAACAGCTTCGCTCATTATTTTAAGGATCAACCTATCAAGGATTTCCTTCCTTCTTCTGTAATAAGGGCTCTTACCTATGATAATGAGGGCAACCTCTACATAGGAACTTCTCTGGGGCTCGCGGCTATTAACTCAGAAAAGCTTGAGCCAACACCCGCATTCAATAAGAGTGTGATTTCAAATATGCATGTACGCAGTTTGCTTGTAGATAATTCGGGTCTTGTATGGGTGGGTAGTCAATCAGTAGGAGTATCTACAATTAACTTCAATGCCCTACAGTTTCTATCTGTGTATTACAGTAGTGATGTGGATGACAACATTGACAGGAATCAGATATATACCTTCGCCCAGCTCGACTCAAACTGCGTTTTTGTGGGTACTGCAAGTGGGCTAAATACCTTTGATCCTGTAAGCCGAACAGCCAGTTCTGCCTTCGATGTGCAAGGGCACCCATTGCGTGAGTTCAACAGGGAAGTAAGGGCGCTAAATGTGGGCAATAACAAGCTTTGGATTGGTACCAAAAATGAAGGGCTTGTGGCATATGATATTGCAAGAAGAACAGTTAAGACTTACAATATAGACCCACAGAACCCACATTCAATATCCAGCAATAAAATAACTTCCTTACTCAATCACCAAGGCGGTAATGTTTGGATTGGCACACTTGGAGGTGGTCTGTGTTATTTCGACGCCAAAACGGAAAGATTCAGCAATTACCGATTCGATATTACTGAAGGTGGGTTGCGTGAGAACAACATCACATGTCTTGAATACGATACTGAGGGCACATTGTGGGTTGGTACCGGACAGTCCGGGCTCTACAGATTGTTGGATATAGCTACCGGCACCTTCGAGCGATTTCCTGTGGGGAGTGAGGAGAAAGGGATGCTCGATTCGCCTGTAATTAATGACTTACACTTGGATGAGAGTGGCAGAATGTGGATAGCTACTTCGGGAGGTGGTATTGCTCTATGGAGACCTGAAGTCGAATTGTTTCAGACCTTTAATGAGGCGGACGGTTTGGCCAATAACGTGGTGTTGTCCATCACAAGCGATCTCGCCGGCAACTTGTGGATAAGCACCAATAGTGGATTGAGCTCTTTTAGCATCGCTACCCAGACTTTTCGCAATTATTTTGAAGATGAAGTGTTAAGCCAGAACACTTTTAATGCTGGGAGTAGTTACCGTGATCAAGAGAATCGAATATATTTCGGTGGGTCCAATGGCTTTGATTATCTCCACTCTGGACGAATTGGTGAGAATAGTTTCATCCCCAATATTGTGATTACGGGTTGCATGTTGCTTAATGAAAACGTCAACCGAAAGAAAAATGCAGGTTCATCGTTTGCGATTGATACGCTCATTCTTAAACACGACCACCCCGGATTCACCATTGAATTCGCAGCTTTGAATTACCGACAACCTGAAAAAAATCAATATGCATATCGCCTCTTGGGTCTTTTTGACAATTGGCGGTACATTAAGAACCGGCATTTTGCGACCTTTTCCAATTTGCTGCCCGGCACTTACACTTTTGAAGTGATAGGGTCTAACAATGACGGACTCTGGAACTATCGTCCGGCTATTGTGGTTGTGATTGTAAAACCCAGCTTCTGGCAAATGTGGGAATCTAAGCTCTTGCTCGCAGTGCTGGTGGTCTTGTGCTTCTACGGTATATACAGGGCAAAACTCCGTGGTGAAAGACGAAGGCGACTTGCACTTCAGCGCGCCGTGGCCGATCGAACCCGAGAAATAGCCCGCGAAAGGGATATCAATGAAACATTGCTCCGAGAGGTACACCACAGGGTGAAAAATAATCTTCAAATAATAGTAAGCCTTCTGAACCTTCAATCTAGATTTATAAAAGATCGATCATTGCTCGAAGTATTCAATGAAATTCAAAACAGGGTGCGCTCTATGTCATTGATACACCAGAAAATGTACCAGAGCAAAGACCTAAGTACCTTGAACATTACGGGATATATCGATGACCTTTCTAATAACCTTATAAGTGCATACTCACTTACCGGAAGAATTAAACTGGATGTGAAAGTAAAGGTAGACCGGCTTACATCGGACACCCTTACGCCACTTGGACTCATCATCAATGAAGTAATTTCAAATTCCCTCAAGTATGCCTTCAGCGAAGACCAGGAAGGATTGATTATTGTGAGGCTCGAGCGACTCGAATCAGGCAAATTAGAAATGCTTATTGGCGACAATGGCAGCGGACTCCCTGATGATTTTGACTTTACGTCAGAGGACTCATTCGGTATGGAGCTCATCCTGGCACTCACCGAACAGCTCAGTGGCACTATAATACACAGAAGCGACCTCCCAGGGGCGATATATCAAATCGACTTTGAAGAAATTGATGCTTGATTAATTGAGCCTATGGGGAACCATGAGCATAAATGATGGAATCTCTACCGAAAACACCTCTTCTGTATCCAAATTCAACATCTGATAGTTGCCGTGCATGCGGCCTGTATCGGTTGTAAAGTCACACGAAGAACGGTATGAGTATGATTTTCCGGGAAGGATCACCGGCTGTTCTCCAATTACACCTTCGCCTTCTACCTCTCGTTTTCTGGTATTGCTATCGGTAATATGCCAGAACCTGCGCATAAGCTGTATAGGGAAATCGTTCTTATTCTCAATGTTAATACCATATGAAAACATGAAGAGATTGTTGTCGGGGTTTGTAAATTTACTCTCAAACTGGCAACTCACCGAAATAAGAATTCCTGATGTTAGAGCGGTTTTCATTTGAAATATCTGTGTAGCGTCCACAAGGTTATGATTTTCTTTTGACAAAAGAAATGGGCCAATGTCAATTTTAGTTATTAAAACTGCTGAATCGTTTGAATCCTATGAGCCTATCAGCAAAAGAGCTGCGGTCTTTGAAGTATACCAGAACCACATACTCATTCTCGGTTCGTGAATGATTTCCTTCAGTAAAGTCTGAAATAGGACCATCTGTTTTGCTTTCCCATAAGTACATATAGTTATAATAGCCTTGCTTGAGCAATAATTCCAACTCATATGCCGAAGCTTCTTCATTGTACACCATCCGGAATTCTTTATCCACTTTCCATTGGGTAAGTTGCCCAAAAAGGAACATGTTTCCATAGCCGAGCAGCGCATCTACAGGCATTGTAAAGTGTACTTTTATATAATCGCTTTCGATATGGGGATTTAACATATCGTCATTTTTGATCAAAAATTTTCCATTCAAATCATTTTGAAATACATAGGTGAGGTGTGAGCGTCGTATGTCCGGTGCTAAAATCATGTGGTACCCATCATCCTGAAGGCTCACTTCTAGCACCCGCTCGCTTCTGTAGCGCAAACTCTTGGCATCGAAAAATCTGAATTCATTGATGCCATCAAAGGTGAGCTCTCCCTGATAGTCATACATCAACTTATTGTCCTTGATAAAACTGGGTTTTACCCCGCGCTTTGCATTGTCCCATCTGAAGTTTTGCATGATTACAAGCTCTATATCGCTGTATGGATTGAGTACTTGTATGGAGCCTAAATTGACCGAAAGGTCTACCTCTTGCCTATAGTCCCGGTCTTCAACCACACTTGATGCCCGCACCAGAGGGTCTATGCTCGCCAATGGCTCTACCACCATGAAGCGGGCAGTCAGCATGAGGTTTTCCTTGTCTCCATCGGCATACACCTTAATAATATAGTTGCCGCTTCTGCTAAAACTTATGTTTCTATTGGGAAAGGCAATTTGATAATGGGTGTAACTCAAAGTAGTGTTGAAGGAGAATTCATAGGACTCTATGATATCCTCGTTGAAACCCTGTAAATAGTCCATAGGCAGCAAGTCACTCTTCTTCCAGTCGAAAGTGCAATGTTCGAACGTGTAGGTCATCTCCCTCATATCCGCATTCAGGTCATCAAAGCGAAGCATTACTTTTTCAATCGTATTGAGCGTGATTATCGGCAAGTCGAGCTCTGATCCAAAGGAATGCATGATTACAGTTTGTATGTAAGGGTCGTATACCTTGTTGGTATAGTCAATGTGTTTTTCATCAAAATATTCGATTTCCTTCTCAGTGCGGGTATTCTTTTTGGTTTTTTGCGCAAAGCCCGACAAAGTGAAAAACAACGAAGAAAAACATAAGATGCTGATATACAGTAATGAATAATATTTCGTATTCGAAAACACTCGTCTACATTGTGCTGTTGTAATCATAGTATGTGTACAAAAAGAGAATTGTGGTGAAGAACGCAAAAATCGTGCAGGTCATGAAAAGAAACAATTGCTATTTTTGCCCTCAAAATTAAAGCACCCCCAAAGCATGTCAAAAGCCATTAAGATTAGGAGAGGCATCGACATTAAGCTTGTAGGCGAGGCAGAGCAGAAGATTCGCAACACAGAACCTTCGAATGTCTACGCGGTCAGACCGGATGATTTTTTCGGACTGACACCTAAGCTTAAAGTGAAAGAAGGCGAAGAAGTTAAAGCAGGAACACCTTTGTTCTATGACAAAACCAACGAAAAAGTGGTTTTTGTTTCGCCCGTTAGTGGAGAAGTAGCAGAAGTGCGTCGAGGTGACAAGCGAAAAATTCTCGAAGTGAGAATCCTGGCCGACAAAGAAGTGAAGCACGTTGATTTTGGTGCGCTTGCAGCCTCATCGTCCAGGCAGGAAATAATAGACCGAATGTTGGAAATGGGGCTTTGGCCTTATGTAAAGCAGCGTCCTTACGGCATTATTGCCAGGCCTGCCGACAAGCCAAAATCTATTTTTATATCTGCATATGATTCTGCACCACTCGCCCCTTCAGCTGCTTTTCTACTGAAGGATGAGAAGAAGGCATTTCAGGCCGGAATCTCCTTTCTTAGGAAACTCACCGATGGCAAAGTGTACCTCGGCGTGAAAGCTGGCGACACATTCTTCAATGATATAGAAGGGGTGGAAAAGATTGATATTTCGGGTCCGCACCCTGCAGGCAATGTGGGAGTATTGATCCACCATACTGATCCCATCAACAAAGGTGAAGTGGTATGGACGGTTGGGCCTGTAAGTACTGCAATCATTGGTCGGTCACTCACAGCTGGCAAGTACCAATCTGAACGACTTGTAGCGATCACTGGCTCAGAAACCAGGGAACCATCATTTGTAAAATCAGTTTCAGGAGCCCAGATTGGTTCACTTACATTCGGAAATGTGAAGGAGAATGTAAACGTGCGCTATATTTCTGGAAATGTACTCACTGGTTCTAAAACGGATCCCGAAGGATTTTTAGGATTTTATCACAATCAAATCACGCTTATTCCTGAAGGGGACAAAAAGCAGTTTTTCCTCACCGAAGGATGGTTGGCACCAGGCTTCAGCAAGTTTAGCCTTAGCAAGGCCTACCCAACCTGGCTCATGCCAGGCAAAAAATACCGGCTTGATACCAATTTGAATGGAGAGCACCGCGCTTTTGTGGTAACTGGCGAGCTTGAAAAGGTATTTCCTTTTGACATATATCCTATGCAACTCATCAAGGCCATCATGGTAAATGATATAGATGCTATGGAAAAACTTGGAATCTATGAAGTAGATTCTGAAGATTTTGCGCTCTGCGAATTTGTATGCACTTCCAAAATTGACATACAAGATGTAGTGAGCAAAGGTTTGCAAGACATGGTTAAAGAATTCGCATCTCATTAAATTATAAGGACTGTGAAAGTAGTAGAGAATCTTTTGGACAAAATAAGGCCGAATTTTGAGAAGGGAGGAAAGCTGGAGAAATACTGGCCTGTGTTCGATTCGTTGGAGACATTTGCATTTGTACCTGACCATACCACGAGCAAAGGCGCACATGTGCGCGATGCCATCGACATGAAAAGAACCATGTTCCTGGTCATCGTAGCGATGGTGCCAGCATTGTTGTTTGGTATTTACAATACAGGCTATCAGCATTTCGCAGCACTTGGGATGGAAGCTGATTTCTTAGACATGATACTTTTCGGTTTAGGAAAAGTGCTTCCACTTATTGTGGTATCCTACGGAGTGGGTCTGGGTGTGGAGTTTATCTTTTGCATTATTAAATCACATGCGATCAACGAAGGATTTCTGGTTTCAGGAATGCTGATACCACTTATAATGCCTGTAGATATGCCCTTGTGGATGGTTGCAATTGCAACTGCGTTTTCGGTTGTGCTTGTAAAAGAAGTGTTCGGCGGCACAGGGATGAATATTCTCAATGTGGCACTCACAGCCCGCGCCTTTCTATTTTTTGCATACCCCACTGAAATGTCTGGAAATAAAGTTTGGATCAGTACTGAAGGTGCCACTACGGTGGATGGATATACTGGTGAGACGCTGCTCTCCCAAGCCATTGAGAAAGGTGCTGCCTTCAGCGATGTAGCCGGACAGCAATACGGAAGCATTGCTGAGAGTTTTATGGCATCCTTTATTGGGTTTATTCCAGGCTCTATTGGCGAAACTTCTACTCTTGCCATTCTTATCGGAGCGGCAATACTGCTTTGGACCGGAATAGCCAGTTGGAGAATTATTCTGTTTGGTATTCTTGGAGGGGCAGCGATGGGACTCATTTTCAATCTTGTGGGTCCTTCAATCTCACCGGATAATCTGTACCTTCAAGTGCCTTGGTGGCATCAACTTGTTATGGGGGGCTTTATGTTTGGAGTGGTCTTTATGGCCACTGACCCAGTGACAGCTTCTCAGACCCAGACTGGTAAAATTTATTACGGATTTCTTATAGGAATGCTTGCAATCCTTATTAGGGTGGTCAATCCGGCATACCCTGAAGGAATCATGATGGCCATATTATTTATGAATGTTATGGCACCAACCATTGATCATTACGTGGTGCAATCCAATGTGAATCGCCGCCTAAAGCGATTGAAAACCGTAAAAACTGCATAACCATGGCACTAGATAAAAACAGCAATGCGTTTACTTTCATTTTTGCTATCATCATGGTGGTAGTGGTAGGTGCAGCCCTCTCATTTGCTTCGCTTTCGCTCAAGCCATTGCAAGTGCAAAACAGTATACAGAAGGAGATGATGAGTATCTTGAATTCAGTTGGTGTAGAGGCGGAACGCACCAATGCTTCTGAGCTTTTTTACGGCACCATAAAGGAACGAGTTACGCTTAATTATAAGGGAGAGGAAATAGCACGACGGAGTGGAAAGATTGATCCGCTTGATACTGAAGATCCTTTCAATGTAGATGTTCAGAAGGAGTACCGCGATTCCAAACTCAGCGCTGAGTCCAAGAGTTTTCCAATGTACCTCGCTGAAGTAAATGGCAAAAAGCTAGCCATCATACCTATGGTTGGAAAGGGCTTATGGGGTCCTATCTGGGGATATGTTGCGCTCGAGAGCGATTTCAATACTGTGTACGGTGCCGTATTCGCCCACAAATCTGAAACACCGGGATTGGGAGCCGAAATTTCTGAAGATTTTTTTCAGGATCCTTTCAAAGGGAAACAGCTTTATGACGAATCTGGAAACCTTGTATCCATCAATGTGAAAAAAGGTGGAGCAGACCCTTCTAATGAACATGCTGTAGATGCAATAACTGGTGGCACTATCACCAGTAATGGTGTTACAGAAATGATGAAGAGAACTTTCGGGGTCTACGACAGCTATTTTCAAAAGAATAAAACACAACTTAGCGATCTATAATGAGCACAACTGCAACAGCGCAAAAGGATTTGGTAAAAGAAGCAGTACCACGAGAACCGCTCTTTTCGACCAAGAATAAGAAATTAATTACTGATCCACTGAACGATGACAACCCCATCACTGTGCAGGTACTGGGCATATGTTCTGCACTCGCAATTACAGTGCAGGTGCAGCAGGCCGTAGTTATGGCCCTTTCGGTAATGTTTGTAATTGTTTTTGGGAATATGATCATTTCAGCATTGAGAAATACCATCCCATCGCGTATAAGGATTATCGCACAGCTTGTTATTGCAGCATCCCTCGTAATCCTCGTCAATGAGGTATTGAAAGCTTACCTGCCCGATATCAGTGAGAAACTTTCCGTATTTGTGGGACTCATCATCACAAATTGCATCATCATGGGAAGGTTTGAAGCCTACGCGATGGGCAATAAAGTATTGCCATCGGCACTCGACGGTATTGGGAATGGATTGGGTTACGCATGGATTCTACTTGCCGTCGCATTGGTTCGTGAACTATTCGGAAGCGGTGCCATTAGCTTTCCTGGCGTAGGCCAAATAAAGTTTTTACCACAGAGCTTTTTTGACTTTGGCTATGCCAATAACAACCTGATGATTTTGCCTCCTATGGCGCTGATTATTGTGGGGATCATCATTTGGATTCAAAGAGCACGCAATACGAAACTCATCGAACAATAAGAAACCACCACTTCAATGGAAGCAGTAAATATTTTCGTTAAATCCATCTTCATAGACAATATGATCTTTGCCTATTTTCTAGGCATGTGTTCATATCTGGCAGTTTCTAAGACTGTAAAAACAGCGGTAGGTCTTGGTTTTGCTGTAATTTTTGTGCTTGGCATTACCGTACCTATAAACTATCTACTAGAGAATTATGTTCTGAAAGAAGGAGCCCTTACATGGCTCGACCCTTCTATGGCCGCTGTAGATTTAAGTTTCTTGAGTTTTATCATGTTCATCGCTGTAATCGCTTCTATGGTGCAACTGGTAGAAATGGTGGTGGAGAAGTTTGCCCCGGCCCTCTATGGAGCCTTGGGTATATTTCTACCGCTCATTGCTGTGAACTGCTCAATTCTCGGAGGTGCCCTCTTCATGCAGGAACGCCAATATTCTACAATTGGAGATGCTACCGTTTTCGGAATTGGGAGTGGGGTAGGATGGCTTCTCGCAATTGTAGCCATAGCTGCCATACGTGAAAAGATTCGCTATTCAAATGTGCCCCCTCCACTTCGTGGTTTGGGTATTACATTCATCATTACAGGCCTCATGGGTATTGCCTTTATGGCATTTATGGGGATTGAAATTTAACCGAATGCAATTTGTTTAAACCTGAAAAAAGGATAAAATGTCAATAACCATCATTACCACCATCGCTGTATTTTTGATTGTAGTGCTGCTGCTGGTGAGTCTTTTGCTTTACGCAAAATCTAAACTCACTCCTTCGGGACTCGTGAAGATTGAAATCAATGGTGAAAAAACCATTGAAGTAGAAGCGGGAAATACGATCCTCTCCACCCTGAGCAATGAGAAAATATTTCTCCCGTCGGCTTGTGGAGGTGGTGGAACCTGCGCTATGTGCAAGTGCCAGGTTTTAGAGGGTGGAGGTGAAATTCTGCCTACTGAAGCGCCTTATTTTTCCCGAAAGGAAATCTCGGATAATTGGAGACTGGGTTGTCAGGTAAAGGTAAAACAGGACATGAAAATCCATATTCCGGAAGAAATATTCGGGATTAAAAAATGGGAATGCACAGTAGTGAGCAATTACAATGTAGCTTCTTTCATCAAGGAATTTGTGGTGCGTTTGCCAGAAGGTGAGCACTTGGAATTTGAAGCTGGTGGCTATATTCAGATTGATGTGCCGCGCTGCGACGTAGAGTTCAAGAATATGGACATTACCACGCACCCGGATTTGAAGCGCGATCCTATGGATTTTAAGGGCGAATGGGACAAATTCGGATTGTGGAGTCTACGAATGAAAAATCCAGAGCCTATATTCAGGGCCTATTCCATGGCTAACCACCCAGCCGAAGGGAATATTGTAATGCTGAACATCCGTATTGCAACTCCGCCTTGGGACAGAGCTAAGAATAAATGGATGGATGTAAATCCTGGTATTTGCTCATCTTTTGTTTTCAATTGCAAGCCAGGAGATAAGGTAACAATATCAGGTCCTTATGGTGAATTCTTTATCAAAGAAACCGGTGCAGAAATGCTCTACATTGGTGGTGGTGCCGGAATGGCCCCTATGCGTTCGCATCTATTTCATCTCTTTCACACACTTAAAACAGGTCGCAAAGTGACCTATTGGTATGGTGGGCGTTCGAAACGCGAACTTTTTTACCTGGACCATTTTAGGAATATCGAGAAAGAGTTTCCCAACTTTAAATTCTTTGTAGTGCTTTCTGAACCTTTGCCAGAAGACAACTGGAAGGTAAAGTCCGACTGTGAAGCCGAAGGAGATGGGTTCGTAGGTTTTGTGCACCAGGCGGTAATAGATCAATACCTCAAGAAGCATGAGTCGCCCGAAGATATTGAGTTCTACTTTTGCGGACCTCCGCTTATGAATGCTGCTGTGCTAAAAATGGTGGATGATTGGGGAGTACCACCGGAGAATGTAGCTTTTGATGACTTCGGAGGGTAGAAGGTAAGTTCCTTTTGAATTTTTTTTCGAGCGCCGCATATTTTGTGGCGCTTTTTTTATACCACAAACAAGGTATTTTAACCAGTGTTACTTGCCGTATTGAATTAGGGTCGTATTATTGCAGTTTAGAAAGATTACAAATAAGAATCCTTGAACTACACCACCGCCGACACCATAAAATTAAGCGAGCATGCTGAAATTGTAGAGCTCGATCAGTCTGGCAGTATTGGTCGCCGTCTCTCTGAGATGGGCTTTTGGCCAGGCAAGGAGATTGTATTGCTCGTATCTGCTCCTTTTGGCGATCCGCTCGCCTTTCGCATTGACAATACCATAATAGCACTTCGCAAAAGTGAAGCACAGCTCATCCGCGTGCGGTCTGTAAGCAAAGCAGCCTGATATGCAAGACCCGCAAGTGTACCACACCATAGCCCTTGCGGGGGTTCCAAATGTTGGCAAAAGCACCATATTTAATGCCTTAACAGGTTTAAATCAAAAGGTTGGCAATTATCCAGGCATTACTGTCGATAAGAAAACTGGCACCTTTCGTCAACCTGGGTTGTCGCCGGTTCAAATCATTGATCTACCAGGTACCTACAACCTGTATCCTCAAAGCGAAGATGAGCAAGTAGTATTTCGGGTACTATGCGGTCTCGAACCAAATACGGAAGCACAGGCCGTATTAGTAATTGCAGACCAAAGTAACCTGGAACGCGGTCTTTTCCTCGCTTCGCAACTCATTGACCTTGCGTATCCCACCGCGCTGGTGCTCAACATGGAGGATCAGGCAAGGATGGAAGGTTTTGATGTAAACAAAACATTGCTCAGCAGGTTGCTTGGTGTGCCAATTTACACCACTGCTGCCGACAAGGGTACAGGCATAGGCGAATTGAAACAAGGCATTGCTACAGGACGGTTTACTGTAGGTAGATCTGGGATTGACCTATCTGAAATTTGCGATTCTGAACTTATTCAAGAAGTGCAGAGAGCCACAGGTATTGAGCAACCGTACCGCGCATTGCAAATGCTAAAATTTCGCGAGGAGGGCAATAGGGTGGATCAGGAACTTCGATCCCGGCTAAGTGCATTGGCAGGTAAATATGGTTTCGACAGTGTGGGTGCCCAGCGAAAGGAAACCGCGCTCCGCTATGAAAAGGTGCGTGATATATTGTCAAAGTGCCTCCAAAATACTGGTCAGAAACAGGTAAACACCACGCTGAAACTTGACAAAGTTTTATTGAATCCTTATTGGGGTTTTGCAATCTTTCTGGCATTGCTGTTCGTGATGTTCCAAAGCATCTTCACTTGGGCGCAGGGCCCCATGGAGCTTATCGACAAGTTTTTTGCGATGCTCTCGTTTGAAACTGCGCGCATGCTTCCTTCCGGCGCGCTTACGGATTTGCTCAGTGAGGGCATCATACCCGGTCTTGGTGGAGTTGTGATCTTCGTGCCGCAAATTGCTTTGCTTTTCGCTTTCCTGGCCATACTTGAAGGTTCAGGGTATATGGCAAGGGCGGTGTTTATAACGGATAAGGTGATGCGGCCATTTGGATTAAATGGGCGCAGTGTAGTACCATTGATCTCCGGTTTTGCCTGCGCCATACCCGCCATTATGGCTGCGCGAAGTATTGCCAACAGAAGGGATAAAATGATTACCATTTTTGTAACACCCTTTATGAGTTGCTCAGCGCGATTGCCAGTGTACATCGTACTCATCGGGCTCATCATTCCATCAGGTGATTTTGCGTTCATGGATCAGCGGGGCATAGCGCTCTTCCTTATGTATCTGCTTGGAATAGCCGCGGCATTGCTCTCTGCTTTGGGAATGAAAATAATCATGAAAAAAGAAGCAGGTGGAACACTGGTATTGGAGCTTCCTCGATACCGCCTTCCCAACTTGAAAACGGTGTTGCTCACCATGTACGAGAAAGCCAACACCTTCGTATTCGAAGCGGGAAAGGTAATTCTCGCCATATCCATTGTACTCTGGGTATTGGCATCATATGGCCCCGGAGAGCGTCTCGATCATGCGGTAGCTGCTGTACAAAAACCTGAATCTGATACCCCGGAAATGGTGGCCCACTACGAACTTTCTGTAAACACAGCCCGGCTCGAAGCATCCTATGCAGGTATTTTAGGTAAGTTCATTGAACCAGCCATTCGGCCACTTGGATTTGATTGGAAAGTAGGCATCGCGTTGATTACTAGCTTTGCAGCGAGGGAAGTATTTGTCTCAACCATCAACACACTCTATAGTATTGGCTCTGACGATGAAGACTATACCACTATACAGCAGCGCCTGAGCAAAGAAGTGAATCCATCTACGGGAAAACCATTTTTTAGTGAGGCGGTAGTTTGGTCTCTGTTGGTTTTTTATGCGTTGGCTATGCAATGTATGAGCACTGTAGCAGTGGTATACCGCGAGACCAAATCTTGGAAGTGGCCAGCAATACAAACAGTATACATGACTGTGGTGGCATATATATCATCACTGCTGGTTTTTCAGCTACTTTCATAACTTTGTAAGATGCAGGAAATCGTTGTTTTTGCGCTTTTTTTTGGAATTATCATATACGTTGTGTCTCGCATTATTATGCGACGCACACGTTCAAACTGTTCGCATTGTGAATTTAATCAAGAGACGAAAATCTGATATTCACCCTGAACTTCTACCCATTGAAAACCATTTGTTTTAATCCGTGTTTTATTTCAAAACAAACCTAAATTATGAAACACTTTACCCATCTTTTTACTCTTCTATCAACCGTTGCACTCCTTTCCGGATGCGGTAGTCCAAACGCATCATCTGATGCGGAACTTGTTGTGGAAGTAGATACAATTCCAAATGTGGTAGGCAGCGAACTTACGTACAGCAGCGACACAACCACCATGAAAGGCTACATAGCCTTTGATGAAAACCTAAAAGAAAAGCGACCGGGAATATTGGTAGTGCACGAGTGGTGGGGACACAATGAATACACCCGCGACCGCGCACGCATGCTCGCTGAACTCGGGTATGTGGCCTTGGCTGTAGATATGTATGGCGATGGTCAGCTCGCCGAGCATCCCGATGACGCGATGAAATTTTCAGGAATGGTGATGAGCAATATGGAAAATTCCACGGAGCGCTTTAAAGCTGCGTATGCTGAATTGGCAAAAAATCCAATGGTAGATCCCAATTCTATTTCTGCAATTGGATATTGCTTTGGTGGCTCATTAATCATGTCATTGGCAAATGCAGGAATGGACCTCGACGGCGTTGCAGCCTTCCACAGTGGAGTTCAGTTACCCATAGCGCCAGGCCCGGAGCTCAAGGCGAAAGTCTTGGTGCAAAATGGAGGCGCTGATCCATTCATTTCAGCGGAATCGGTTGAAGCGTTTAAAGCTTCCATGGATGCGGCTGGCGCATCCTATGAATATATTAGCTATCCCGATGCACAGCACGCATACACGAATCCAGGTGCAGATGAATTGGGAGCAAAGTTTAACCTGCCTCTTAAATATCAGAAGGAAGCTGACGAGCAATCCTGGGCCAAGCTGCAAGATTTCCTCAGCAGTTTATATCCCAATAAATAGCCATCCTAAGCCCCACTGAATACAATTTCAGATGGGGCTTTTTTCTAACCTAAGTTTAAGGTATTTCAATGATTGGAAATCCCATTTCCACACACCTGAGCAGATTTCGTATCACGGCTTTTCTTGAGGGATGCACGTTCCTCCTTTTAGGGTTTACGATGATATTAAAATACAAGTACAATATGCCCAC
The DNA here is from genome assembly GCA_041749535.1 of Cryomorpha sp. Taxonomy (GTDB): domain Bacteria; phylum Bacteroidota; class Bacteroidia; order Flavobacteriales_D; family Cryomorphaceae; genus JBBQZU01. The sequence continues at coordinate 7,979 of JBGTBE010000088.1, read as the reverse complement.
ACCGAATTATGTGGTGGGTATGGCGCACGGTTTACTTTTTATTCTCTACACTGGGATGATACTTCAATTATATTTCATGAATATCATGAATTTACGGCAGGCCTTCTGGTCGTTTATTGCCTCATTGCTGCCTTTCGGAACATTTGTAGCAGATGTGAAATTGTTCAGAAAACTTTAAGATATATATTTGATTAACAACAGTATATTTTTTCAGTTTATACAATTCTTACCCTGACATTATCTTCTGAAAAGGTACTATTATCTTCAGATTTGCAGGTGCAAGTGATAAAGACATTATTTTATTTACTTTAGGACCTACCAACCTACGACGTAAAGAAGAAGATGACAGCCCAAACTGAGAATCCCCTAATAGTAGAATGCGCCTGGGAGGTGTGTAACCAAGTGGGCGGCATTTACACCGTAATCCGATCTAAAGTTCCAGCCGCAATCCAACAATGGGGAGATGATTATTGTCTGTTAGGCCCCTTGGAATTCAAAGATATAGCCGCAGAGTTCGACCATATTAATAACCTTTCTGATCCCATTGGCCGCACTGTAGAAAAGATGCGCAACATGGGTTATGAAGTTTGGTATGGACGCTGGCTCGTGACTGGTCGACCGAAGACCGTGCTTTTGAACCCACAAAATGTTTTTAATAGGCTGGATAGTTTACACCGTCATCTGAATCAAAACCACCATATTGCTACCAACCGTGAAGATCAGCTTTTAGAAAAGATGATTCTTTGGGCCGATCTAAATCGAACTTTTTTTACCATTCTCAGCAAGGAGGTCTTGCGTGGCAAGCGACCGGTTGTGGCGCACTTTCATGAATGGATGTCCGGACTACCCATACTTGATATAAAAAGAGATGGGCTCCCAATCGCAACTGTTTTTACCACACATGCCACCATGCTTGGTCGATACCTTGCCGGTAATGATCCTGAGTTTTACAACAAAATTGAAACGTATAATTGGGAGCTTGAATCAAGACGATTTGGAATTCTCCCTCAAGTACAGATAGAGCGATTGGCTGCTACCGGCGCCAATACATTTACTACAGTGAGTGAAGTAACCGGAGTTGAATGCCAGTACTTGCTTGGCAAAAAACCCGACAGTATTACACCGAATGGCCTCAATATTACCAAGTATGTGGCTTACCATGAAGTGCACAACCGACATGAGGATTTTAAAGATAAAATTCATCAATTTGTAATAGGTCACTTCTTCAACAGCTACGATTTTGATCTGGACAATACGCTTTACTTTTTCACATCAGGCAGGTATGAGTTCCGCAACAAGGGTTTTGACATTACCCTTATGGCGCTGAAGTGGCTCAATCAGATGATGGTGCGCGAAGGCATTAACAAAACAGTGGTCATGTTTTTTATCACCAAGCAACCTACTTGGAGCATTAATCCCGATGTACTCGAATCGCGAGGGGTGATGCAAGAGATCATGCACAATTGCCAGGCCATTCAAAAACAACTCGGAGAAAGACTATTTTACGCCGCAGCCAGATCGAACGAAGAACACCGTTTGCCAGACCTCAGTGCACTGATTGATGATTATTGGAAACTTCGTTATCGCCGCACCATACAATCATGGAAAACGAAAGCATGGCCTATTATCGTTACCCACAACCTTGTAAACGATCTTGAAGATGAGCTTCTCAACTACTTAAGAACTGAACAAATGGTGAACTCACCACTGGACAAAGTAAAAGTGGTATACCATCCAGATTTTATTGAATCTACCAACCCACTTTTTGGACTCGATTATGGGCAATTTGTACGCGGTTGTCACTTGGGTATATTCCCGAGTTACTACGAGCCATGGGGATATACTCCACTGGAGTGCGTAGCACGAGGTGTAGCTGCAGTGACAAGCGATTTATCAGGTTTTGGCAATTATGTTCACTCCCTTGATGCAGAGCATGAAGACAAAGGAATTTTTGTTTTGGGAAGGCATAACAAAACAGCGAAAAAATCTGCAGAAAGTCTTGCACGTTTTATGCTGCATTTTGTGAAAACTACACGCAGATACCGCATGCTACAGCGCAATAAGCTCGAAGATTTTTCAGAAAATTTTGATTGGAAAGTGCTGCTTAAAGAATATGAAACTGCCTATAGTAAAGCACTGAAAAAAGTTTCAAAACCACAAGCCGATAAGGCTTGAAAACGGTTATGAGCAATGCATGGTTGAAATTTCGTTCTTCGAATGATATTGTTGACAAGAATCTTTTTTAATATAGCAGACAATTAGCGGCATTGCGTATGATTGTCATTGTGATTTAGCTAGTTAATATATGCCACTTTGCTTGCGACTAAATAATATAATGCCCGCGTGAAAGAAGATTACGTAAAATGGTATTCACCCACTTTGGGAAAAGATTTTGAGATGCTGGTGTATGGACACTTCGGTACTCCAGTCATCGTATTTCCAACTACAATGGGTCGTTATTTTGAATGCAAGGATTTTAAACTTATAGATTCTGCCCAACAGCTTTTGAACGATGGGAAAGTGAAAATATACTGTGTGGATAGCATAGACAAGCACAGCTGGTATAATAAAAAGGTACACCCTGCTGATAGGGTGCGCAATCACGAAGTATACGACCGTTTTATTATTGATGAAGTAATAAACGGGATACGACACAACTATGGCATTCAAAAAGTTGTAGTAGCCGGTGCTAGCTTCGGAGGTTTCCATGCAATGAATTTTGCATTGAAACACCCGGATATGGTAAGCCATGTAATCTCAATGAGCGGCTCCTTTGATATTCGCTCATTCCTTGATGGGCACTACGACGACAGCGTTTACTTTAACAACCCTGTTGACTATATTCAGAACCATAACCATCCTGAGCTGTGGGATTTAAAAATTATTCTCGGTTACGGGGAGTGGGACATTTGCAAAGATGCCAACCTACACATGAGCTATCTGCTGAGCAAAAAAGGAATTAATCACTGGCTCGACGAGTACCGTTGGGCAGAACACGATTGGCCTTTGTGGCGGCAAATGTTTCCTAAATATCTATCAAATCTTTAATTAAAACTGCACACTAAACCAACCCCTATGAAGAAAATTGGAATTCTTTTCGGACAGGAAAATTCGTTTCCTCAGGCATTCATTGACAGAGTGAACGAGAAGAAAGTTAACGGAATCATTGCTGAGCCGGTATCCATTGACAATGTAATGCAAGCCGTTCCTACCGAGTATGCAGTAATTATAGATCGCATCTCACAGGATGTTCCTTTCTACCGCGCATATTTGAAGAATGCAGCAATAGGTGGCGCAGCTGTGATCAACAACCCATTTTGGTGGAGTGCAGATGAGAAATTTTTTAATAATGCCCTTGCGGTAAATGTGGGTGTGGCGGTTCCAAAAACTGTAATCCTGCCTTCACATTCTCGCCCTGACGATACCAATGAAAACTCGTTTCGAAACCTCAAGTTTCCTTTCGATTGGGACGGTATTTTCAAGTACATAGGGTTTCCAGCATACATGAAACCACACTCTGGTGGAGGGTGGAAGAGTGTATACCGGCTTGAGCGGGCTGATGAGCTCTTTGCACGTCATTCTGAAACGGGACAGTTGGTGATGATGCTACAAGAGGAAATTCAGTTTACAGAATATTTCCGATGCTATTGCCTTGGCGGCGACAATGTTCACATCATGCAGTATGAACCACGTAACCCACACCACCTAAGGTACGTAACGGAGGGCGGACCAGTATCTAAAGCACTTTTGGATAAAGTAAGAGCTGGTGTAATTAAACTCAACAAAGCACTTGGTTACGATTTCAATACAGTTGAATTTGCAGTGAGAGACGGGATTCCATATGCGATAGACTTCTGCAACCCTGCACCAGATGCTGATGTGAATTCAGTAGGACAGTCAAACTTCGATTGGATTGTTGAGAATGCAGCAAATATGGCCATCAGTCGCGCTAAAGCGCACAAGGATGGCAAGATGAACCTTACCTGGGGTACATTCATCACCCGTCAAATGGGTGCAGTAAAGTCAGGGAGTACAGAACCCAAAAAACCGCTCACCAAATCAACAACAATAACTACATCTATGACGCCAGCTTCATCAAGCATGTCAGCCAGTCCGAAAAAGGGCCGAGGCAGACCAAAGCTCAGTTTTACTGCCACCCCAACTGAGGCACCAAAAGCCAAGGCTGCAGCCGCAACCAAAGCAGTAGCAGCACCAAAACCTAAAGCAAAGCCTAAGGCCGCACCAAAACCCAAAGCAAAGCCAAAGGCCGCTCCCAAGCCCAAAGCCACTCCAAAGCCAAAGGCAGCACCAAAGCCAAAAGCAGCGCCAAAGCCTAAGGCATCACCAAAGCCTAAGGCATCACCAAAGCCAAAAGCAGCGCCAAAGCCTAAGGCATCACCAAAGCCAAAAGCAGCACCAAAGCCAAAGGCAACACCAAAGCCAAAAGCAGCACCAAAGCCAAAAGCAACACCAAAGCCTAAGGCAGCTCCAAAGCCCAAAACAAAGCCTAAAGCTGCTCCAAAGCCTAAAGCTGCTCCAAAGCCTAAGGCTACTCCAAAACCCAAGGCAAAGCCAAAGGCCGCTCCAAAACCTAAAGCTTCACCTAAGCCAAAAGCTGCTCCGAAGCCCAAAGCTGCACCAAAGAAGGCAGCCCCAGCTAAGCCAAAGGCCGCTCCAAAACCAAAGGCAGCTGCCACCACTAAGGCAACTACTGCGCCTGCTGCGGCAGACAAGGCAAAGAGCTGAATTTAGCACTGCCCTGTAGCTCAGGAATATTTAGAAATGGTTTCTGCATTCGGATATATATCCGGAAGCTGAAACCACTTCCTTTTTAATGACGGCACCAATTCCACAACTAAAAATTTCATCGCAATGGATCGATTGAAGCTGGCACTTCTCAATCTATATGAAGGCAAACCGAACCAGGGCATGAGAGCCCTGAGAGAGATTCTTGCCAGGTTTGAAGATGAGATAGAATGGACGGAATTTGATGTGCGGCTTGCTCACGAAGTACCTGATGAGAGTTTTGATATCTACATCAGTTCCGGGGGACCCGGAAATCCACTGATAGGAGATGGCGTATGGGATGTGAAGTGGCAGAATCTTGTCAAGAACCTGTGGAAGCATAATCAGACTGCGACTGATTCTGTGGCCAAGAAGCATATGTTCTTCATCTGCCACAGCTTTCAGATGGCTTGTCATTTATTTGGGCTTGGAGAAATTACCAAAAGGGTTGTGACTTCCTTTGGGGTATACCCTTGTCATAAAACTGAAGCTGGCCAGAATGATCCACTTCTTATGGGACTTGACGACCCTTACTTTGTTGTGGACAGCCGTGACTGGCAGTTGGTGCAACCCAAGCTACAGGTATTCCGGGAGCATGGAGTAAAAATTCTATCCCTTGAGAAAATGCGGTCCCATATCAGCTATGAACGGGCAATAATGGCCGTTCGTTTTAGCGATGAATTTGTGGGTACGCAGTACCATCCTGAAGCTGATCCACATGGAATGCAGATCCACTTCAGCAAACCTGAAATGCGCGAAACCATTATAGAGAGCTATAGTGTGAGAAAGTACAATGATATGATTCGCCATTTGGAAGATCCTGAGCGTATAGCGCATACACACAGAACTATTATTCCTAACTTTCTGCGCAATGCCATAGCACAGCTTACCGAGAAGGTTAACCAATAGTAAGAATGGAATCAGAACTAAGAAGTGAATACAACCGCACTTTCTCAACAGAGAAGTACGAAGAGTTTAAAAAGTATGTATCTGAGGTTTACCACCACCCAGTAAAATTTCGGCTCTGCGAAACACCTGTCTTCCTAAGTTCAGATATTAGGAGAATGCTCGTTGAAGCTTGCGAGGAAATAAATGAAGTCTTGTTGCGACCGGATTTTAAGGAGCTGACCAAAGGTGCCCTGAAAGGCCAATCCATATCTGCTCCTAATGAAGATGCCCACACCCGATTTCTCGTTATGGATTTCGGTATTTGCAAAACGGCTGAAGGAAAGCTGGTTCCGCAACTTATAGAATTGCAAGGCTTTCCTTCTCTTTATTTCTTTCAGGGAATGCTCGCGAAGGCTTACAGAAAACACTTTCACATACCTGAAAACTACACCACATTTTTTGACAACCTAAACCCAGAGAGCTACACTGAGGTGATGCGACAGGTGGTGGTGGGAACCTGCGACCCAAAAGAAGTTGTACTGCTTGAGATAGAGCCGGAAAGACAAAATACTTCTATTGATTTTTACGCTGCTGAGCAGGAGCTTGGCATCAAAGTATTGTGCATTACAAAACTGAAAAAACAAGGAAAGAACCTGTATTATATTGCTGACGATGGGCAGTTGGTTCAAATAAAGCGAATTTTCAACAGGGTGATTTTTGACGAATTGGTTCAAAGGCCTGACCTAATATGCGAATTTAGTTTTACCGATGAGGTCGATGTTGAGTGGATAGGTCATCCCAATTGGTTCTTTCGAATTTCTAAGTACACCATGCCGCTTCTAAGTGGTAAATACGTTCCGGAATGTTATTACCTCAACGATTTGAAAGATTATCCTGAAAACCTTGACGAGTATGTGCTCAAACCTCTTTTTTCATTTGCCGGGAGCGGGGTAAAACTGCACATCAACCAAGCTGATCTGGATGAAATTACAGATAGGGACAATTATATTCTACAGCGAAAAGTTCATTATGAACCGCTTATTCAAACACCTACCGGACCAGCAAAATTTGAAGTGCGTATGCTCATGGTGTGGGATGCCAATGAGCCACGTATGCGCATAGTGAACAACCTTGTAAGGGTGAGCAAAGGTGAGATGGTTGGGGTGCGCTACAATAAAGACAAGGACTGGGTAGGGGCAAGTGTTGCCTTCTTCAAATCTTGATGTAGTTAGCTTCGTGAGCCTGACCTTTTATCAAGGAGATCGAACTGGAATCGGAGCAGCCGCGTGGTAGTCACGCTGTATGCGCTGGCTATAGCTGTGGAGAAGCTCCAAGGTCCTTTCAGATTTCTTGTGGCGAACAATCATGCCAATATGCCATTTCTTCACAAGCCTCCACACAATTTCCTTGTCGGTAAACTGCGATGAGTCTGGCCGCTCTTCTCTGCACAGGGAAACAATGATGCCTGCATGTTCCTTTTTATCAACTGGAATTTTATACGGCTTGCCGGAGACCACAGCCGTTTCTAGTCTTGCCCATTCGGCCCAAAGACATACACCGCTCGCGTACTCTACCATTTCTGCTATATGGGCTCCACCCACCCTGGATGATGTTTCGAGAAAGAGAAACTCACCGGTCTCTCTGGATTCTATAAATTCAGTATGAGAAGCGCTGTACTGCATGCCGAAGGCCTTGAGAACTTTGGCGTTTAGCGATTTTAATGCCTTGGCTGCCGGGTCGTTAAATTCACAGGTATGCGAGCGAAATATTCCACCTCCATGCGCCACATCGAAGGGTGTATCCAGGTATCTGCTTTCCCTTGAGAACACCACTTTTCCTTCGTAGGTAAGGGCATCAACATGGTACACTGTACCGGGCGAAAATTTTTCAAGCAGGTACCTGTGACGGACATCTCCCAATTCGTGAAGAACTTTCCAGAGTGTTTCTTCGTCGTGTATTTTTTTAATGCCTACTGCCGATGCTTCTGAGCGCGGTTTTACCATCCACGGAGCGGGCACTTCAGCGATGTATTGTTTTATTTCATCATCGTTAAAAAGCGGCGTAAAGGGAGGTACGGGTATGCCTTCCATTTTGGCTTTCACGCGCATAGCGAGCTTGTCGCGAAAGTAGCGGCTTGTGGTGTCGCCCATACCTGGCACACGGAATTGTTCCCGTAGCATAGAAACTTTCTCAACGTCGAAATCATCGAGCGCCACGAAACGATCAAAATTCAGCGAACGCATCTTAAATGCCACAGCATTTATAAGGTGCTCCATATTCCACTTTTTGTGAATGTCTTCTTCCAT